>NZ_JBTIYG010000008.1:0-145513 GCF_054401055.1 Gilvimarinus sp. F26214L | reverse complement strand
GGCCGCAGGCCGTAACCCAACACAGTGCCAGATTGAAGCTCGGTGTTGGGTTACGCTTCGCTAACCCAACCTACGGGTTGGTTCACTATTGTCGGTGTGTCGAGCTGCGGGAGGGCTTATCACGTCCTGCGCGTAAATCCATTCGGACTCGGTATTGATGCTCCAGATGTATGGCTCGCCAATCACGGGGAGGTCCACCGGAACGGCGCGCTCTCGGGCGAGCCAGCGGGCAACCCGGCGTTCCCCGGCTTCAAGAGCAGCGGCCAATGGGGCGCGCAGATCCCGCCGGAGAAGACAGCACAGATACTGGCCCTGGCCCTCCCAACGGGGATAGGCCATATTCGCCGGCAATTGCGCGCAAGTTTCTCGCAGGGTTGCGCCCATGGTTTGCGGAAGACGAATGGCTTCGCAGGGAAGAATCTGCACCCAGGGGGTTTTGGCCGCTCGAATTGCGGTGAGAATGCCCGCCAGCGGACCTCGCTGATCGGGCCAGGGATCAGTGTACACGGGAGTCCCAAAGCGGCGGTAATCATCCAGGTTGCGGTTGGCAACAATCAGCCGTGACTGTTCAGCGGGCACGGACGCGAGTACGCGCTCCACGAGCGGTCGGCCGCCGAGACTCAGCAGGCCCTTGTCCGCGCCCCCCATGCGCGAGCCCCGACCGCCCGCCAGAACGGCGACGGTCACATCGGCTTGTGAAATCTCCGGCCCTGCACTCACGCATCCTCCGGGTAACGAGCGCGCTCGATCAACTGACGAATTTCCGGCTGGCAGGAACCGCAGTTGGTTCCCGCACCGAGTGCCCTGCCGACTGCTTCTACAGAATCCAGTCCGGCCTCTCGCACCGCCTCGATAATGGCGTTCCGGTTGACCGAAAAGCAGGAGCAGACCGTGGCGCCCGCGCCAATGGTTGAACCCGCCGGCGGGCAGCCCAGTTTAAGTCCAGCCCAGTCGGCCTCGCTGAGTTGGCCCTGCCCAAAGAGATCTTCGAGCCAATGCCGATCGGGAAGATCCGCTCGCGGGGAAAGAAAGAAGCCGACCTGCAGGCGATCATCGATCACACCCGCTGCCCGATATCGTCCCGAGCCGGTTTCCCGCACATCCCACCAGAGCACCTCCTCTCCAAGGCCCAGCAACGTGCGGCACCAGTCCCTCGGGTCCTCAAGAGCCTCCCTTCCGGCCAGTTCATAGCGGAGAAAACCGCTCCCCTGGATTCGGGTCCAGTAGGCCGGCAAAAGTTCACTCCCGGCGCGCAGCGGCCAGCGGGTGAGCATCACAGCATGCCAATCCACCGGAAATGGCGTCACCCGCACCGGCGTGTGCTTGAATTCCGGCTCACCGGACACCGGATCCACCACTGGATTCACCAGGGCGCCAACCCGGCCGTCGGAGGCCACCTGATCGGTCCAGTGGATGGGGATGAACACTGCGCCCCGCGGCTGATCGGCGGTGCAACGCAGGCGCGCCACCATGTTTCCCCAACGACTTTCCACACGAACCAAATGGCCGCCCTGAACGCCATGAAGCATGGCTTCGTATGGGTGCATGTCCACGAAAGGCTCCGGCAAGTGGGCGCACAAACGAGCGGAGCGCCCGGTGCGGGTCATGGTGTGCCAGTGGTTGCGTACCCGCCCCGTGTTCAGTACCAGCGGGTACTCGTGGTCGGGCGGATTCGCGGGCTCCCTCGGGGGAGTGGGAACCAAGCGGGCCCTGCCATCGGGATGAAAAAACACGCCATTCTCAAACAAACGGGCGCTGTCGCCGCTCTCTTCTGAAAGCGGCCATTGGCAGGGTTCCAGTGCGTCGTAGGCAGAGCGGTCCAAGCGGGCAAGCCCCGCCAGGTTGAACGCGCGGGGCACCTGCCCCGGCCGGTTGCGCCAGGCGGAAAGGCTTGCGTGTTCGGAGAATATTTCGTGGGCATCGCGATAGTCGAACCCTGCACAACCGAGCCGCTGTGCGACCCGACACACGGCCCACCAATCGGGTCGCGCCTGACCGGGCGCAGGCAGAAACGCACGCTGCCGGGAAATGCGCCGTTCCGAGTTGGTGACGGTGCCGTCTTTTTCACCCCACCCCAGTGCGGGAAGAACAACGTGGGCGTGCCGAGCCGTGTCCGTATTTGCGAACAGATCGGAAACCACCAGCAGATCGAGCTTCTGCAGTGCGTTCTGCACACGGTCCGCATCGGGCAGGCTGACCACCGGATTGGTGGCCATGATCCAAAGCGCTCTGATGCGCCCCTGGTGAATCGCCTCGAAGAGCTCGACCGCTGTCAGACCCGGCCGCTCAGCCATCCGCGGGCTGCCCCAGAAATCCTGCACCAGTTTGCGATGTGCGGGGGACTCCAGATGCAGATGTGCGGCCAGGGTGTTTGCCAGCCCGCCCACCTCCCGGCCGCCCATGGCGTTCGGCTGTCCGGTGATCGAAAACGGCCCCATGCCCGACTTGCCCATTCGGCCCGACAGCAGATGGCAGTTAATGATGCTGTTGACCTTGTCAGTCCCGCTGGAGGACTGGTTTACCCCCTGGGAGAACACCGTGACCACCTTCCGGGTGCGTGCAAAAAGGCTGTAAAACTCCTGCACCTGGTCCGCAGGAAGCTGGCAGGCAGCGGCGACTCCCTCAATATCTTTTGTATGTTCACGAGCAACGCGCAAGGCCTCTTCGGCTCCGCGGGTTGATGTTTCCACAAACTCCGCATCCACCTCGCCGTGGTCATGAAGGTAGGCGAGCAGCCCGTTGAAAAGCCACACATCGCTACCTGCCGCGATCGATAGGTGCAGATCGGCCTGCTCGCAAGTGGCTGTGCGGCGCGGGTCGATAACGACAATCCGCTTTCGGGGGTCGTCGCAGCGCGCCTGGAGAATTCGTTGATGAATCACCGGGTGGCACCAGGCGGTGTTGGAGCCCACCAGCACCACCAGGTCCGCCTGCTCCAGGTCCTCGTAGTTGCCCGGAACAATGTCCTCCCCAAAGGCCCGCTTGTGTCCCGCCACCGCCGAGGACATACACAGGCGGGAGTTGGTATCGATGTTCGCGGTGCCGAGCCAGCCTTTTACGAATTTGTTGGCAACGTAGTAATCTTCCGTGAGCAACTGCCCAGACACGTAGAACGCCACCGCCTCGCGTCCATGACGGTCAATGACTCGCTGGATTCCGTCGGCAATCCGGCTCAGGGATTCATCCCAGGACACAGACCGTGCCGCCTCGTTTTTCTCCCGAATGAGTGGGCGCAACAATCGCCCCTCGAGTTCGATGGTCTCCCCCAGAGCAGCCCCTTTGACACAGAGCCGGCCCAGGTTGGCCGGATGCACCGGATCGCCCTGCAATTGAAGCGGCTGTTCCGCACCCGGGAGGTGAGTGGCAGTGATCCCGCAGCCCACGCCACAATAGGGGCAGGTGGTTTTGATTGTTACCGGATCAGAGACGCGGGGATTGCCCGTGGCAACGCTCACCGGGATGCACCCGCGACTACAGGAATCTGCGCCCCACTGTTGGCCGCGCGAATCGAGCGCTCCTCCGCCGCTTTGTGCTCCGCGGAGAAGCGAACCGCAATGGCGCACAGTGCCGACGCCAGCACCAGGAGCCCGAGCACCGAAAGCGTTAGCTGAACGTCGGCGAGCCACAACAAAAGAAAGCCGGCGCCCACCGCGCCCACATTACCGCCTGCGCCCACAATGCCGGCCACCCCGCCCAGTGCCCGGCGGTCCACAAAAGGCACCAGGGCATAGGTGGCCCCGCAAGCCATGTGGGTAAACAAGCCGAAGCACAGCATGAGGAGAATTGCCGGCGCCGGGGCGTTCATCATGGAGAACAGAACCAGGCCCGTGCCTTCGCACACAATTAACGCACACAGCAAAGTAGTACGCGCATCGAGGCCCCGGTTACGAGCCACCCGGTCCGACAACCAGCCCCCCAGCGCGCGTGCAAACAGCGCCAGCAGACCGAAGCTGCCGGCGGCCAGGCCGGCGGTTTTCAGACTCAGATCGAAGTGATCGATGAAGTAAATGGCTACGATGGTGTGCATGAAAATCTCCACCCCGAAGCATGCGCCGTAGGTGACGAATAACATCCACACACGATAATTGGAGGCAGCCAGTTTGAAGCTCGACCAGCCGCCTTTTTTGTCCGACATCAGGCCAGCGGCCCGGAGCTCACTGAAGTTGCCACCCAGACAGTCCTCGGTGTAGCGCCAGTAGACAAAGGCCATAATCACCATCAGAACGCCGGGCACCAACAGCGCTGCTCGCCACCCGGCTGCTTCCTGCACCCCCAGCATCACGACACCTCCCAGCAGCAGGGGCATCAGCGCCTGTGCCGCGCCGCCGCCTGCGTTGCCCCAACCTGCTGCCAGGGCGTTGGCGGTGCCGACGACGTTGGGGCCATAAAGCACCGAGGTGTGATACTGGGTGATTACGAAGCTCGCGCCCACACCGCCAATCAGTAAACGAAACAACAGAAAACTTTCGTAGCTTTGTGCAGCGGCGACGCCGAAGACGGGAATCGCACCGATCAGCATCAGGCCGGAATAAGTCCGGCGCGGTCCGAAGCGATCACAGAGAGGCCCCACTACCAACCGCACGAGAATGGTGATGGCAACCGCCGCAATATTGATGTTGGCTATTTGCGCGGGAGACAAATCGAACTCGCCGCGAATCACCGGCATCAGCGGTGCGCAGGCGAACCAGGCGAAAAAACAGATGAAGAAGGCCAGCCAACTGAGATGGAAGATGCGGCTCTGTTTTAGCCGGAGATTGAAGATTTCGATGCGGTTTGCTTTGTCCGTATGCATTGGGTGTGCACCTGCCGATGTGAAGACGGCATGCACTCAGCAACCAATGTGCCACGCGCTCGCTGGCGGATCATAATCAATGGGCCGGATTGTTGTCAGCGAGTCGCGGGTTCCCGAAAGCCCCGTGACAACGCGCTTTCAGACCCACCGACACACACACCCGGAGCGAAGTCCTTGTGCCCGGAAAACCAGTAGATCTCTCTCGGACAGTCATGCGGCGTTACCGGCCCTGTTCACTTACGGTGCAGAGAGCGAAATTGTGTTTCAAGGTGGCTCACGAAAAAAGCGCGCTTGTGGTGCACAGGGAAAGTCGACCCCCTGGGTATCACTTCGCGGCGGCGTCCGGCTGATTGTCCGGGTGCGCCTTGGCAAACTCGGGAAGCGTCTGGCACCGGGCGGCTATACGGGCAATGTAAGGAAACGGTTTGAGGTCGCAGTCGTATCGCTGTGCGTTATACACCTGCGGCACCAGGAATACGTCCGCCAGGCCGGGCTGGTCACCGTGACAGAATTCTCCTGTGTGATTGCCGTTGGCGAGAACCTTCTCCAGGGCATTGAAGCCGGTGTTCACCCAGTGGCGGTACCACTCCAGTTTGTTCTCTTCCGCATCGTGCAGATGGCCGGTCAGGTATTTGAGTACCCGTAAATTGTTGAGGGGATGAATGTCGCAGGCAATCATATTGGCGATGGCTCTCACCCGCGCACGATCCGTGGCCGCTTTGGGCAACAGGGGCGGCTGGGGATACTGTTCTTCAAGGTATTCGCACATGGCCATCGATTGGGTCAGGATGCTGCCATCGTCCAGTTCCAGGGCGGGTACCAGCCCCTGGGGGTTGCGCTCCAGGTAGTCGTCGCTCTGTTGCTCCCCCTTGATCAGACTGACGGGCACGGTTTCGTAGTCAAGCCCTTTCAGGTTCAATGCGATTCGCATTCGGTAGGCGGCTGACGATCTAAAATAGCTGTACAGTTTCATTCGCTGCCCTCGGTGTGCCAGTGGGATGAGTGATCCGGCCGCAATTATCTGACCGCCGGGTGGACGGGAGCCAGCAGCGTCCCGGAAGACTCGCCAAAGCCGATGCGGGCTGCGCCCTCTTTCTCACAATAACCGCGCAGGATGACTCTGTCGCCGTCTTCCAGAAAGGCACGTTGCTCTCCGTTGCCCAGGTCTACCGGCTCTTTGCCGCCGGCGGACAGTTCCAGCATTGACCCCGCCTCCTCCCGGCGCGGACCGGATTGGGTGCCGCTGCCCAGCAGATCGCCGGGGCAGAGGTTGCAGCCGTTAACGGTGTGGTGGGTCACCAGCTGGCCGATGGTCCAGTAGGAGTGCCGGAAGCTGGTGGCGGACAGGCGCACCGGCGCCGCGCCACTGCCGCGCATTTTCTCCGTTTCGATCCAGCTCTCCAGGCAAATGTCGATGGCGCCCGCCGCCCGATTGCCGGTGGAATCCAGATAGGCCAGCGGTTGCGGCTCCCCCTCGCCCCGGTTGAACCCCAGGCGGTAGGGCGCCAACGCCTCCAGAGTGACGATCCACGGGGAGACGGTAGAGGCGAAGTTTTTGGAAAGAAAGGGCCCGAGCGGCTGGTATTCCCAGGCCTGCAAGTCGCGCGCGGACCAGTCGTTCAGCAGGCACAGACCAAAAATGTGGGATTCCGCTTCTTCGATGTCCACCGGGTGCCCCGGCCGATTGCCGGCACCGATATAAATGCCCATCTCCAGCTCGAAATCCATGCGCCGGGACGGCCCGAATGCCGGAACCTCCTGATCGGGCGCCCGGGTCTGCCCGCAGGGCCGCGGAAAGCTCTGCCCGGACACACCAATGGACGAGCTGCGCCCGTGGTAGCCGATCGGCACCCAGCGATAGTTGGGCAACAGCGGATTATCCGGGCGGAACTGCCGGCCCACGTTGGTGGCGTGATGGATGGAAGTGTAAAAATCCGTGTAGTCGCCAATACGGGCGGGCAGGTCGAACACCACCTGCGACTGGGGTACCAGGCAGGAGCGTAGGGCCTTCTCCTCTTTCGCACCCTCCCGCAGGGCGCGGGACAACGCAATCCGCAGCGCGCTCCAGTACTCAGGCCCCAGGCCCATGAAGGCATTAAGCGACTCTTCGCTCGCGGCAGCCACGGCCTCAGCCGCGTCACCACTGAACAACTTCTCGGCCCGTAGCCGTTTCAGGTCGACAACACGGTCCCCGATGGCGACCCCGCCGCGCCAGCTTTCCCCGCTTTCCGCGTGGCGAAAAACGGCGAAGGGAAGGTTCTGGATCGGGAAATCGCAACCGGGCTCATTAGCCGATTCGACCCAGCTTTTCAGGGCAGGGTCGTGGGTTTCGTTGATGGTGTGCACGCAGACCTCCGGATCTTGTTCGAGCTTGTGAGTAGGGTCAACGACGGCAGAAGTGCGCCCGTTGCGTTTTACGGCTCCACGAATTCCTTCTCGTGCAACCAGGCCGCATGTTTGGGCGCCCGCTTGGTGCGGCTCCACTCTTCCAGCATGGCCGGGGCGACTTCGTGGAGCTTGCGCATTTCCTCGTCCGTGCAGGTGTTGGCGGCAAGTTCGATGCGGTGGCCGTTGGGATCATGGAAATAGATGGACTGAAAAATTCCGTGGTTCACCGGCCCAAGCACGTCGAGCCCTTCGTCCTCGAGCGCCGCCTTGGCTTTTTTCAGCGCCGCGAAATCTTCCAGCTCGAAGGCGATGTGCTGCACCCAGGACGGCGTGTTACCGTCCCGCCCCATGTCCGGGGAGTTGGGCAGCTCAAAAAACGCCAGCACATTGCCCATCCCTGCGTCCAGGAACACGTGCATGTACGGGTCCGGCTCCTTGGTGGAGGGCACTCGGTCCTCCGCGATGGCGAGCACGAAGTCCATGCCCAGAACGCGCTGGTAAAATTCCACCGTCTCCTTCGCGTCGCGGCAGCGGTAGGCGACGTGGTGAATCCGCTTCAGTTGCATCGTTAGCTCCTCAGGCATTCGCCTCCTTTCCCGCCCCGGCTTTGATAACGCCGCGGCGCAGCTGATCCCGCTCTATGGACTCGAACAGCGCCGCAAAGTTACCTTCGCCGAAGCCTTCGTCACGCTTGCGCTGGATAAACTCGAAGAAGATGGGCCCCACCAGGGTTTCAGAGAAGATCTGCAGCAGCAGGCGCGGGTCGCCCTCTTCCGTGGAGCCGTCCAGCAGAATGCCGCGGGATTTGAGCTCGTCCACCGGCTCGCCGTGGTTGGGCAGGCGCTCGTCCAGCATCTCGTAATAAGTCTCGGGCGGCGGTGGCATGAACTTCATGCCGAGGGCCTTGAGCCGGTCCCAGCAGGCGGGCAGGTCGTCGCAGAGAAAGGCGATGTGCTGGATGCCTTCGCCCTTGTACTGCACCAGGAACTCTTCAATCTGGCCGCTGCCCCCTTCCGCCTCCTCGTTCAGAGGAATGCGGATCTTTCCGTCCGGCGCCGACATGGCGCGGGATTTGAGGCCGGTGTATTCGCCTTTGATGTCGAAGTAGCGAATCTCGCGGAAGTTGAAGAGCTTCTCGTAATAACCGGCCCAGTAATCCATCCGTCCGCGATAGACGTTGTGGGTAAGATGATCGATGACCTTGAAGCCGCAGCCTTCGGGGTGCCGGTCCACACCTTCCAGAAACTCGAAGTCGATGTCGTAGATGGACAGGCCGTCCTCGTAACGGTCGATCAAATACAGAACGGCGCCACCAATGCCGCGGATGGCTGGCAGCCGGAGCTCCATGGGGCCGGTAGGAACATCCACCGGCTCAGCGCCCAGTTCCACGGCGCGGGCGTAAGCTTTGGCCGCATCCTTGACCCGAAAGCCCATGCCACAGGCCGACGGGCCGTGCTCTTCGGCATAGTAGGCCGCAGGTGAATGGGGCTCGTAGTTGATGATGAAATTGATGTCTCCCTGACGCCAGAGGTCCACGTCCTTCGAGCGGTGGTGCGCCACGCAACTGAAGCCGAGGGATTGGAATACAGGCTCCAGAATGCCGCGCTCAGGCGCGGCGAACTCAACGAATTCAAAGCCGTCGAGCCCCATGGGGTTTTCGAGGTTGGGCGTGTTATTGGCTGTCATGGCTCGTCCTCCTGATAAATAGCAGGGCAGCATAACAATGCTAAAGGGACGACTTTCGCCTAAAAATTGTTCCAATACGTCAGTTTGGGCATTAATATGCCGAGTCGTTGAAACAAATAGAAGGAATCCACCTGTGAAATTTGACCGTGCCGAGCGGGAAATACTGCGCATCCTCCAGACAGAAGGGCGCATCTCCAATGTGGAACTGGCCAGTCGCGTGGGCCTTTCCGAGTCCCCTTGCTTCCGCCGGATGAAAGCCCTGGAAGAGAGCGGTGCGATCCGCCACTACGCCGCGCGCCTGGATCAGCGCCAGCTGGGGCTGCAGGTCACAGCCTTTGTCCAGATCCGCCTCGACAAGGACGAGGCCAAGACCCGCCAGTTTCTCGCCCAGGTAGAGGCCGAGGAGTTTATCGTGGAATGCCACGGGATGAGCGGCTCCTACGACTACCTGTTGAAAGTGGTGGCCACCAGCATGGATCACTTCTCCGAGCTGGTCATGCAACGCATCCTGAAGTTTGCCGGGGTGACCAACATTGAGTCCAATTTCAGCCTGGTGCCTATCAAGCAGAGCGACAGTTTGCCTATTACGTAGCGGGGCGCGAAGCCGTGCCCGCGTTTCTAGAGCAACACTGCCGCGGTGCTGTCCAGTCGCTGAAGGCGCTGTCCTCGTAAAAGCTGGCAGACTGCAGGGCCACCTTCAAACATCCCCCAAACTCAGTCAGCGCCTGATAAAAGTCCGCCCTTGTTTCAAGATTGACGTCCACCAGTTCCCCGTTGATCTCTTTCATCCTGGGCACCAGAACCTGGCGAAGCTGCTCGTAGTCACCCTGTTCTTGACCGCGCCAAAGATGGCCCAGAGATCCTTGTACAACTGGGGCAATCGCTTGTATTCACGTCCCATTTGGGTGTACAGGCCAGCCAGATCGTCGATGTCGTAGCCGCCCTGGGTGCGCGACGCCAGATCCTGATACTTGGCGATGGTCGTGTCCAGTTCCGAAAGGATCAGTCCATCGCCGATTCAAACGATTGCGAGGTGCCGCTGGGCCTGCGGACCAACTATTCCGTGGTGCTGGAAGAACAGGCACAGTTACTTCGAAAGCTATTGAACGACCGATTCGAGAGTTGTCCCGGCTGATTCGGCGCAGATGACACCCACCGCCCGACATAAGTCCCCCGACGACCGCGATGTGACCAGACTAACAATCCAACGGCGAGGGAGTACAACTTTTTTCGCATGAAAGGCTTCGATCACGGCGTCATAATTTTCCCCGCGCCGGAGGCGGGATTCGGGAAGCAAATAACAGGGAATAAGCCATGACCAGCCACTTTAGGGATTCTACGGACACCGTCGCGTACTCGGTTACGACCGGCGACACACTTACGACCATCGTTAATCGCTACTATGGTCAGGTAACGCCAGTTCGGCGTCAGGAAATTATCCGCTCCATCCGGGCGGCAAACCCGGCGATCAAAAACCCCAACCACATTGTGCCGGGGCAACTGATCCGGCTGGAAGTGCCTGTCCAGTCTTGCCCTATTCCACAGCGCCCCGTTTACTCGCTGGAGGACTGGTATCCAGTTTTGCAGCGCGACTGGAGCACCGCGACCCCGGACGAGCGAAACCTGCAAATCGGCCTTGCCAAACTCATGCTGGGCACGGGTTCGGCCCAACTGGCGGCCATCGACCGGACATTCAAGGGGAACGCTCCGCTGCTCGCCGAGATGGTTGAGAATTACGAGGAGTTCAAACGAGGTGAAATCAGCAAGGGGCGCTATGATTACCGTCGCGCAAAGCTCGTAAAACAAGTCACCCAGCGGCTTGGCCCCACGCACTTTCTGCTTAACGGAAGCAAAAGCCCCAACGAGATGTTACGGATTTCGCGCAAGCGCGGTGCCGCCCCAACCCAGCCCATTACCCGACAGATCGCAAAAATGCAGCGCGTTTCCAAATTGGCCGCACGCGGTGGTGTAGCCTTGTCGATCGTGGGGCTGGGAATCGCCTGCCATGAGATCGCGCAGACGAATGACGCCGGGAAAAAGAACGAGATCCTGGTGGAGAGTGTGGGTGGCATAATGGGTGGTGTCGCCTTCGGCGCCGGAGCAGGGTTGGCGATTTTCCTTATGGCTACCCCGGTCGGCTGGGTTGGAGCGCTAGCAATCGGAGCTGGAGGTGCTGCTTTTGGCTATTTTTCCGGTCGCACAGCGCGGAATTTGTATAATGCCAATGGGCAACCAATCGACTTCGTTAACGCGTTGGGCGTATCAACATTGTGCAAACCTTCAGGTACGGAATGGTCGGCACGCGGCACACCTAAGCTTTCAAACGCAGCTATGTCTGTCTTGTGAGGACGAGTGCAAATCGTGACTGAAATCGTTTGGAGCGAGCTCCACCCCATGTTGTTAACGATGCTGGTCATCTGGAGCTGTGTCGCAGTTCTACTGATCACCATGATCCCTCTTTGGATTTATCTCCATCGTGTCCTGTCGCGGTTGGATGATATATTGCTGCGGGAACCGTATTTCCGAAGGTCCGAGCAGATCAACTGCCTTGTGTGGCCTTTCAACTACTGGAAGACCGGGATCTATTTCACCCTCATCGCAGCGCCAAACATTTCAAGGCGAAAAAGATTCAAAGGATTGACCGACCCATTGCCCGTCAGCAGACGCACGGTGATCGCCTGCCGCATACAGTTCTCACTTTTGCTCTTTGGCTCGCTTCTGTTCATCATTTACTTGATTCACACGCTCATTGCACTGTACCTATACGGTTGGTCGAGCTAGATTTTAATCATAGTGTTCTCGCGCGAACCCGCTTCACCCAAATCACCTTCCACCGCTTCGTTGTTTTCAGCGCCAGCCTTAGCGGGGCATTCCGGCGCAGGCTGAAAAGTCACCACCCTTTTAGCTTCTTGATGGGCCGCAGGCTCTTGAAATTCCATTCGTCGCTCCCACATTCCGCCTGATTCCGAGCCGGAACTTTCATGGCCGGAATCGGTCTTGTCGCTTCAATTAACATTAACCCCGTGTTGGCGTTTGGGAGGTCCACCGATCAATGCGGTTCAGAAATTTTCTCGCATCGGTGAGCTTCCGCGCCGCCTTTGCGCGCTCCCCTCCTTTTTCCGGGTCCACGTTCCCGGACCTGTTGTCATGGCCCCGGGCCGCCCCCTCCGGCGTCGCGGCTGTGGGCGCATTGCGTATCGCAATTCAATAACAAATCTTTCCTCGAGGAGAGAATTCCATGATCCAAGTAGAACACCTGGTGCGCCGTTACGGCGACTTCACCGCCGTGGATGATGTGAGCTTTCGCATCGAGCGCGGCGAAGTGGTGGGCCTGCTGGGCCATAACGGCGCGGGCAAGACCACCATCATGAAAATGATTACCGGCTATCTGGAACCCACTGCGGGGCGTATTCGCGTGGACGATCTGGAGGTCGGCAAGGATACGGCAGCCATTCAGGCCCGCATTGGCTACCTGCCGGAGAACTGTCCGGTGTGGCCGGAGATGAGCGTGATCGACTACCTGAGCTACCAAGCCAGCCTGCACGGGGTTGCGGAAGGCAATCGGGATGAATCCATTGCGCGAGCAATCCGCCGCACGGCCCTGAAGGAGAAAGCCACCGCCCCCATCCAGACCCTGTCCCGCGGGTACCGGCAGCGCGTGGGCGTGGCCCAGGCCATTCTTCACGAGCCGGACATCGTCATTCTGGACGAGCCCACCAACGGGCTGGACCCGACCCAGATCCTGCACATGCGGGACCTGATTCGGGAACTGGCCCGAACCGCCACGGTGATTTTGTCCACCCACATCCTGCAGGAAGTTCAGGCCGTGTGTGAGCGGGTGCTGATACTGCGTCAGGGCCGGCTGGAAGTGGACTCGCGCATCGACGAATTGCAGCGCAGCCGGGCACTGCTGGTTACCGTGGACGGCGATGCCCGCGCCGCTCTGGACAAGGTGGAAGGGGTTGCGGCCATCAACCAGGAGTCCGCCAGCGAAGGCTTGCACCGCTACCGCCTGGACGCCGCGCCCGAGGTTGCGCCCAGGGTCGCGACGGCACTCACCAGCGCCGGCCTGGCCCTGCATGAACTGAAGCCGGAACGGCAGGATCTGGAAGCGGTATTCGCCCGCGTAAACAGCCACGAGGTAAGCACTGACCAACTGGAGGATAAGGAGGTGGCCCATGCCTGAGTGGAGCAAACCCATCGGCCGCGTGGCCAGCAAGGAGTTCCGCGGCTTCTTTTCCACACCCGCCGCCTACCTCTTCCTGGGGGCTTTTCTGGCGGTTACGTTGTTTGTGTTCTTCTGGGTGGAAACCTTCTTCGCCCGCAACATTGCCGATCTGCGGCCCATGTTCCAGTGGATGCCCTTGCTGCTGATCTTCCTGGTGGCGGCCCTGACCATGCGCTCCTGGTCCGAGGAGCGGCGGGCGGGAACGATGGAGAGCCTGTTTACCGCACCCATCTCGCCCCTGTCACTGGTACTGGGCAAGTTCCTCGGCGCGCTCGGGCTTGTGGCCGTGGCGCTGGCATTGACCCTGCCCCTCGCCTTCACTGTGGCCCTGCTAGGGCCGCTGGACTGGGGCCCGGTGATTGGCGGTTACGTGGCGACCCTGTTTCTGGCGGCCGGCTACATCGCCATCGGGCTTTTCATGAGCGTCCGCACGGACAACCCCATCGTCGCCCTGATCCTGACGGCGGTGGTTTGCGGCGTGTTCTACCTGATTGGCTCGGACACCCTCACCAACCTGTTCGGCCACCAAATAGGCGGATTGCTGGCCCTGCTGGGCACCGGCACCCGTTTTGATTCCATCACCCGCGGCGTGCTGGATTTACGGGACATTTACTACTACCTGTCCATGGTCGGGGTGTTCCTGACCCTCAATCTGTTCAGCCTGGAGCGCCTGCGCTGGGCCGGCAACCCCCGCAGCCGCAATCATGCGCTCTGGGGCTGGCTGGTGGGTCTCACTGCGGCCAACTTCCTGGCGGCCAACCTCTGGCTCGCCCCCATCAACTGGGCCCGGGCGGACATCACCGAGGGCAATCTCTACTCCCTCTCCGAGGCGACGGAACAGCAACTGGCGAGCCTGCAGGAGCCGCTGCTGATTCGCGGTTACTTCTCCGCGAAGACGCATCCCTACCTGGCACCGATCGTTCCCCAGATCAAAGACCTGCTGGAGGAGTACGCAGTGGCGGCAGACGGCCGCGCCCGGGTGGAGTTCATTGATCCCACCCGCGACCCGGAGGCGGAAGAAGAAGCGGCAGCCCAGTACGGCATCCGCCCCGTCCCCTTCCAGACGGCGGATCGCTACCAGGCCGCCGTAGTAAGTTCTTACTTCGACGTGGTGATTGCCTACGGAGATGAGTTTGAAACCCTGAGCTATCAGGACCTGATCGAGGTGAAGTCCCATCAGGAAGGGGAACTGGATGTTGTCCTGAACAACCCGGAGTACGCCATCACCGGCGCCATCCGCAAGGTGGCCGGAGCGTGGCGCGCCGGGGGCGATCCCTTTGCCGGGCTCAATCAGACGGTGACCTTCAGGGGTTACATGTCGCCGGACGAAAAACTGCCCGAAAGCCTGCAGGAGCTGCGCAAGCAGCTTGAAGAGTTGCTCGAACGCTACAAGGCGGCTGCCGGCGACCGGTTGCAGATCAGCTTCCAGGATCCGGACGGCGGCGACGGCCATCTGGCGGAACAGTTGCTGGACGAGTACGGCTTCGGCCCGCAGATCGCGGGCTTGCTGGACCCGGACCCGTTCTGGTTTTACATGGTGCTGGAAAGCGGGGACGACCTGGTGCAAGTGCCCCTGCCGGATGTGCTCGACAAGAACGCTCTGGAGCGCTCCATCGACGCCGCCATTCAGCGCCTGACCCCCGGCGTACTGAACACCGTGGCACTGTTCAAACCCCAGTCCTTCGGACCCCACGGCCAGCAGTTCAGCCAGCTTGAACAGGTGCTGGGCGAGAACGCCCGGATCGAGGAGACGGATCTGAAGAACGGCCGCGTACCCGAGGAGGCAGACCTGCTGCTGGTCCTGGCGCCCAGCGAACTGGATGAGAAGCAGCGCTTTGCCATCGACCAGTTCCTGATGCGCGGCGGCAATGTGGTAATGACCACCTCGCCTTACAGCGTGGAAGTCTCACAGACAGTCAGCGCCAACACCCAGGACTCCGGTCTGGACGAATGGCTGGCCCATCACGGCATTGAGATTGAGCAGAGCATGGTGCTCGACCCGCAGAATGCGGCCCTGCCCATTCCGGTTCAGCGCAACATCGGTGGTCTGACCCTGCGTGATTACCGCATGGTGCCCTATCCGCACTTCCCGGATCTGCGCGGTGCGGGTTTGAGCGAGGACAACCCCATCACCGCCTCGCTGGGTCAGCTCACCATGAACTGGGCCTCGCCCATCATTGTGGACAGCGAGAAGAACAGTCAGCGCTCGGTCAGCGAACTGCTGCGAAGTTCCGAAGACAGTTGGACCTCGGACAGCACCACCGTACTGCCCGACTACCAGCGTTTCCCGGCCACCGGATTCGCAGTGGACGGTGACCGTGGCTCGCGCGTACTGGCCGTGGCTGTGGAAGGCCGTTTCGACTCCTACTACAAAGGCAAGGAATCCCCCCTGGCGGCGGTGGAGCCAGCTGAGTCCAACGGTGAGGACGCCGACGCAGAAGGTGCAGCCGGCAACGCAGAAGGTGACGGCATCGTAGAGAGCGCCGCGGACAGCGAAGCCGAATCCGCGATCACAGGCATCATCGAGCGGTCACCCGAATCCGCCCGATTGCTGGTAATTGCCAGCAACGCGTTTGGATCAGATGCGGCCATCTCCCTCGCGTCCCAGGGACTGAACACGCTCTACCTGCAGCCGCTTGCGTTCATTCAGAATGCGGTGGACTACGCCCTGGAAGATCAGGACCTGCTGGCCCTGCGTGGCCGTACCCAACTGGCCCGCACGCTGGACCCGGTTTCCGAAGGCGAGCAACGCCTCTGGGAGTACCTGAACTATGCACTGGCCCTGGCCGGCCTGGCTGTGGTGTGGGGCTGGCGACGCCGCGTGGCTGCGTCCGACCGCAAACGCTATCAACAGATTCTCGCGGAGGTATAAGCCATGGAGAACAAACTGAAAATTCTGGCCGCCCTCCTCGGCGTGCAACTGGTGCTGGCCCTCGGCCTGGGTTTCGGCAACTCCGGTCTTTCGCCAACCGGTGAACCCGGGCCACTCCTGGCCGTGGATAAAAAAGAGGTGGACCACATCACCCTGCAGGGACCGGAAAGCGGGGAAGTTCAACTGGTCAAAACAGAAGCGGGATGGACCCTGCCTCAGCTTGAAGGCTTCCCCGCCAACGAGCAGCGGATCAACCAGTTGCTCGATCGCCTGAACGGACTCGAAACCGCCGGTGCCGTTGCGCGCAGCGCGGACGCCCGCAAGCGCTTCAAGGTCAGCGATGAGAGCTTTGAGCGCAAGGTGGTGCTCGCCAGGGGAGACGACGACCTGGCAACCCTGTACCTGGGCACCTCTCCGGGTATGCGCCGGATCCATGCCAGGACCGGCGACGATGATGCGATCTACCGCGTGGAACTGGCCGCTTACGATGTGCCGGCGGACAGCGACGACTGGCAGGACAAGACTGTCCTCCAGTTTCCCAAAGACCGGGTGACCGCCATCGACGTTAATGGCTTTACGCTGGAGCGGTTCGAGTCGACTGATTCTGCGAGGTCCGATGGAGAGGACGAAGCCAGCGAGAATTCGGGCGAGCCTGGCCCACAATGGATCGCGCGCAGCGGCCTGGAGGGTGGCGAGCGGCTCGACGTCAAGGCCGCCGAGCGACTGGCGGGACTGGTGGCCAATCTGGAATACAGTGAGGTGCTGGGCCGCGAAGCCAAGGCGGATTACGGCCTGGAGGCGCCTGTGCTGGAGTTGAATGTCACGCGGGAGGAAGCGGAAACCTTGCTCTACCAAGTGGGCAAATCACCGGAGACCGAGGAATACACGCTCAAGGTATCCAACCGCCCCGAGTACTTCCGATTGCCTGCCTACCGGGCCAATCCGCTGCTGGATGCAAGCAAGCGCGCGGCCCTGGTGCATACGGAAGCCCCGGAGGACAACAACGACCAAGCCGCAAAACCACAGGTGCGCGACCTCCCCGAAGTGAGTTGAAAAGCGAACCGGGTGAGAGCGCGTGGTATCCATGTTGGGTTACGCTTCGCTAACCCAACCTACGAGAGAGCTCGCATCAAGACGCGACGTTTCCGTAGGTTGGGTTAGGCCGAAGGCCGTAACCCAACACTCGGGCCGGAAATCAATTCAGCAGTTTGGACCGGCATGGGAAGGCCATGTTGGGTTACGCTTCGCTAACCCAACCTACGATGACTACACAACAATTGTAGGTTGGGTTAGGCCGGAGGCCGTAACCCAACATGTCGTCCAGCGGTCAATTCAGCAGCTTGCCTTTATGGACTTCGGTGTCATGCAACCCGAACGGCTTGGCCAATGACTCGGACATGTAGAAGTCGGGCTCGTATTCGTGATCCTTCCAGTGATAGAAGTCTCCCGCCTCAATGCCTTCGTACTCCACAACCAGCATTGACCCGCCGTGGTCTTTGCCGTTGTTGGTGGTGTGATGCTCGATGTGATCGTGGGTCATCCAGATGCCCGGATTGTTCATCTCGATGATCACGTCGTAGCGCTCGCCCGGGCTCAGAGGCACCACGTCCGCTTCGTAGGGCCGGGGCAGCGGCTTGCCGTCCTTGTGGGTCACGAGCATGTCGTGCCCGTGGAGGTGGAAGGAGGTGGGAATCGATGCGGCGATCAAGCGCAGGCGCAGTACATCCCCTTCCTTGACCCGCAGCGGCTGGTTCATCGGGAAGGACTTGCCGTTAATGGAAAAATAGTTGAGCACCTCCCCCGGCTTGCCGCCTTCGCCATAGGTTTGCGCCACATCGGAGTTCCAGCCTGAGAACATCAGGATGGCATCCTTGGTCACTTTTTTCTCCAGCCTTGTTGGCTTTTTGGGCTCGACGATAAACGGCCCCCACATCCCCCGAAGCGCGAGATGCTCCGCCACGTTCACATGACAGTGGTACCAGAGCGTGCCCACCTTGTCCGCGACGAACTTGTAAGTAAAGCTCTCCCCCGGCTCGATGCCCTTCTGGGTCACGTCGGGCACCCC
This sequence comes from Gilvimarinus sp. F26214L, assembly GCF_054401055.1. NCBI lineage: Bacteria > Pseudomonadati > Pseudomonadota > Gammaproteobacteria > Cellvibrionales > Cellvibrionaceae > Gilvimarinus > Gilvimarinus sp. F26214L. The sequence continues at coordinate 127,482 of NZ_JBTIYG010000008.1, read as the reverse complement.
GTCCGACTTCCAGCTGGCCGTCTGAAACATGCCGTGCCAGTGAACCGTATGATTGAGCGTAGTGAAATTGTGCACAGTCACTTCCACGTGATCGCCTTCCTTCACATGGAACAGGGGGCCGGGCACCTGCCCGTTGAATCCCCAGGCTTTGACCTTGAAGCCCGGGGCAACGTCCAGTTCGATCTCTTCAATGGTCATTTCGAATTTGCGCACCTCCGCCGTCGCCGGAAGCGAAAGCGCACCCAGCAACGCCAAGGTTCCCAGTACAAAGATCGCCACGCGCGTTTTCGATGCATTCTTCATTGTTGACTCCTCGCCTCCCACTCTTGCGAGGGGAGGCATCTGGTTCGATTCAGTTGATTATTCGGAACAGCACAGTTCGCGCAGGTACTTCACCAGGGCCTGAATTTCCTCGGAGCTGAGGTTGTCCTTCCAGGCGGGCATCAGCACGGATTTATTGATTGCGGGACCGCCCTGTTCAATGGTCTTGAACAGCTCCTCGTCGGAACGGAGACTCATTTCCTCCTTCTCGATGTGCGCCCGTGGCTGCACGCTCATACTGGCTGCATTGATACCTTTTCCGTCTCCCGTCAGGCCGTGACACTGCGTGCAGTACATGCGGTACACATCCTTGGCGGGAGTAGTTTCGGCCCCAAGCCCCGGTGCGGTGAACATGAATACAAGGGCGCTGATTGCTCCACTGATAATTCTCATTGCTCACCTCCAATCACTTTCAGGTAGTTCACCAGCTTGTGCACCGCTGCTTCATTCATCTGCGGCACCGGCATGATGGTGTTGGGGTCCCATGCCCTGGGGTTCTGCACGAAGGAGGAGATGAACGCTGGCTGCAGCCGTTCCCAGGCGTTGTATACAACGGGGCCGGACAAGCCACCTTCATCGATCGCGTCCTGGTGGCAGGCGTTACAGCCCTTGAACTTGCGAAAGTCCATCATGCCCATGCGCGGCGAAACGCTGCCCGGGGTGTAGTTGTCGGACTCGATCAGATCGTCATGAGGGCGCAGCGCCATCAAAGCAGTGGCGACCTGCCCGGCAGCTTCCGGCTCCAACTTCATGTGCTCCTGCAGGGCCGAGGGGTCCGGCATATCCCCTTCCGGAGTGGATGTAACGGCCAACTGCGGGAAGTAGCCCACGGGGTAGATCCGGGTGGGTTCCTGCAGCCAGCTCTTCAGCCATTCCGGCCGGTATTTGTTGCCCGCGTAGTACAGAGGTGGCGCCTGGCGCTGAAGGCGCTCGGATTTTCCGAGCGCTTCGAAGTCGGGCCGCTCCATTGCATGACAGGCTGCACATTGCTCCTTGAGAATGCCGGCCCCGTCCGCCTGAACGAACAGCGGCAGCAGCAAAAGCAGGGAACACGTGGCCCGTCTCATCAGTGTGAGAAACATTGTTGTTCTCCTTTTGAAAAGGTTGAAGTGCCGTGTGTCGGGCTGCCCTGTCAGCGCAGTATCAGGTTGCCATCCCGGCCTTTCTTGCTGTCAGCGCCTTTGTAAGTCATGAGAACCGAAATCGCACCGTTCATGGCGTTCTTCATCCGGTGGTCGACAATAGCGTTGTTGCTGTCGCGTCCGGCGGGCGGAATGATGTCCAGTACCATGCCGTGGGCGGGAGCGATGTCCACGGTTTGCAGGCCGTGGCTGATGTTCTTGGGATGGCCGTTGTCCCAGACCCGGTCCCAGATTCCGGCAATCGGGTGGACAGCGGCGGCTTCGTTGATGGAAGCATTAACATAGAAGACCCTGACGCGTTCACCGGGCTCCGCTTCCATGGTCAGGCTCGCGTTGGGATCGTGCACCGGATCGTAGTGAAAGACCTTGCCATTGATGAGCGCTGCTTCCCAGCCCTTGCCCATTGTGATGTCTTCCACGGAGGTGCCTTCGGCGAACAGATCCCCTTGCACCAGAACGTATTCACGATCGGGTTTGGGGAACTCCTTGCTGTATCCATCTTTCGGGTCCACGATGATGACGCCGTACATGCCGCGGGAGATGTGCTCGGCCATGGAGTCGGCGCCGCAGTGATAGATGAATACCCCGGGGTAGTCCGCGCTGAACTCATAGCTTTTGCTCTCGCCCGGCTTCACTTCGGCAAACTCATCGAGCACATCGACACGGGCCGCATGGAAATCCATGGAGTGACTGTTGCCGTTGTCCTCATGGTTATGCAGGGTGAACTGCACCAGGTCGCCCTCCTTCACCCGCACCAGAGGCCCGGGGATTGCGCCCCCGAAAGTCCACATGCGCTGGGTGTTACCCGCGTTGTCCACGGCGATTTCCGCTTCTTTGACTTCCATATCGACTTTCACTGTCTTGGCGACGACCGGCTGTGCGAATGCCGCCGCCAGCAGCAAAGGCAGGGAGAACGTTAAAGCACGCGTTGCTCTGATCATGAGAGATGCCCCTTAAGGTTTTTCTGGAGGAAGTGGCTGCGCGTGGTCATGCGCCGCCTGTTATGATGTATTTTTCGCACATCTTTGCAGGCGTTTTAATGCATGTCAAATACATTTTATGGGAAATCACGGAAGATCCACGGACTTGAACGCTTTACCAGCATGCGCAAATGGGGCGGTGTAATCAGGTGCGCGATGGAGTTATTAGGGGAATTACGTGAGAAAACTACCGGATCTCGCCCCGGCCACGGGAACGGGGAATGCACCGTGCTTCAGTTCATTGTTGGGTTACGCTGCGCTAACCCAACCAACGGCTTTGCCACAACAGCACCCGTAGGTTGGGTTAGGCCGAAGGCCGTAACCCAACAGTGGCCGCCACCGCCTTCAGAAGTTTTTTATGCAGCCGGCGTGTTGGGAGAGGGGATATTGATATTGATAGTGATGTAATCGGCCCAGGGATAGACCTTCTGCAGGACGACTGGCCCGAACTCAAACCCGCAGGGGCAGCGGGTTATCCAGGATCTTGACGATTTCCGGTCGGGCCTGCACCAGGTCCGCGAGGGTGTAGCGATTCAGTGTTTCGAACAGTGCTTTCTGCCCTTCGGCAAGCGCATCCCTGAGGGTACAGTACTCGGCAAGCCGGCAGTTGAGGCTCGAGCAGTCGATAAAGCTTTCGTGGCCCTCGAAATGCTGCACCACCTCGCCGACGCGGATTTCTTCCGGCTTGCGGCCCAGCTCGATGCCGCCGTTCTTGCCCCGGTACGTGCGCAGGTAGCCGCTCTTGGAAAGTTCGTGGACGACCTTGCGCAGGTGCTCCAGGGAGATGGGGTAGAACGAGGCGATTTCCTGCAAGTTTGCGCGCTTGCCGGTGTTGACCGCCAGATAGAGCAGGACGCGGAGGCTGTAATCGGTAAATCGTGAAAGCTGCATGTCTGGGTTCCGGGAACGGTCCGCGCATCCTTCCACCGCCCGGCCGGCCTGTCAACTCCGATTCAGGACCCCGCCGCGCGGGGCAACCGGAACCAGATTGCATACAGGGCCGGAACAAAGAGCAGGGTGATCAGCGTACCCACCAGTACCCCGCCAATGAGCACGTAGGCAAGCGGCCCCCAGAACGGGTCCGTCGCCAGAGGTACAAACGCCAGGGCGGCCGCGAGGGCGGTGAGAATCACGGGGCGGGCGCGCCGCACCGCCGCTTCGATGACGGCGTCCAGGGGGCTCATTCCAGCTGCGAGGTTGTCCGAAACCTGCTGGGTGAGAATGAGCGTGTTGCGCATGAGAATGCCCGCCAGGCCGATCAGCCCCAGCAGGGCCACAAAACCAAAGGGCTGGTTGAACAGCAGCAGAACCAGGGCCGCCCCGATCACCCCCAGGGGCGCTGTGGCGAGCACCATGAAGGTGCCGGTGAACGAACGCATCTGCAGCATGATGAAGATGAGCATGAGGGCGAGCATAACCGGCTGCATCTTCTGGATCGAAGCGTCCGCTTCGCTGGACGCTTCCACCGAGCCGCCGATCTGAAGGTGATAGCCCGTGGGCAGATTCGCGCGGATATCCTCCAGTTGCTTCCAGACCGCGTCGGTAACATCAATGGGCTGGGCGCCGCTCACGTCGGCATTAACGTTGATAAAAGGCTCGCGATTGAAGCGCTTGAGCACCGGGTCCTCATGGTCCACAACCCATTTCCCAAGCTGCGCCACGGGGATTTTGCGCCCTTCCAGAGTCTTGATCTCAAGGTCCTCGAACGATCCCCCTTCCGGATCCATCAGCCCCCGAGCGCGCACCTGTACGCTGCGGATATCCTCGCGAATCGCGCCGACGGCCACACCGTCCAACTGAAACTGAAACTGCCGGGCCACTTCCCGCGGGCTGAGGTCCAGCATGCGCAGGCGTTCCGGGTCCATCTCCAGGCGCAGGACCGGGGCGCGTTCGCCCCACTCCACGTGAGTGTGGGCTGTGTTGGGCGTGGCTGCGGCAATGGCTCTGACCTGGTCGGCAATCTCCCGCAGTTTGATCGGGTCCGGGCCCAGCACCCGGAAGCTCACCGGCCACACCACCGGCGGGCCGAACAGCAGGTGGTGGACCCGCACCCGCGCTTCCGGGAACTCGCCCCCCTCCACCCGCTGACGCAAGGCGTTTTCCACCCGTCTGCGCTGCTCGCCGTCACCGGTCACGGCGATGATCTTGGCGAAGCCCGGGTTAGGCAGTTCCGGATTGAGGGCGAGAAAAAAGCGCGGAGCGCCTCCCCCCACGTAAGCGGACAGGGTTTTCACTTCCGGCATGGACTCCAGGATGGCCTCCACCCGCCGCGCGACCCGGTCGGTCGCCGCGATGGACGAACCCTCGGGCATGTAGATGTCCACCAGCACCTCCGGGCGGTCCGAGCCGGGAAAGAATTGCTGCTGCACCGGGCCCGCCATCGCCAGAATCGCCAGGCCCAATAGGGCGACTGTGCTCCCCACAACGATCTTGCGGCGTTGTACGCAGGTGTGAATCAGGCGGCGCAGGCGGTGGTAGGAAGGAGTATCGTAGAGTTCCCGCTCCGAGGGCTGGGCGTTTTTGATTGACGGCAGGAGCTTTACACCCAGGTAGGGCGTGAACACCACAGCCACCAGCCAGGACGCCAGCAGGGCATAGGCCAGCACCCAGAAGATGTTGCCGGCAAACTCTCCGACACCGGAGCGGGCAAAGCCGATGGGCACGAAACCGGAGACGGTGACCAGGGTGCCGAACAGCATGGGCGCGGCGGTAACCTTCCAGGCATGGGCCGCCGAGGCGACGCGATCCCACCCCTCCTCCATTTTGACCAGCATCATTTCGATGGCGATGATGGCATCATCCACCAGCAGGCCCAGGGAAATGATCAACGCCCCCAGCGTGACCCGGTCCAGGTTCACGCCAGTCATGGACATGAGGAAGAAGGTGAGCCCGAGTGTCAGGGGAATGGCAATGGCCACCACAATTCCCGCGCGCAAACCCAACGCCAGAAAACTCACCAGGGTCACAACCACCACTGCCACCAGGAATTTGACCTGAAACAGATTCACCGCCTCGCGAATCGCATCGGCCTGGTTGGTGAGTTGCTGCAGCTCAATGCCCAGCGGCAGGACCGAGCGAATCTCACGGTTAAAGTCCTGGAGCCGGGCACCCAATTCCAGACCATTCTCTCCCCGGCTCATGACCACGCCCAGCAGCACCGCATTCTCTCCGGCGGCGCGCACCAGGTAGGACGGCGGATCTTCATAACCCCGCCGTACCTGAGCAATGTCGCCCAGGCGCAGCAGGCGGTCACCGGCGCGCACGGGCACCGCGCGCAGCTCCTCCGGCTCGGAGGCGGCATCCACCCGGATATAAGCGCGCGGTCCGGCCGTCTCGATCAAGCCGGCGGGCATGAGTTCGCTATGGGATTGAATGGCTTCGAACAGAGCGGCGGCGGACACTCCCAGGTTGGCGAGGCGGGCGTTGTCGAACTCCACGTACATCCGCTCGGGCCGTTCGCCCAGCAAGTCCACCTTGCGCACCCCGTCAACCCGGGCGAGACGGTCCCGCAGCGCTTCCGCTTCCCGGGTCAGCAGGCGCGGTGGCAAGCCCGGCGCAGTCACCGCATACAGGCTGAAGTAAACATCAGAGAAGTCGTCGTTGACGATAGGGCCCACGACCCCGGGCGGCAGGCTTGGCGCCACGTCCTGCATGCGCTTTCGTATCTGATAAAAAAGCTCGGGAAGGTAGTCGCCCGGAGTGTACTCCTGAAATTCCACCTGCAGATCCACCCGCCCGGGCCGCGCGGTGGTAATCACCTCCTTGAAGTACTCCACCTCCTGTACCCGCTTTTCCAGCGGCTCCGCCACCTGCTCCTGCATATCCCGCGCACTGGCGCCGGGCCACAAGGCGGATACCACCATGACGCGCACCGTGAAAGCGGGATCTTCAGCGCGGCCAAGGGAAACAAAAGCATAGAGACCGGCGAGCGCGGTGAGCAGGATGAAGAAAAGCGTTACAGAGCGCTCGCGTACGGCGAGGGCGGAAAGGTTGAAGTCTTTCATCATTCGTTCATTCGCACCGCCTGACCCTCGTTGAGCAAGTGCGTCCCCAACGCGACGATGGGGGTATGCACCGGCAGGTCGGTGCTGATCCAGGCGTCCTCCGCGTCCAGCCTCAGAAGTCCGACCGGTTCGGGAAACACCTGCTGGCCGCGAATCACCCAGATCCGGGGGCCTGCGCCCCGTTCCGACAAGGCGCCCAGGGGTATGCGGTAAACCGCCCCGCCCACGCCGGATTGATCGAAGTGGAGGCGAACCACCTGGCCCAGCGCCGGTGGCTCATCGTCCGCGATCCGGTAACGGGCGCGCCAGGTACGAGTCTGTGGATCGGCCGCTCCAGCGACCTCGCGCAGCCTGGTTTTCATGATCCGCTGGTTGTCGAGCACCAGTCGCGCGGTGTCGGGCAGCTCGGCTCGACGGCTCTGGGGAACAAAGATCTCCACCTCGCGCGGACCGTCCTGAGCCAGGGTCGCCACCGGCTGACCGGCTGTCACCACCTGGCCTGGCTCCGCCAGTACCTCCAGCAAAGTGCCATCAGCGGGTGCCTCGAGGCTGGCGTAACCGGCGGCGTTGCGGGCCTGAGCGAGTTCCGCCTCGGCGGCCGCCACCTGCTGCAGTGCGGCCTCGGCCGCGGTGCGCGCATTATCGTAATCCCGGGCACTGATCAGCTCCTGTCCCAGCAGCTTCTTGAAGCGCTCCCGCTCCGCCACGGCGTTTTCCGCCTGGGTGCGCAAACTGCTCAACCGGGCCCGCGCCGAAATCAGTTGTTGATGCAGGTCCCGCTCATCCAGGGACATGAGCAACTGGCCCTTCCGGACCCGGTCACCCGCCGAAACCTCCCGCCTCATGATCTGACCGGACACGCGAAAGGCCAGTGGCGATTCGAATTGTGCCCGCACCGTCCCGCTGGTCGACCAGTCTCTGCCCTGGGCCGTCTCCAGGCGGGCGACCCGGACCAGGGGTGGTTCGCGAGCGATTTCGGCGCGGCCTCCGCTACAGCCGGGAAGCAGAGAAAGGGAGATGAGCAGTAAGGCGGTCAATCTGAAGAGGCGCATGAGCGATCCTGCGAGCGTCCAAGCTCGAGCGAGGCTGTTGTACAAACGCGCAGTATACAGGCAATTCGCGCCAGCACCGCCCTACCTTGAGTGACCAGCACGCCAGAAAATGGCGCCCTAATCCAAGGCGCGGCGCACCACTGCGCCTTGACCTCTCTCCTGAACCGGCGGGCCGGCCCGGACTCTGCATATCACTCGCAGGGCACACATTGGTCAGTAAGGTGTAGCGTTTATGTTCAAGTTTCTCGGAAGCGCGATCGGCATTATTTTTTTGATTGGCCTGTTGGTCGTTATCGGCATCCTCATGTTGATCTTTTAAGCCACTCCATCGCTACCGCGTCCCATGCCTTGTTCCTGTTGGACCATGGGCGCGTCGTTTGCGCCCCATAGTCTGTCTCAGCAGTTCGAAGTTGTCCCCACTGGCGACCAACCGGGTCGACGAGCAAGCAGTTGCTGTTTTGAGGATTGAATCAGCGGCCTGCTTTCCTGCCTGTGTCGAAACTCAGCGACGCCAGGTGGTCCAAGCCAGAGATCTGAGCAGCCAGGGATAGCCCATGCCGCATACGAGGGAACACCTGCATCAGTTGCGCGAGACCGGCAGCCGCATCACCCGCTTTCACCACGCGGTTCGATTTGCCTTTCCCCAGCGCTTTGCAGTGGCCGTTATTCTGGTCCTGACTCTGGCAGTCTCCGGACTCAATGCGGTCGAGCCGCTCATCCTCAAATACATTTTCGACGGCCTGGTTGAGGAAGATGCAGTCCGCGCCCTGGTGACCGGTTTAGTGGGGCTGGGGCTGTTCGCCCTGGGTCGCGAAGCGCTGTCCGCCGGTTCCAACTGGCTCACCTGGCACACCCGCATCGGCCTGCACTATGCGCTTCTTGATGCGACGGTCGGCAAGCTCCATCGCATGCCACTGCACATCCAGCGCAGCGAAGGGGTCGGCGCCATCATGACCCGACTGGACCGGAGTATTCAGGGCCTGGTGGCAGCGGTGGCGGAAATACTATTCAACGTAATCCCCGCTCTGGTATTTCTGGTCATATCCGCGATCATCATGTTCAACCTCAACGCGACCCTGGCAACGGTGGTTCTGCTGTTCGCCCCCTTGCCCGCCCTGATCGCGACCCTTGCAGCACCTGAGCAAACAGCTCGGGAGCGCATCCTGCTGGATCGCTGGGCAAAAATTTACGGTCGTTTCAACGAAGTTCTCTCCGGCATCCTGGTGGTGCGCAGCTTTACCATGGAGGACGAGGAGAAACGGCGTTTCATGCGCGACGTCGACTCGGCCAACCGGGTGGTAATTCGCGGTGTGGGGCTCGACCAGGGCTACAGCGCCGCCAGCAATATCGTGGTGGCCATCGCCCGCATTGCGGCAATCGGCGTGGGAGGCTGGATGGTGATCAACGGTGCGGTGACCGTGGGCACGGTGGTGGCCTTTCTGGGCTATGTGGGGCAATTGTTTGGTCCGGTCCAGGGCCTCAGCGGCGTGTACCAGACGGTGAAGCGCGCGACCGTATGCCTCGACGAGATACTCGGCATTCTCAACGTGCAGGAACATCTGGGGGACCGGCCGGACGCCGTGGACCCCGAACACATCAATGGGGAGGTGGAATTCCGGAACATCAGTTTTCGCTACAACGACGACAGCCGCCTGGTGCTGAAGGATTTTTCCCTCAAGGTGGAAGCTGGAAAAATGGTCGCCATCATCGGACCCAGTGGCTCGGGCAAGTCCACTTTGATGGGTTTGCTGATGCGCTTTTACGAGGCCGAGGAAGGCACCATTTTCATTGATGGTCAGGACATCCGAAACCTCAAGCAAAGCGGCCTGCGGCGGCACATCGCCGTGGTTCTGCAGGATCCTCTGCTCTTCAATGACACCGTGCGCAACAACATTGCCTATGGCAAGCCGGACGCGAGCGAGCGGGAAATCGAGGCAGCGGCAAAAGCCGCAAACGCCTACGACCTCATTGAGCATCTGTCCGAAGGCTTCGATACGCGCGTGGGTGAACGAGGCACCCTGCTATCAGTGGGCGAGCGCCAGCGCATCACCATCGCGCGGGCACTTCTGAAGAATCCGAGCATTCTGATACTGGATGAAGCGACCTCGGCACTGGATGCGGAGTCCGAACAGCTCGTCCAGCAAGCGCTGGAAAACCTTGAAGCCGGACGCACCACCTTTGTCATCGCCCACCGGCTCTCCACCGTGGTCAACGCCGATCGGATCGTGGTGCTGGGCAACGGGCGTGTGACTGAAAGCGGGACTCACGAAGAGCTCATGGAACTGAACGGCTACTATGCGGACCTGATCCGTCGCCAGCACCATGGATTGATCGACAACGACGTGCCCAGTCCCGCGGTGGACCGACGCCGGAACCGACGGCCCGAACCTCCGCCAGAGAGCCTCTGACCAACCTCTCATGTAGCCGTGGAGACCTGTGTTCTTCTCATTCAAGACGGCAAAACGTACACTTTGCGCCTCTGCGAGCGCCGGGATGCAGAACCATTCCGCATTTGCATAACCTGAGGACACACTTTGGAACTTCTGGTTTTATCCGCTTTGATACTGCTCAATGGCGTGTTCGCCCTGTCGGAGCTGGCGCTGGTGACGGCGAACTCGAACCGTTTGCAACGCCTGGCCGACGACGGAGACTCTTCCGCAAAACGGGCCCTGCGCTTACAGGACGAACCCACCCAGTTCCTGTCCACCATCCAGATCGGCATAACCGCCATCGGCATCCTCAACGGCATCGTGGGCGAAGCCGCCATGGCGGGGCCGCTTTCCACCTGGCTGCAGGGCCTTGGCCTCGATCCGCAATACAGCCACCCCACCGCCACATTCGTGGTCGTGGTCACAGTGACCTACTTCACCATCGTTATCGGCGAGCTGGTCCCCAAGCGCCTCGCCCAGAACAACGCCGAGGGGCTCGCGCGCCTCGTGGCTGCGCCGGTCGCCTTGCTGGCACGCGTTTCCCGCCCTTTTGTTGCACTGCTCTCTGCCTCCACCGACGGTATCCTGCGCCTGCTGGGCAAAAGCGAACTGAGCAGCAGCAACCTGACGGAAGAGGACATTCATGCAGTTCTTGCCCAGGGGTCGGCTTCGGGGGTTATCGAGAAGCACGAACACGAGATGGTACGAAAGGTTTTTCGCCTGGACGAACGGGTGGTGGCCTCTCTGATGACGCCGCGAAGCGACATTGTTTACCTGAACACTGAAGAAAGCCTGCAGAGCAATCTGGAAAGGGTTGCGAGCTCCAACCACTCCCGCTTCCCCGTATGCGAGGGCACCGTGAGCAAGATCCTTGGGGTGGCGACCACCAAGCATTTGCTCAAGCAGACCCTGGAGGCCGGTGGCAACGAGCTGACGGAGGAATTGCAGCCCGCCGTGTTTGTTCCGGAGTCCGTCACGGGCATGCAGGTGCTGGCACAGTTTCGGGATTCGGGCGTACAGATCGCGTTCGTCATTGACGAGTATGGAGAACTGCAGGGGCTGGTGACCATCCAGGACATTCTGGAAGCGATTACCGGGGAGTTCGGTGTGCCGGGAGAAGAAGACGCCTGGGCCGTGCAGCGGGAAGATGGCTCCTGGCTGTTGGATGGACTCACCCCGATTCCCGAACTCAAAGACCACCTGGAGCTAAAGACCGTACCCGATGAAAAAAAAGGGCGCTATCACACCCTCAGCGGCATGATGATGTGCCTGATCGATCGTCTGCCACGCACCGGAGACATCGTAAACTGGGAAGACTGGCGCTTCGAAATCGTAGACCTGGACGGTAACAGGGTGGACAAGGTCCTGGCCAGCCGATTGCCCGAACCTGCGCCCCCATCCGATCAATCAGCTTAACCCGGATCGACGCCTGCCCATGATCTGCATTGTCTGTGAGAATTCCGGCTGCGTGCGGTTCGGCGAGTTCGACCACCTGCTCTACTGGCGCTGCCGACGCTGCCAATCGACGTTTCTGGAGCCGAAGCAGCAACCCGCGCCGGACGTGGAGATCGCCCAGTACGAGCTCCACGAAAACGACCCCCATGACAACAACTACCGCGCCTTTCTCGATCGGCTTGCGGCACCCCTGCTGGAGCGCATCCCGTGCGCGGCGAATGGGCTCGATTACGGGTGCGGCCCGGGTCCGGCTCTGGCAGTCATGCTCAGGGAAGCTGGCCACACAGTGGCCCTCTACGATCCCTTCTTCCAACCCCACCCGGAAGTGCTGCACCAGAGCTACGATTTCGTGACCTGCACTGAAGCCGTGGAGCATTTTCACTACCCCGCCCGCGAGTTCCGCCAGATCAATTCACTTCTCAAACCCGGCGGTTGGCTCGGAATCATGACCACGTTCCAGACCGACGACAGCCGCTTCGCCAAGTGGCACTATCGTCGCGACCCTACTCACGTGGCCTTCTACCGGGAAGAAACCTTCCGGCAACTCGCCCGGGATTATGGCTGGCATTGGGAGGTTCCGCGCCCGAACGTAGTCCTGTTCCAGAAGCCGCAGGTGGCAAGCTGCTGAACACATTGCTCCGGCTCCTTTTCCGCGGGCTGGCCCTTGCGCTGATCGAGTTGCGCCGTTTGACCGATCCACACAAACCTTTACATCCAGATACTGGCACTGTATATATGCATATCCATATATTCGCATATAGAGAAACAAGCGATGGAAACCGTCAGCTTTTTCAAATGTTTAGCAGACGAGACCCGCCTGGCCTGCATGCTGCTGATTCTCGAATCCGGAGAGGCCTGCGTCTGTGAACTGGTGAGCGCCCTCGATCTCAGTCAGCCGAAAGTCTCCCGCCATTTGGCCCAGCTCCGCAACTGTGGGCTGCTCACCGACCGTCGGGAGGGCCAATGGGTGTACTACTCTCTGGCCCGCCTGCCGGACTGGGCGCGGGAAATTCTTGAACAGGCGTCGCGGGCCGAAGCGAATAAACTGCGCCCACGCCTTCGTCGGCTCGCAGCAAGCCAGTGCGCTTGAGCGATCAAACAAATGGATCCGTTATGAAGGTATTATTCATTTGCACCCACAACCGCTGCCGCAGCATCCTTGCGGAAGCCATCGCCCGGCATACCGCCGGGGGGTGGATCGAAGCGGCCAGCGCCGGGAGTCAACCGGCGGGAGAGGTTCACCCGCTATCCCTCCACTACCTCAAGGAGCGGGGGGTTCCCACCGAGGGGCTGCGCAGCAAGTCCTGGAGCGAACTGAACGACTTTGAGCCGGATCTGGTGATTACGGTGTGCGACAGCGCGGCCCAGGAGGCCTGCCCCGTCTGGCTGGGCAGAAGCCTCAAAGTCCACTGGGGTTTGCCCGACCCCTCCAGGCTGAACGCCCCCGCAGACCGGGTGGGGGGTGCGTTTCGCGCCGTAATGGATGCGCTGGAAGCGCGCATCGCAGCGCTGGCCGAAGTCGACCTGGACCCGGAAGACCGGGACAGTAATATCAACCGTCTTGAACAGATTGCCGAGGATAATCCATGCCGTTTTTCGAACGCTACCTGAGCCTGTGGGTCGCCCTGTGCATCGCGGCGGGCGTCCTGCTCGGCAACTTCGCGCCGGAAGCTTTCGCCTTTTTTGCCCGGCTTGAGTATGCGCACGTCAACCTGCCCGTGGCCGTACTCATCTGGTTCATGATTTACCCCATGATGGTTCAGGTGGATTTCGCCTCCATCAAGCGCGTGGGCGAAAGGCCGAAAGGCTTGCTGCTGACGCTGGCGGTGAACTGGCTGATCAAGCCCTTCACCATGGCCGCGTTGGGCTGGTTGTTCTTTCGGGTGTTTTTCGCCTCCTGGGTATCGCCCGAGACGGCGTCCGAATACATCGCGGGAATGATCCTGCTGGGCGTGGCCCCCTGCACCGCCATGGTGTTTGTCTGGAGTCAGCTCACCCGCGGCGATGCCAACTACACGCTGGTGCAGGTTTCAGTGAACGACGTGATCATGATCTTCGCCTTCGCCCCCATCGCAGCCTTCCTGCTGGGCGTCAGTGACATCGAGGTCCCCTGGGAAACCCTGCTGCTGTCCGTGGCGCTCTATGTCCTGCTGCCGCTGGGGGCCGGTTTTTTCACCCGCCAGCAGCTGCTGAGCCGGAAGGGCCCCGCGGCGCTCAACCGCTTCACTCAATGGCTCAAACCCTGGTCGGTCCTCGGCCTGCTGGCAACCGTGGTGCTGCTGTTCGGCTTTCAGGCGGAAACAATCCTGGAGCAACCTCTGGCGATCGTGCTGATTGCCATTCCCCTGCTGATTCAAACTTATGGGATTTTTGCCCTCGCCTATCTGGCCGCGCGACGGCTGCGACTGCCCCACAATATCGCGGCCCCCGCGTGTATGATCAGCACGTCCAACTTTTTCGAATTGGCAGTGGCTGTGGCGATTTCGCTGTTTGGCCTGCAATCAGGTGCTGCGCTGGCAACGGTCGTGGGGGTGTTGGTTGAGGTCCCGGTCATGCTGTCACTGGTTGCGTTTGCAAACCGCACGCGTCACTGGTTTGAAGATGCACCACACGGCGAACATACGGAGGTTCTGAACGGTTAGCAGTGGCGGTCAGCCGGCTTCCAGACCTGGTACGCATTGCGAGTTCTTCTGCCGAACTCGCCTGCTGTACCAGCGCAGCCGCAGATCCAGTGGAAAGCGATCGACCGTCTCGGTGAGGATTCGACAATCAGCCTCGTTGATACCGCTCCCTTTGAGGAGGGTGCGCGCCAGGGCGATACCGCTGCGGCGCATGCGTTTCAACAACAGCGTTCGATAGGCCTGCATTTCCGGCTGTCTTAACATCTTGCGGTAAAACAGGATTTTCTCCCGGCGAATGTGGTTGGTCACCCGCGACACGTTGGTTGCATGGAGGCGATGAAAGAAAAGTTTTTCGTCGATGTAGTCGAAGCGACCGAGCCGGCAAAGCCTGATCGGCGTGTCGATATCCTCGTAATACCGGAAAGTATCTGCGTCGAACCCACCGCACCGGCGCAGGGCATCGGTGCGGACCAAGCCGGTAGCGAAAACAGGCGTATTGTTGTTGAGAATTTGCGGAATCGGATTGGCGCTGCGGTAAACAGCCTTGATTCTCTCCTTGGTGATGGGCCCGATTACGTTCCCGTCCTTGTCCACATTGAGCCCGTCGGTAAAAACCATCACCGCCTCGGGGTTTGCATCCAGCCCCGCTGTCCGGCGGGCGAGATTCTCCGGGTGCAGATAATCGTCCGAAGCCAGTTCGCAGAAGTACTCACCTGAGGCCAGATCCAGCCCTTCCTGCAAGGTCGCCACCAGACCACGATTTTCCCGGGCAAGGTAACGAAATGCGCCGTTGTAATCTGTATGGAGGGCGGCAATGACGTCGCGGCTAGCGTCGGTTGAGCCATCGTCAATTACGATGAGCTCGACATTATCCATCGATTGTTCCATGACACTGTGAATGGCCTGCGCCACGTACAGCCCGTGGTTGTAGCTCGGAATGACGACGGTCACTTTCATACAGTGCTCCAGCGATGTCCGGAGTCAGCACTGTGGCGCGACGACGCACGCGTATTCACAGCTCTGAATATCCGCCAACCAGCCGAATGTGATCCAGGACAGAATTCGGATCTTGACCTTGCGGGTCGGCCGAACGCCCTCGATCCGGATGATGCGAAACCCCAGCTCGGAAAACAGTTCCCGGATGCTGTTCAGGGTGAAAAACCGGATGTGGGTCTTATCCAGCACGCCCGAATCTTCATAACGCCATTGTTTCTTGAAGACCAGCTGGTACAGCGTCTTGTAGTAACGGATATTGGGGATGGAGCAGACGATTACACCGGTGTTACTGAGCTTGCCTTTGAGCGCCGTCAGCAAAGCATAGGGATCATAGATGTGCTCGAGAACGTCGTTGCAGACGATGCAATCGAAGTAGCCGTCGGGAAGCTGACCCAGCACCTCTTCGACGCGCCCTTCAAGCACGCGGTCGAGTTTCGCCGCGGCGCGCGCCGCCGCGCTGGCATTCATCTCCACACCCCAGGCTTCGAGGTCCAGGTCCTGCTTCAGACGACTGGAAAACGCCGCTTCCGCGCAGCCGATTTCAAGCAGGCGCTGAGTGTCGCGCGGCACGTAAGGCAGCATGTCCTTTCGCTCACCC
Source organism: Gilvimarinus sp. F26214L (assembly GCF_054401055.1). NCBI lineage: Bacteria > Pseudomonadati > Pseudomonadota > Gammaproteobacteria > Cellvibrionales > Cellvibrionaceae > Gilvimarinus > Gilvimarinus sp. F26214L. The sequence continues at coordinate 111,884 of NZ_JBTIYG010000008.1, read as the reverse complement.
GAGTAATAGCCCTGAGGCTTGGCCTCCAGGTCGAGCAGGTTTCTCGCCGTCGCATCCATCGGCTTAACATTTTCTTGGTCGATTAGTGAGCGATCAAGTCTAGCATGGGCGAAATGGATTTTGCCCCATGGCGTACAAGGCTTCGTTGGAGTTGATTGGCATGGTAAACAGGTGAGAAAAGCGGTTTGTCGGCAGAAACGGAAGTCCGATTCGAAGAAAGTCGATGCCTGATATCGCGGCGAAGTTTCGCGGCAAGCGGCGAGGTACCCGGCTTGGGAAGATCGTCTTCAGCGGGCCCTCGGAAGGAACACAGGCCGCTCAGCCCGCGTCGTCAGTGCTCTGTAGTTGTTCGGGCGAGGGATTACCCGGTTTGAGTCTGCTCAGGATGCGATGATAGCTGACCGGGGCCAGACGCTGCAGCCAGTCCAGAAGGCGGGCTCCATCACCTGGGAGCACCCGTTCCTGGCCCGCTTCCAACGCCGCGACAATGGTTTCCGCAGCCTGCTCCGGAGTGGTTTTGGCGATTTTTGCAAACTCGCTCACAATCTTGTTTTTATCGCGGCCGCCGTTTTCATCCATGTAAAACCGGGCATTTCTGACAATGTTTGTGGCCACCGCCCCCGGGTGGACCAACAGGGTTTTCACCCCCGTGCCGTCCAACTCGTGGCGCAGGGACTCGGTGAAACCCCGCACCGCAAACTTGGCGGCGCAATAGCTGCTTTGGCTGGGCCAGCCCACCACTCCGAAGATGCTGGAAACATTCACAATCGTGCCACTGTTGCGCGCCAGCATGTCGGGCAGGTAAGCCTTGGTGCCGTATACGACGCCCCAGAAATTGATGTTCATCAGCCATTCGAAATCTTCCAGGCTGTGTTCGCCAAATGGATGGGAGACATCCACACCCGCGTTGTTGATTACCACGTCCACCGGCCCAAGACGCTGGCGAACCCGCTCGGCGTGGGCGAATACGGCCGCGCGATCAGACACGTCCACCACTTCGCTGAAGCACTCGCCTTCGAGGCTTCCAGCCGTCTGCGCGAGCCCCGCTTCGTCAATATCCGAAATCGCTACCTTGCAGCCGCGGCGGCTGAGGACCGAGGCCAACCCGCGACCAATGCCCGAGCCCGCGCCGGTAATCACTACGGTCCGTCCCTTGAGAGTCTGCCGCTCCATTCCTTCCCCCATAATCTGACATGATCAATTGTCAGATTGCCGAAACACTAACCACCTGTCAATCGCCGGACCACACGGCATTCGGTGCCGTTGCCGATCGGCCCTGATCAATCAGCGAGCACTTCCTCCTGGGAATCAGTGGCGCGAGCTGCGGGGCGTGCAGCCTGACTGCGGAGAGGAAAAACCGGAATGAAACAACTGATCAGGGTGCCGATGATTACGATCCACAGAGCGGTGGCGAACATATTGGTGATGGCGTTGGAGAAAGCCACTTTGATCCCCCGGCCAAAACGGTGACTGAATGCGGCCGCCTGTTCTTTCAAGGCCACGTGGAGCAGAGCCAGGTTCTGCTCCACCTGTTCTGGTGAAGCCTGGGCTGCGGAGGCCACAGCCTCTTTGAGCTGCTCCGGCAGCGCGGGGTTGTCCAGAATCTCCTGTCGTGCGCCTTCGTCGCCGTGATAGGCGCGATCCACCACACCATAGAACTCCTCGAAACGGGCTTCGATCCGCAGGCGGGCCAGGTCCGGGTTCATCGCCTGGGATTGTGCCTGGCTGAGGTCGATGCTCTCTGCGCTCATCCCGGGCATGGACGGCAGCTGCCGGGGCAGTTCCTGAACCAGGTTATGAGTGAGGAAGGTGCCGAACAGCGCGATACCGATAGTGGAGCCGATCTGTCGGAAGAACTGGGTGGAGCTGGTGGCCACGCCGAGCTGGGACGGTGCCACCGCACTCTGTACCACCAGATTGGTAAGGCTCTGCGTGGGGCCGAGCCCGAAGCCGACCACCGCCATCCGCCAGGCCAGATCCAGCGTCGTGGTGTCCGGTCCGATGCGGGTGAACAGAATGACCCCGAGCACCAGCACCAGGTTACCTCCCACGATGAAAGACTTGTAAAAACCCAGGCGCGAGACGAGACGCCCGCTCACGATGCTGCTGACCATCATTCCCATCATCAGCGGAAACAGGGCCATGCCGCTGGTGGTGGCATTGACCCCTTGCACCACCTGCATGTACAGGGGCATGAACATGACCACCCCCAGAAACGCCATGCCCACCACGAAGGTGGTCAGGTTGGTAATCGTAAATGCAGGATTTCGGAACAGCTCCAGGGGAATCACCGGGTGTTCCGCCTTGCGCTCCACCAGCACGAACAGCGCCAGCGCCAGCGCGGCTCCGCCGAGCATCTCCGCGATCTCCAGAGAGTCCCAGGCGTACTCGTGGCCACCCCAGGTCAACGCCAACAGAAAGGGCACAAAGGCCATTACCAGCAGAGTCGCCCCCAGGTAATCCACGCGACCGCCGCTGGCGTGATTGGTATTCGGGGTCTTGGCGATGATCATGAACAGGGCGACAAACCCCAGCGGCAGGTTGACGTAGAACACCCAACGCCAGCCCGGAACCTCATGGCCGAATAGCGTGACGGTGGCAAAGTCCGTCAGAAAGCCACCAATGGCGGGCCCGATGATAGTGGCCAGGCCAAATACGGCGCCGAACAGGCCGACGAACCTGGCGCGCTCCCGCGGTGCGTACAGGTCGGCAATGATCGCCATCGCGCTGGTGAACAGAGCGGCCCCACCCACACCTTTCACCGCCCGAAAGATGATGAGCTGCTGCATACCATCCCCGAGTATCGGCAGGGTGCCGAACTCCCCGCTCAATCCGCATAGCGCTGAACCGAGCAAAAATATACTCACACCGATTACCAGGATGCGCTTGCGTCCGTACAGGTCACCGAGCTTGCCATAGATCGGTACCAGCACGGTGGACGTGAGCATGTAGGCGGTGGTTACCCAGGCATACAGTTCAAGTCCGTTCAGGTCCTCAATGATTCGCGGCATGGCGGTCGAGATGATCGTCATGTCCAGTGCGCTGAGAAGAAAGACCACCAGCAAGGCGATCAGGGTGGTTCGTTTTTGCTGTTCCGTAACCATTTTCACTCCATGACTCGCCCGGCGGGCGAAATACTGGGATCAAGCAACCTGACCCACCGCGGGGGTCGTACCCGGGAGCCGCAGGAGCAATCTGTGGCAGGGAGGGACGGCAGGAGCCTGCAAAACCATTCAGGTGGCGGGAGGTCGCTCGACGATGCAGGGCGCGCCAGATTACCTCGTGCTTATGCCCCCTGCAACTGCAGGGCTATTGCCGGCCTCCGGATGGGCATGACTACCGGCTTTGGCGGGTGCCTGGCGAGCTGATCTATTGAAAGCGATAATGATAACGATTATCATCCGCGTCTTTCGACTGCTGGAGCCAAAAGGCGATGATTCGCAAAGTAATCTTCTGGGCACACCTGACCGCTGGCGTGATCGCAGGACTGGTGGTGCTGATGATGTCGGTAACCGGGGTTCTGCTCACCTATGAACGCCAGATTCTTGCCGCAGCCGACCAGGGCTACGAATTTCAGGCCGGGCCCGGGCAGGCGCGGCTGTCCATCGACTCACTGCTCGCAGCCAGCAAGGATCAGCTGGACTTCGAGCCCGGCAGCATTACGGTCCGGGCCGATCCGGACACGCCGGTAGCGCTGCGCGCGGGGCGCGCCAGCAGTGCCCTGGTCAACCCCTACTCAGGCGAGATCCTCGAGCCGCGCAATGAGGGCCTGGCAAACCTCTTTGGCACGGTGACCCGGCTGCACCGGTGGTTCAACCTCAGTGGCGAGGCGCGGAACACGGGCCGCGCCATCACCGGTGCGAGCAATTTATTGTTCCTGTTTCTGATTATCAGCGGTATTTATCTCTGGCTTCCCAAGATCTATCGCTGGAGCCTGTTCCGGCTTCGCCTCTGGTTCAGCAAGGCCCCCAACAGCGCTGCCCGGGATTTCAACTGGCACCACGTGTTCGGGATCTGGGCAGCCCTTCCCCTGGTGGTGATCGTCGCCACGGCCACGGTCTTCAATTACAGCTGGGCCAACAATCTGGTTTACCGGCTGGCGGGGGAAGAGCCTCCCCAGCGGGGTGGACCGCCAACCGCTTCTCAGCCCTCGACCCCGGCAGCGAATGCCAATCCGCTGACCTTGGACGAACTCTTCCGCAAAGCTTCCACTCAAGTGGAATCCTGGCAAAGCCTGACATTGAATCTGCCGACTCCCGGCGCCGCCACCGTTTCGTTCAGCGTAGATCAGGGCAACGGCGGTCAGCCCCAGAAGCGACACAGCTTCACGCTGGACTCAGAAACGGGCGAGTTAGTGGAAATGATTCCCTTCAGCAGCCAGACAGCGGGCCGCCAGGCCCGCTCCTGGGTGCGCTTTCTCCACACCGGGGAAGCGCTTGGCATTGTGGGGCAAACCATTGCCGGCCTCGCCTCCTTTGCCGGCGTCATCATGGTCTGGACCGGCCTCGCGCTCGCGCTGCGCCGGCTGGCACGCTACCGCCGCAGGGCCGCCGCCCGACGCAGCACCCAGGCGCGCGCAAGGACGGCCGGCGAGGCGGCGGACGAACGTTGACAAAAAAACGGGTTGAGGGAGCGGCGGGCTACCTACTCCGCTTTTGAACTGATATCGCCCGGACGACCGCTGGCATGACCCGGCCAGTGCAGCCGGATGTCCCAGGGATAGTGGTGAGTTGGCGGAAGCGGCGCCACCTCCGTATCCACCTCGCCATAAACGTTGCTGGCCGGTGCAAGCACCGCGTCACGGCCAAACAGGAAGCTCTGCTCCCGTACGATGAGGTAGTAGGCCTTGTTCAACGCCAGGGCGCGCTCCCGTGATGGAGTAATCAGTTCGTAGATGGAAGGCAGGGCCCGCACCTCGTTCACTTTCACGGTGCCGTCCTCATTGAACCAGCGCTCCAGCATCTCCCGATTCTGGCGAAACTCGTCGCCGCCACCGACCCGCTGCAGATAGGTCAGGTATTCGCCGGCGGGCTCGGGGGCGCCGGTCTTGCCGTCCACATTGGGCGCATCGGTCAACTTTTTAAGGTCGATATAGCCCCAGCCATCGGCGCCGGCCATCTTGCGGGGAAAGGCAAAAGTCTGATCGATGGTCGCGCCGACGGTTTTATGGCAGCCCATGCAGAACTGCTGCTCCTGCTCGTGTTGCGGGCGCAACTCGCCCTGTTCATCTTCGATAAAGCCGACCAGTAACCAGCCAAAGCCGTTGCTGGTGCCCTGCTCGCCCCGATGCACTGAGAACGGCAGATTGCCGAAGTGTTTCTCCTTCGCCTCCCGGTAGTAACTGCCCATTAAACGTTCCCTGGGCATGAAGGTGTCCTTGCGCATGTAGCGCACCTCCTTCATCCGCGGCGCGTTGTAGATCCGGCCCCCATCGTCCACCCCCACATAACGGACGGTGTGCAGGAACTCCGTGCCCTCCGGGTACAACATGTGGCTCAGCTTGGTATCGCTTGCGTCACCCACATAATGGCTGCGTCGCTGCACTTGCGTTACACCCGCTGTCAGCTTTCCGTCCCCGTTCAAGTCGGTCTGCAGATGCCGTTCATTCAGCGCAATGGAACTGGTTTTCAGCTCGCCGCTGATCGCCAATTCCAGCAACGCGAGGTTTGCGTAGTACACATCTCGGGAGAATTCTCCACCCAGTTGGCGAAAGGGTTCCTCAAGGCGGATCATTACATCGTCGGTTGACCCGTTGGTGGGCCAGAACGTACTGGGCAGAGGCTTGTAGTTGAACGCCACCCAGTGAGATCCGTCCCGGGCGAGGCCGTACTGATCAAAGGCGGCGGCGCCGCGGTGCAAGCCCTCCAACGCCGGGATAACACCGCTCCATTCACTGGACCGGAGGGAGTCGATGAAATGACTGAAGTTGTCCTGGTGAACGTAGTCGACAATGAATTCGTCGCTGATTCCGGCAATTTCCTTACGACGATCGCGGAACAGGTTGCTCCAGTGGTTTTTTACTCCCAGGTCCGAGAATGCATAGGACCCTTGTTGGAAGCCGTCGCGCATGCCGTTGGTGCGTCGCTTGTCTCCGGCATAACTCTGATGGCAAACGTAGCACGGGTTGTACTTGCCTTCGGTGCGCGTGTAGCACTGGGGCGGGATCGGCGCTTCGGCGTTATGGACTTCGCCGTGACTCAGGTAGGCTTCGGCCGGAAGCGTCGGTGCGGGTTCTGCCCCATCCAGGGCCTGCGCGGGGGAATGAACCAAGGCAATAAAGAATGCACTGATCAGGCTTGGGTAGAAGGCTGTTCGGTTCATGAATTTGTGCTGCTCCTGAAAAGCAACCGGAGGCCTCCATTCCTCCGGTCGATGACACGGACGGAGGGGTCAGGCGGGATCGTACATCCAAAGTGTATTGTTCACCTGAAAGCCGTCCTCCCCAATGATCAGCCGCCCGTCATCCAGAACGATGACGTTGTCCGGCTGTGAGAGCTGATCCACATCGCAGCGGGCTGCCCCCGTCAGGGAGGAGCGATAGGTGGAACCCATCACAACCGGCTCGATGCGGGAAACATCATAGTTCGGCGCCTCCAGTTTCATCCGGTATACACCGCCACAATCCTTGACGCGGGCGGAAAGCCGCATGTCACCGTCGCTATCGATCATTGCGTTGTCCATGTCGGCTATGGCGAAGTACACGTAGGCGTTCGTCACCTCTTCGCCTGGAACCCGGTCGATGCCTTCCACCGCTTCCTGAGCGCGCTTCTGGTTGATGTAAATTCCTTCGAACTTCTGCCATTCAGCCGTCGCCCCCTTGGCGCGGGCCGCCTTGCGCGATTCCAGAAAGGCGATGCGATCGTCCATGGGCTGACCGGCCGTAGTGGAACCGCCACCGTCCGCAACCGACGGGTAATTGCCCTCGCCCGCGGCCCATGCCTCAGCATCCGCATCGGTCAGATAGTTGCTCTGGCCCGTGACGAAGTCGCTGTAGTTGATGTCGTCGTAGTCGGCGATCCAGCCATCGATCGAAGCGTTGTCCCCGTGGGCCAGTTCAATCCAGGTGATGTCGAAGCCCGTGGTGAGTGGCTCGCTGCTGCCTGCATCCTGCTGGAGCCTGGCCGCGTAGAGGGTGCCGGCGCTCAGGTCACCCGGGTTGTCGGCTACAAATTTGAACAACACGCCCCGGCTATCGTCCTGGGACAGATACACCGTTTTCCGATCGGGCATAACGATGGAGTTCTCATGCTCAAAACGACCCATGGCGTAATGCTTGACCGGGGTCGGGCTTCCGGTGGGCTCGGTAATCTCGACGATGTAGTGATAGCGATAGGTATTGGGAAACACCGCCGCATCCCCCGCGGAGTTGGCGCTGGGTGAGGTGTACAGAGCCAGCATGTCGCGGTTGCCGTAGGGATCGACTCCAGGATCGGGATTGTTCCAGTCGGCGGTATTATCTCCGAAATTGCCCCACTCTTCGGACGTCAGCGGCGTACCCCAGGGTGATACCGAACCGAAGCAGTTCGCAATGGTGCCGTAGGGGCCAAAGTCCAGCATGGTCACATCGGTATTGTCCACGGACCAGCGGCCACTGGCGGGATTCTTCTCAAGCTTGATGCGACTCATACCGCCAGGGACGGCTTCCCAGTTGGTGAAGAGATAACCTTCGTTATCGCCGGTGGCGATGAAGCCGTTGAAGTCTGGATCATCGATGGATGTCACTACGGTGGATCCGTCGGTGGCAATCACGGTGCCCAGCCCTTCCGGGAGAGCGCCGCCGAAGGTGTCGGTGGTCTGGGCAAGCACCTGATACTGCCCGTAGGCCACTTGCACCGTTTCCTTCTCCTGCTGGCTTTCCGGCACAGCAACGGAAATCAGATTCTCCGGCAATTGGTGAACATTGACTCCCGCCAGCACCCCGACCGTTCCGTGATCAAAAACCTTTCCGTCCGCGTCCGCGAGCGAGTTGGCGCTATCGGGATGCTGCACATTGAAGAACAGATCCCCGCTGTCGGTGACGAAGGCTCCGGTCACCTCCGCGCCCAGGGGAACCGTGGCAAGGCGAGTGAGGCGGCCGCCCGAGCCCCCATTCTGACCGTCGGTGCCGTTCTGGCCGTCGCTTCCCACCGGACCCTGCTCGCCGGGAGGACCCGCGACGCCATCATCCCCATCGTTGTTACAGCCCGCCAGAAGTACCAGGGGCAACCCCAGGCACAGAGCGCGGCGAATCGCCAGGCAAAGAGTTCGTTCGTGCAACATGGCTTCTTCTCTCCGTTATGTGTTTGTTCTGACTCCGCGCGACCCTGCGGATATCAGGGCAGGACAGTAAGGACGAACTGTGACTCTTCCGTTATAGTACAGTGAAAGTTTTCGGGCAGAATGTTGCTTCCCCCTCTCCCCACCCGATTGAAAAGCGGCATGTTGCTGTCTGCTTCATTCCTGCATCCGGCCAGATGTAGTACGCTTTCGATCCCCAACAACAATAGTCCACAGCCGTGCACGCGCAAATCGAAGAAATCTACCGCAAGGAGTCACGCCGGATCTTCGCCACCCTGGTCCGCCTGCTGGGGGACTTCGACCTGGCGGAAGAAAGCCTGCAGGAAGCATTTGCCGCAGCCATCAGGCAATGGCCTGATGAAGGGCTGCCCGCGAATCCGCGCGCCTGGCTGGTCTCCGCCGCGCGCTTCAAGGGCATCGACCGCATCCGCAAGAAAACCCGCGCGGAAGCAGCTCACAACGAGCTCTCCATGCAGATGGAGGATGCCCAGTTCACCCCTCCGGACGAACAGGAGCACATCCCTGACGACCGTCTGCGGCTCATCTTTACCTGCTGCCATCCGGCCCTCGCGCCCAATGTGCAGATTGCCCTGACGCTGCGCGAGGTGTGCGGCCTCACCACCGAGATGATTGCCGCGGCGTTTCTGCTTCAGCCTCCCACTCTGGCCCAGCGCCTGGTGCGCGGCAAAGCGAAGATCCGCACCGCCGGCATTCCCTACGAGGTGCCCGACCCCGAGCATCTGCCGGAACGCCTGGATGCGGTACTCAGCGTGATCTACCTGGTGTTCAACGAAGGTTACAGCGCCTCCCAAGGCGACCAGTTGCTGCGGGCCGAACTGTGCGGCGAAGCCATCCGCCTCGCCCGCCTGTTGCTGGACCTGCTGCCGGAACCGGAGGTAATGGGATTACTGGGTCTGATGCTGCTCCACGATGCCCGCAGAACTGCACGCACCTCGCCCGACGGCGAGCTGATACTGCTCGAGGATCAGGACCGCAGCCTCTGGGATGCACGACAGATGGAAGAAGGCCGGGCGCTGGTGGAAAGCGCGCTGCGCTCCGGTCGCTTCGGCACCTACAGTTTGCAGGCGGCAATCGCTGCGGTGCACTCCGAGGCCTCGACCCCGGAAGACACGGACTGGCGTCAGATTCTGGCCCTCTACGACTTGCTGCTGGGCGTGGATCCCTCGCCCGTGGTGGAGCTCAACCGCGCGGTGGCCCTCGCCATGCTGGACGGTCCGGCAGTTGGTATCGAAGCCATCAAGGCCATCCTCGAGCGTGGTGAACTGAACACCTACCACCTGGCGTATGCGGCCCTGGCTGACCTCTATCGCCGGATCGGCAATCGCGCCGACGCGCGAGCCGCCTACGAGAAAGCGCTGTCACTCGCGGAGCAGGGGCCGGAACAGCGGTTTTTGCAGGCCCGGCTGAAGCAAGTTCGCTCCCGAACCTGAGCGGCTGAACCCCCTTCGCAGGCAAAGGGCTGGACTGCTGAACCCCGCCATCTCAAGCGGGGCTTTTTTTTGCGGCTTACCCCACACCCCAGGCAAACAAATTCTCCAAATGCCGTACCGGCAAATTAGCTTTCTAACAACGACCGGATCATTAATGTTAAAGTTTCTCTCCGCCACGGGTGCGGCCAGGCCGGTTCCTGAGGAGCTCGATTCAGTGACGAAAGCCTCCGATTGACGGAACGACTCACCCCGCTTTTGCTCTGATGTGTCAGTGCTCCCGATGGCGCGCTGCGGATCTTGATTTCATCTTTGCTGAGAGGCCCCATGAAGAATACGAAGCCCATAGGACGCGAGTTGTTTGACGAAGTAATGGTGCCCAATTACGCACCCGGCGCCATCATTCCCGTGCGGGGCCAGGGGTCCCGCGTATGGGATCAGCAGGACCGTGAATACGTGGATTTCGCAGGCGGCATCGCAGTGAGCTGCCTGGGCCATTGCCACCCGCAACTGGTCGGCGCCCTGACTGAGCAGGCCAACAAGCTCTGGCATCTGTCCAATGTGATGACCAACGAGCCCGCCCTACGTCTGGCCAAAACCCTGTGCGATCTTACCTTTGCCGAGCGCGTCTTTTTCGCCAACTCCGGCGGCGAGGCCAACGAAGCGGCTTTCAAATTGGCGCGGCGCTATTCCTGGGAACACTTCGGGCCGGAAAAACACGAGATCATTTCCTTCCAGAATGCCTTTCACGGCCGCACCCTGTTTACCGTCAGCGTTGGCGGGCAGGCCAAGTATCTGGAAGGCTTCGAGCCGGCCCCCGGCGGCATTCACCACGCCCGATTCAATGACCTGGATTCCGTGCGAGCGCTGATCTCTAAGGAAAAAACCTGCGCCGTAGTGGTCGAGCCCATTCAGGGCGAGAGCGGTGTCCTCCCCGCCGACCTGGAATTTCTTCAGGGGCTGCGCAAGCTCTGCGACGAGAATGATGCGCTGCTGGTCTTCGATGAGGTGCAAACCGGCGCAGGTCGCACCGGGCACCTTTATGCCTATCAGATGTACGACGTGGTGCCGGACATTCTCTCCACCGCAAAGGGAATCGGCGGCGGCTTCCCGATTGGGGCCATGCTGACCACCGCCAACATTGCCAAAAGCCTCGGCGTGGGGACCCACGGCAGCACGTACGGCGGCAACGCCTTGGCCTGTGCGGTTGCGCAACAGGTGGTGGACATTATCAGCCAGGCGGATGTACTCAACGGAGTCAAGGAACGTTCCGACATACTGCGCAAGGGCATGATGGACATTGGCGAGCGTTACGGCGTGTTCAGCGAAGTGCGCGGCGCGGGACTACTGCTGGGATGTCAGCTCACCGAACAGTGGCTGGGCAAGGCGCGGGACTTCCTCAAGGCGGGACTGGACACCGGCGTCATGATTCTGGCGGCCGGGAACGACGTGGTTCGGCTCGCTCCCTCCCTGATCATCTCCGAAGCTGATCTGAGCGAAGGCATGAATCGCTTCGAAGAAGCAGTGAAGAAACTGGCCAGCTAATAAACGTTGGGCCGAACATGGATGTTCGGCTCGCGAATCAGGCGCCCTATGGCTTGATTCGACCTGGAGGGTTTGCGGACCGCAAACCCTGATCGCATATCCGAGGCGGACTTTTTGAACAGGCTGCTGGCGAGCACCTTTCGCCAGGCGGTAAAAAAGCCGTTAACTCCACTTTGAACATCGTGCAGAGCAAGGAATCGATTATGTGGTTGGTACGTCCGGCTCTACCGGATGACCTTGATCAGATCCTTCACATCGTTCGTGCCCGGGGCCGGGGGCTTTCCTCCACCCTGCCCCGGGACGCAGACGCTCTCGCCCGGAGAATCGAGCTGTCCGGCCGGTCGTTTTCAGACACCGTACCCCAAGGCCAGGCGGGACGTTTTCTTTTTGTGCTTGACGACACGGACCTGGGAAAAGTTCGTGGCGTATCCGCAATCGATGCGCGCGCGGGCAACGGGCAGCCCTTTTACAATTACCGGCGCGACAGTTTGATTCACGCCTCTCATGAGCTGCACATCTCGCGTCGGGTGGAGATGCTCTATCCAGCGCACGCCATCACCGACCGCACCCTGCTCTGCGGCTTCGCCATCGAAAAAGAGCTTGCGGGCAGCGCCGCTTTCGAGTTGCTGTCGCGAGCGCGGATTCTTTTCATGGCCGGGCATCGCTCCCGCTTCGCCGAAAATTCCGTAGTGGAGATTCAGGGTCTTCAGAATGAAGACGGCAGTGTCCCGTTCTGGGACAGCCTCGGCCGCCATTTCTTTAATATGGATTTTGAAACCGCGGACCACTACTCCACCGTACTCAGCAAGACCTTTATTGCCGAGCTGATGCCTCCGAACCCCATCTACGTCACCCTGCTTACAGAAGCGGCACAGGCTGCCGTCGGGCAGGCGCACTCAGCCGCCCGGGCTGCCTGTGACGTACTTCGAAGGGAAGGCTTCGAAACCGGTTGCTACGTGGACATTTTCGATGCGGGCCCGGTGCTCGAAGCGCAAACCGATGCATTGTTCAGTGTGCAGAACAGCCATCCTCTGGCTGCCCATGAAGCGAGTTCGGTGGATGGCCCCGTTCGCCTGCTCGCCTGCGGCGAAGGCCCGGACTTTCGCTGCACGCTCGGCCCGATACAGCAGGTCGAGGACCGCGCATATCTTGGGGACAATACCCGGCGGATTCTCGGCTGTGAGGACGGAGGGGTTGTGCGCAGTGCCGAGACCTTCGAAGGAGGAGACCCGCTGTGCTGATTATCCGCACGCTGCAGGCTAAAGATCTGGACGATCTCTACTCCATGGCCAAAGCGGCCGGAAACGGAATGACATCGCTCCCCGCGGACCGGGAGTTGCTGGAGCGAAAAATTGCGCGTGCGCAAGATGCTTTTACCGAACGCGCTGCGCCCGAGCACCGCCTGTACCTCTTTGCCCTCGAGGACACAGCCCTGGAGCGCTGCGTCGGCATCAGCGGTATCGAGGCGCGAGTGGGCCTGGACGAAGTGTTTTACAACTACCGTGTCAGTACCGTGGTCAATTCCTCCCGGGAACTGGGCGTGCATGTGCAAACCCCCACTCTCCACCTGTCCAACGACATGACGGACACCTCGGAGATTTGTTCGCTGCTGCTCGGCGCATCCCACCGCGGTGGAGGCAACGGCCTGCTCCTGTCGCGGTGCCGCTTCATGTACCTTGACGACTTCAGCCACCTTTTTTCCGAGAAAGTTTTCGCAGAGATGCGCGGCGTATCCGATTCGGAGGGACGCAGCCCCTTATGGGACGCGCTCGGCAGCAAATTCTTCGATATGGAATTCACTCAGGCGGACGTACTCACGGGCCTCGGCAACAAATCGTTCATCGCCGAGCTCATGCCCAAGTACCCCATCTACCTGCCCATGCTGCGCGAGTCGGCCCGGGCAGTGATCGGTCAGGTCCACGAAAACACCGCACCGGCACTGGCCATGTTGAAAGCGGAAGGCTTTAACTACAACGGCCTTGTGGACATCTTCGACGGGGGGCCGGTGGTGGAGGCTTTTATCGCCAGCATCCGCACCATCCGCTCCAGCGTCACGCGCACGGTCAAGCTGGCCGATAAGCCGATCGACCTGGAGGTGCCCGCCAAGGAGCGGGTGATGATTTCCAATCGCTCATTTTCTGACTTCCGAGTGACTACGCTGCCTGTTTCCTGTGTGGGACGGGAGCAGATCACCGTGCCCCGCGAGATGGCTTCGCTGCTGCGCCTTGACTCCGGCGACGCCGTGCGGGTGGCGCCGCTGAAGGACAGCCGGCCGCTGGTGAGCGGGTCGGCGGTAAGCCCTCAGGAAATGTTGTGACAAAACTGAATCAGATTTCATACTCTTGAATGGAGCAATGGTTATGGCAACGCTCACAGCCGAGTTATTCATTGATGGTCAATGGCGGGCCGGCTCCGGGGAGAGCTTTGCTTCCCGCCAGCCCGTTACCGGTGCCACCCTCTGGGAGGGGCGCGGCGCAACCAGCGAAGATGTGGACGAAGCGATACGCGCAGCCCGCAAAGCATTCCCCGCATGGCGCAGGCTCCGTTTCGAAGAACGGCTGGAAATCGTCGAGCGCTTTGGCGGACTTCTGGAGCAACACAAGGAAGCGCTGGCGCGGCAGATCGGCAGTGAGACCGGCAAACCCCTGTGGGAATCCCGTACGGAAGTGGGCGCAATGATTGGCAAGATCCCCATTTCCACCACCGCCTACCAGGAACGAACAGGGCATTCCGATAAAGAAGCGGCCGGTGGCCGGGCAGTGCTGCGCCACCGCCCCCACGGAGTGGTTGCGGTGTTCGGGCCCTTCAATTTCCCCGGCCACTTGCCCAACGGGCACATTGTGCCGGCTCTGCTGGCCGGCAACACCATCGTTTTCAAACCCAGTGAAATGACGCCTGCGGTGGCCGAACTGACGATCCGGCTCTGGGAGCAGGCCGGTCTGCCCAGGGGAGTGATCAACCTGGTGCAGGGCAGCTCCGAAACCGGCAAGGCTCTGGCCGGCCATGACGGCATTGACGGTCTGTTCTTTACCGGCAGTTCCACTGTGGGCCACCTGCTCCATCAGCAGTTCGGCGGCCAGCCGGAAAAAATTCTCGCACTGGAAATGGGTGGCAACAATCCGCTGATTGTCCAGGACGTGGCCGACCAGGATGGGGCGGTCCACCATACGATTCAATCGGCCTTTCTTTCCGCCGGGCAACGCTGTACCTGTGCCCGGCGCCTGCTGGTCCCCCGGGGGGATCGGGGCGACCGCTTCCTGAGCCGACTGGCGGAGGTGGCCGCCCGGATCACCGTCGGCGAATTCGATGAGGAGCCACAGCCGTTCATGGGTTCGGTCATCAACTCTGTGGCTGCGGAGAAGCTGCTCGCCGCTCAGCAGAACATGCTCGAGCGCGGCGGCCGCTCGCTGCTGGAAATGAAATCCCTGCGGGCGAATACCGGATTGCTCTCGCCCGGCATCGTGGACGTTACCGGGGCCGAGGTGGGCGATCAGGAGTATTTTGGGCCGCTACTCACGGTGCGACGCTACGACGACTTCGATCAGGCCCTGGCCCTGGCGAACGACACGCGCTACGGCCTGTCGGCGGGCATTCTTACGGACGATCGCAGCCTTTACGAACGCTTCGCGGAAGAAATCCGTGCGGGCATCGTGAACTGGAACCGTCCTCTGACCGGCGCCAGCAGCGCCGCTCCGTTCGGCGGCGTGGGTGCCAGCGGCAACCACCGTCCCAGCGCCTGGTACGCGGCGGACTATTGCGCCTGGCCCATGGCTTCGCTGGAAGCGGAGCGCAGCACATTGCCCGAGAGCCTGGCGCCCGGGCTGGACTTCGATTGAGGCCCATTGGCTACGCCGCGCTTACCCAACCTTCAGCGCGTTATAGACCATCCCTGTTGGGTTACGCCTGCGGCTAACCCAACCTACCGCGCTCGATTGGGTTAGCGCAGCCCGACAAGACTACAAAGCCGGAAAAACCATGAACCACACGGTAGAAGCAAACTTCGACGGCCTGGTCGGCCCCACCCACAACTACGCAGGCCTGTCGTGGGGCAACGTGGCATCGCTCAGCAATGTGCATGCGGTTGCCAATCCCCGAGAGGCGGCACTGCAGGGGCTGGCGAAAATGAAATCCCTGGCGGACCGGGGTTTTGTCCAGGGCGTTCTGCCACCTCATGAACGCCCGCACATTCCCACCCTGCACGCGCTCGGATTCCGCGGCACGGATGCGGAGATCCTGGCCGCGGCCGCGGGGCACCCCTGGATTCTGGCGGCGGCATCCTCCGCGTCGGCCATGTGGACGGCCAACGCGGCCACGGTTTCGCCCAGTGCTGACACTGCGGACGGACGCGTTCATTTCACGCCGGCCAACCTCAATGCGAAGTTCCACCGCTCCATTGAACACCCGGTTACGGGACGCATTCTGAAAGCCATTTTCGCCAGCGAAACCCACTTTGCCCACCACCCCGCCCTGCCCCCGGTTGGCCAGCTTGGCGACGAAGGCGCGGCCAATCATTCGCGGCTCTGCGCTGATTACGGCGCGCCCGGGGTGGAGCTCTTTGTGTACGGTCGCAGCGCCGACGAAGGCGCCCAGGGACCACAACGATATCCTGCCCGACAGACGCTGGAAGCCTCACAGGCCATAGCGCGCCTGCATCAACTGGAGGACCGAAACGCGGTGTTCGCCCAGCAGAATCCCGCTGCCATTGATGCCGGCGTCTTTCACAACGATGTGATTGCGGTGGCCAACCGCAACGTCCTCTTTTATCACGAGCTGGCTTTTGCCCGGGAAGAGCAAACCCTGACAGCCCTGAGTGAGCGCCTGCAAAACGCAGAGCTTCAGCCGGTCCGGGTAGACACAGCGGACGTTCCGCTGGCGGACGTAATTGCATCCTATCTGTTCAACAGTCAATTGCTGAGCACTCCAGAAGGCATGTTGCTGGTCGTGCCGGCCGAGTGCCGGGAGATAGAATCAGTAAGTCGTTATCTGGACGGACTGCTGGCCGGCGACGGACCCATTCGCTCGGTCGAAGTGTTTGATCTCAAACAGTCCATGCGCAACGGCGGCGGCCCGGCCTGCCTGCGTCTGCGCGTGGTGCTGAGTAAGGAGGAACTGGCAGCCATGGATCGCGGGACGCTGCTGGACGATGCCCTCTACCAGAAGCTGTGCGAGTGGGTGGGGCGGCACTATCGGGACCGTTTGAGTCAGGACGATCTGGCGGACCCGCAGCTTCTGACTGAAGTGCGCACTGCCCTGGACGAACTGACGGGGATTCTCGGAATCGGTTCGGTCTACGACTTTCAGCTTTAGCCTCCGGCCTCCCCGCAGGGTCGGATCAGCAGGCCCACCCGCTGGCCCACCGGCACCGCGGGATTCGGGAACACGATGGACTCGGGCCGCTCGCCCACCCGGTATACGGTCTGCGAGTCTTCCCAGATTACGGTTCCGGGCGGGTAGCTGGTGAAGTTGGGCACGTCGTCCGGTACATGAAAGCGGAACGATGGGCCGGTATTCAGAATTTCCTGGACTACCTGGAATGTCTCCAGAGGCTGCCCGCGTTCTTTGTGCGAAGGAGCTTCACCCTTGAACCGCCGTCGCAAGGCATGCTCCACCGCGCTGAATCGCTGCAGATCGTTGTGCCCGAAGGGTTGCACCTTGCCCAGTTCCAGCGTGAAACTTTCGGCGCCCAGGGACGAGGTGGTGAATGCGGAAAAGGTGGTGCCTTTGCGATGCTGCAGCAGCAGAGTACCGATCCCGGCCTCAAGAAGAAACTCACGTTGTTCCATTGGAGGGCGGCGACCTTCGTTGAAGGGATACAAGGCAAACTTCTCCCGCACCGAGGGACGAATCGCCGTATGCAGATCGTAGTGGGACAGGGGCAACGAGTAATCGGCTGCGAAGGTGCTGCACAACGTCTCCAGTTCCGCAGCCCGCCGACCTTCGGGCGACTGCGCATATTCGGGCGCGGCGTGGGCGCCATTGAACAGGCGATTGAGGTTCACGTCCACGAAGCGCTCGCCCGCAACCATCGCCGCCGGATTACCGAGAATCAGCAACAGGGGGTTGCGCGCCTGCCAATGACCGGCCAACAATTCCGCAACCAGCGCGTTCAATACTTCGATGGGGGCGGTCTCATTGCCGTGGATGCCGGCGGAGACGATCATCGCTTCCGTGGCGCTTACCCCCGCGGCAGGGCGGACCGAAAGCAGGCCCAAACCGTGCCGGGTCACCCGGGTGCCGTCATCCAGCTCCATTCGTAGCTCGCTTACGGCCTTCCCGGCCTCGGCAAGGGTGTGCGCCAGCCAATCTCCGTGCACACCGAAGAAGTCAGTACTCGCATTCATAGCACGCTAATCCTCGGGAAAATTGCGAGAAGCATAGCAGGATTCGCAAACGCCTTGGGTCGAAACCCGGCTGTGCGGGACGACTGATTACCGGAAGTGATACATTGCGCTCAGCGCATCTTCAAAGGAGAAAACAATGAAATACATGCTGTTGATTTACGGTGCGGAGAGCGCCTGGACACCCGAGGAGCGCAGTGCCTGTATGGACGAATCCACGGAACTGAGCCATGACCTGGCCCGGGACGGGAAATACCTGGGGGCGTCGCCCCTGCATCCGGTCTCCAGCGCCACCAGCGTCAAGGTGCGGGACGGGAAGACCATGGTGACCGACGGGCCCTTTGCGGAAACGGCAGAACAATTGGGCGGCTATTACCTGGTGGATGTGGCCAACCTGGACGAGGCCATTGCCATCGCCGAACGCATCCCGGGCGCCAAGCGGGGCACCGTGGAGGTTCGGCCGGTGGAGGAATTGCCCAACCTGCCCGGCGTTGGTTGAAAACCATTTTCCAATAGTTCCATGCTGACGCTCGTGGACCAGGCTGATGCTCATGGCGAAAGTGCGGACCCGTGCCGCTAACCCGTTGGCGAGCCAGTCTTCAAAGCAAGGCGGCGCGGCCGTTTCAGAAATAGGATGGCCGTGCCCGCGGCCAACGGCAATGGCAACATCAACCCGTTCAGGCTGGCCCAGCCGAAGCGGTCCAGCAAAACTCCGGATAACAGGGCAGCGATCGCTACCAGGGCAAAAATCGCCAGATCGTTAAGGCCCTGAACGAGCCCCCGTTCGGCCGGTGTGTGGGACTCGGTCAGCAACGTGCTGGCGCCGATGAAAAGCAAGTTCCAGCCGACCCCAAGCAACAGCAGGCCGATTACGAAGTGAGCCAATGAGCCTCCGGCCATGGCGCTCGCGCAGGAGGCTACAAGGATGGCGACTCCCAGCAGGATGATCCGTACCAGCCCGAAGCGACTGATGAGACTGCCGGTGAAAAATGAGGGTACAAACATACCCAGCACGTGGGCCTGCATGACCAGTGCGATATCATCCATTTGCAGCCCTGCCTCGCTCATCGCCAGAGGTGTTGCGGTCATGACCAGCATCATCTGCGCGTAGGCAAAAGCGGCGATCAGCATCGCCACAGGCACCGCCCGGGCGGCGGCGATCTGTGCCAGAGGCCGGGCCGTGCCACCGGCCTGCTCAGTACCGGCGCGGGGAACGCGCAGGCCGATCAACAGCAGGACAGCCAGCGCGGCGAGGCCGGTCGCCACGGCATAGGGACCGAGCAGGGGTTGCTCCGGATAGAGCGATCGGGAGAACTGTGCATTCCAGGGGCCAAGAAATGCCGAGATGACGCCCCCCACCATCACCAGCGATATGGCTCGGCTTCGGAATGAGTCGGTCGCCACCTCGGCTGCCGCGAAACGATGGTACATGGCAAACGCCTGATAGATTCCCAACAGAAAATTGCCCGCGGAGAACAACAAGAAATCACCACCCGCGATTCCGAATCCGCAGAGCAGGCCGCCGCCGACACCCCCCAGCAACGTGCCCGCCATCAGTCCCGCTCTGCGTCCCACTTTTTTCATTACCAGGGAAGCCGGCAAAGTGGCGATCAGGGTTCCGACCATCATCAGGGCCACTGGCAAGGTCGCCAGCGCGGGATCGCTGGCGAGCTGACGCCCCACCACTGCGCTCAGGGTCATGGCCGTGACCGAGGTAATCAGATAAAGCCCCTGGGCCAGGGTGAGGATTCCGACGTTGACCGCCTGGCGGCGTGTAACCACTTGCTGCATGGATGTTCTCCGGGAGGTTGGGACGGCAATGTAGCTTTTTTGGCCGCTTTGCTGTCGATTGGCTGGTGTTCGGCACGACTAGAAGACACAAAGTCACCCAGTGCACACAAGGACCCAGCCATGCAAAAGATTACCCCTTTTCTCTGGTTCGACAATCAGGCCGAAGAAGCCGTCGAGTTCTACACCTCCGTGTTCCGGGATGCCAAAATCGGCACCATTGCCCGCTACGGCAAGGAAGGGCCGGGCCCGGAAGGATCGGTCATGACAGCCTCTTTTGAAATCGAAGGTATGGAGTTTACCGCGCTGAACGGCGGCCCCTTGTTCAGGTTCAATGAATCCATCTCCTTCGTAATCAATTGCGCGGACCAGGACGAGGTGGACTACTACTGGGAACGTTTGCTGGAGGGCGGAGAGGCACAGCAATGCGGCTGGTTGAAAGACCGGTTTGGAGTCTCCTGGCAGGTTGTGCCGACCGAGTTGATGGACCTGCTCAACAATTCCGATCCAGCCACCAAGGGGCGGGTGGTAAGCGCAATGCTGAAAATGATCAAGTTGGATCTGCCCGCTCTCAGGCAGGCGGCGGAGCCAGCCTAACCTATGGCACGAACCGAACTGCCGGTGCCGGGCCTCAGGGTGTTGGGTTACGCTTCGCTAACCCAACCTACGGGCACCGAACTGAACCGGACCCGGAGGAGTGCGAAACTCCCACTTCATGTTGGGTTACGCTTCGCTAACCCAACCTACGGGAAGGAGTCAGCCCCGGGGCACGTTTGTAGGTTGGGTTAGCAAAGCGTAACCCAACAAAGTCTGTTGACTCTCAAACGAGGAAAGCACTATGAAAGTCCTGGTAATGGTCAAAGCCACAGCGGAATCCGAGGCGGGCGTGATGCCCACTGAACAACTCCTCCAGGAGATGACCCGATATAACGAAGAACTTCTCGCTGCCGGAATCATGCTCGCCGGTGAGGGCCTTCACCCCAGCTCAAAGGGTGTGCGCGTTCAGTTCCAGGGCAAGGACCGCGAAGTGGTCAATGGACCGTTTGCGGCGACCAGCGAGCTGCTGGCGGGCTACTGGGTCTGGAACGTCAAATCCATGGACGAGGCCATCGACTGGGTGAAGCGCTGCCCCAATCCCATGGAGGGGAAATCCGAGATTGAAATTCGCCCCCTTTTCGAAGCGGAGGACTTCGGCGATGAACTCACTCCCGAGCTTCGGGAGCGGGAGGAACGAATGCGCCAGGAACTCGAGCGCTCCAACTGAAAGCCAGCAAAGGAAAACTGCCAATGACCCGACAGATTTTTGTGAACCTTGCCGTTTCCGACCTGGATAAGTCGAAGGCTTTCTTCGAAGCTCTGGGTTTCTCGTTCAACCCACAGTTCACTGATGAAAACGCAGCATGCATGGTCATCAGTGAGACCATCTACTCCATGCTGCTGACTCGGGATTACTTTACCGGTTTCTCGCCGAACCCGCCCAGTGATCCCCGGCAACAGAATGAGGTCATGATTGCGCTGAGTTGCGAGAGCCGCGGAGAGGTGGACCAACTGGTGAGCAAAGCGGTGGAAGCAGGTGGCAAAACCTTCAACGACCCCGCGGACCATGGATTCATGTACCAGCATGCATTTCAGGATCTGGATGGCCACGTCTGGGAACTGATCTGGATGGACCCCGCGACCGTGCAGAGTTGAGCACTGGCGGCGGTTCGCCGGCAGCAGGAGACGACCGGACGGCTGCCGATTTGTTTGGAAGATTCCGCCATGGTTCTGCCGTCCGGTATCGAAAGGAGGCCTCATGAATGTTGGAGCGGCGCCGAATTCTCGAGCACCCGAACCCCTGTATCTGGGAGAGAAGACCGGTTTCCACCTTGTGGGATTGAACCGGAGCTATAAGTTCGCGGAACGGAGCGGAATCACCGATCAGTGGCGGGATGCCCAGGAACCTTTGCAGCAAATCCGACAGGCGGGCGGCGAGCAAACCTTTGGATTGTGCTGGAACAGCCGCGAAGCCGGATTTGATTACCTGTGCGGTGTCCGGACAAGCCACCAATCTCTTCTTGCACCCGGGCTGATTCAGGTCCCGATACCCACCCAGCATTATGCCGTGTTCCTCCACCGCGGCCCGATGGGCCACCTGGGCTATGCGTTTGCGGCCATTCACGGCCGCTGGCTTCCGCGTTCGGGTTATCGCCCTGTGGCGGGGCCGGTGCTCGAATGTTACCGGGACAGTTTTGACTGGCAGCGCGGAGCGGGACCGATCGAGATCTGGCTCCCGGTGCGTCGTGCGAAAGCCGGTACGTCGAACACTCCATAGGATGAGGCTGTGGTAGGCCAGGGAGCATGAGTGTTGGGTTACGGCCTTGGCAGGCCTAACCCAACCTACGTCGCACCTCCCAATCAAGGTGTGGAATCCGGGGGGTGTTGATTGTTGGGTTACGGCCTTGCAGGCCTAACCCAACCTACGTCGCACCTCCCGTTTGGGGTGTGGAATCCGGGGGGTGTTGATTGTTGGGTTACGGCCTTGATAGGCCTAACCCAACCTACGCTCCGGATCGTGGTTAGTGCGTAGGTTGGGTTAGCGAAGCGTAACCCAACAATCAATGCTATTGCAGCGCGGCCCGCAAACCGGGTGCCTGCTCCTCAACCAATGCGGCGCAGAGTTCAATCCGCTCCAGGGTTGTCGCCAGGCTGCGCGGCCCTCGTTGCAGGGACGCGATCCGGTCGCCCATCTCGGCTTCGATGGTTCGGCCCGTTTCCAGATCGCAGAACCCGGCCGCATATTCAATCACCCGCCCCTGGAACCAGGACGGCTGGCGCTCGATGATCGCATCGAGGTTACTTCGGAGCCACGTCCACGTTTCCTCCCGGCTCTCCTTCCGATTCATCATGGGCGCGAGGATGTGCTCCACTTCGTTGTCGCGGATATCCGGGGAGAGGGCCAGCTCGCGCAATTCAGCGCGAAACTGTGCATCACTGCTATTTGCGGCTGCACGGAGCAGTTCCTCGCGCAGCACCGCGTCGTCGCTGTCATGGAACAGGGCCAGCAGATGCCTGGCGAACTCCCGGCCTTCCTGTCGCACCGCCGCAGTCAGCGCAACCTCCCGCAGATTGCTTTCGAGCGC
This sequence comes from Gilvimarinus sp. F26214L, assembly GCF_054401055.1. Lineage (NCBI taxonomy): Bacteria > Pseudomonadati > Pseudomonadota > Gammaproteobacteria > Cellvibrionales > Cellvibrionaceae > Gilvimarinus > Gilvimarinus sp. F26214L. The sequence goes on along the minus strand of NZ_JBTIYG010000008.1, from coordinate 89,366 downwards.
ATCTGTTGCGGGACCCGCTTCGGATTCAAAGCCGGTATATTCCAGAGCCATCCCCGTCAATTGCTGCCGGACTGCGGGTTCCTCTACCAGCATGGCGAAAAGACGATACAGAGTGGTGCGCAGGCGGACCTGATCCAGCGTCTCCAACTCTTCGCCAAGCTGCACCTTCTCCAATGCGTTCGCGTAAAGACCGGCCACACGTTCTGCAAATGCCGCCTGCTCTGATTCGCTCAGCATGTACTGATTCATCAGGTAAAGGTCGGGCAACGGCGCGTTCACCACTTGCGCATCGTCGACCCTGGCTACCGCGGCGAGCATGTCGAGATATTGCCCTGCATTTATGGCGCCGTTATGGAAAGCGCCACTGAGGCTGTTGGCCGCGGCCAGTTGCTCCCTCGCACTCAGGCCCTCAGCATTCAACAGTTTCTCCCAGTTGTCCTGTGACAACGCGAAACGGTAGTAACCCGACGCGTTCGCGTTGGGCATGATGTAGCTCGGGCACGCTCCTGGCAGGTCGAAGCTGGCTTCCGGCTGGTCGATAACCTGGCAGTGTTCCGCCCGGGCATCGCCCTGTCCGTAGGCAACGCACAAGGGCAAAACCCAGGATGTCTCAGGTGAGCCCTCAGAGCCGAGGGGAAGATAGCGCGACTGGCGAACCGCTACGCTGGCCCCGCCCTCTTCTTCGCATTCCCAGTCCAGATCAACCAGTGGAGTACCCGGCTGCTCGAGGAAGGAGAAGAAGGCCGCTTCAATCTGCCCCTCCGGCAGGTCCGTGCGGGCGGTGGCGATGGCCCTTACGAAATCCCGGGCATCCGCAATACCGTGTCGGTGGGTGACCATGTAATTCTGAATGCCTTGTTTAAAGGCCTCTTCACCCACAAAACCCTCGAGCATGGACAGTACTGCCCCGCCCTTCTGGTAGGTAATGCCATCAAATGCGGCGCCGATGTCGGCATGCTTCTCCACCGGCTGGCGAATCTGGCGCGCGTTCACCAGGCGATCGATGTCCATGGTCGATAACGCATTGTCCAGCATCTGCTGGGCATAGCCGGCACCGGGCTGAAGCTGGTGCATAACCTTGGTGGCCATCCAGGTTGCGAAAGCTTCGTTCAGCCAGATATCCGTCCACCAATTGGGGGTCACCAGGTTACCGAACCATTGGTGGGCCAGCTCGTGAGTATGGGTGAGGAAGAAATTTTCCCGCACCGCCAGCGGGCTGTCTTCGTCAACCAGCAGGCGCTGCTCACGGTAGGTGATTGCCCCTACGTTCTCCATCGCTCCCGCGCCAAAATCCGGTACGGCAATCAAGGCGAGCTTTTCGTAGGGGTAGGCCTGACCGAAATACTCTTCAAGCGCGATGACGATATCGGCAGTATTCTCCAGTGCATATCGCAGTTGCGGGCCCTTCCCCTTGACTGCGTAGGCGCTGAAGGGGATCGGATTCTCACGAAGGTTGGTGGCGGGGATCGGTTCGCCCTCGACCTCATCGAGCGGGCCCACCGCGAAAGCGATCAGATACGTGGGGAGCGGCTTCGTGCGCTGGTAACGCAGCAGCTTGAAGCCGCCATCCAGTGGAGTCTCTTCCGCAATCGGCGTGGTGCTGACCGCGGCGTAGTCCTCTCTTGTTTCCACCTGGATGTCGAAGGGCACCTTGAAGGCGGGCTCGTCGAAACCCGGGAAGGCCAGGCGGGCCGACGTGGCCTCGAACTGTGTGAATGCGTAGTCCTGCCCCCCGGCGCTGACCTTGTACAGGCCCTCCAGACTGGTGTTGAAGGGTGCGCTGTATTCGATGTTCAGAGTCAGGTCCTGGGCCGGCAGGGGAGATGGAAACTGCAGCCGCGCCACACCGATGTCGGCCACCTGATCGTAGCGGCCGGTTACTTCTTCACCATTTTCCAGTTCCGCGCGAACGGACTCTACAACAAGGTCCTTCCCGTGCAGCCATACGGTATCGCCCGACTCGTGCAGGCGCACCTGAATGCGGCTCGTGCCCGAGAACGAGTCACGGTCCGGGTCGATTCGCAGACGCAGATCGTAATGCAGAGGCTCGACGGTTTTGGGCAAACGGCCCAGGGGCGCCTCGTCCGCAGCGGACTCAACTGACCCCGGGGTTCCGGTCAGCTCCTGGCCGGATTCCGGATCTCCGGAGCAAGCCACCAGCGCAGACAAGGCCAGGCCTGTGAACAGAGGACGCAAGATACTCCTGCTGAAGGTTTGAACAAACATAGACAAATTCCCTGTAGCAGGTTGCTGACGATCGTGAGCGGGTTTAACGACGCCGGTGGAAGAATCGCGGCGCAACGCTCCAGTATTCAAGCAGATCTTTGGTCAACAACCTGGTGAGCATGAATAAAAAAAGTCGGGACGCAGTTTTCCACATACACCTCGCCGGGAGCAAGGGCATTGGTCGCAAAGCGGTTGGGGATATATTGAAGCGCTCAGCGGGTTGTGATATTCAGATGGGAATCATCGGGAGACATCCATGAGGACACACAGGGACTCAGCTAATCCGGCATGCTCCAGCGAGGTGTTGACCCAGGGCCTGGACCATCTCGGCTATCGACGCCTGTCGCCCCACCCGGCGTTGTGCCAATGGGTGGAATCCTACTGGTCGGTGAGGTGCAACCCCACGCCAGACACGAAACAGAATCTGTACCCCGACGGGGCCACCAGTCTGATTTTCAAATTCTCCGGCAGCCCACATGCCTCCTTCAATGCCACCCAGGCACTCAGGCAATTGAGCCTGCCAGGCGACGCGGATCTGTTCGGGCTGCGCTTTCACCCGGCGGGTGCCTTTCATCTGCTCGGTCTCCCGATTGGAGAGCTCGTTGCCGGGCCCTGCAACGCGGCCACTCTGGAACTGCCGGGTATAGAGGCTTTGATCGACCAGATGCGCCCGGCCAGTCCACCGCAGCGGGCACAGTTGCTGGATTCGTGGTTACTGAAGCAAGCCGCGCGATGCGGTTCGGAACCAAACAAGATTGCCCGATTCTGGCCACGGCTGTTCCGCACCCATTTGAGCACCGACCAGTTACTCGACGGCTGGGGCGCCAGCCGGCGCACCGTGGAAAGGCTGTTCCGGCAGCAGGTCGGCCTCGCCCCTCACGAAGCACGGCTGTTGTTGCGCGTGAAGCAGGCCCGGACCCTGATCAAACAGGAGGCGGACCTATCCCTCACGGATCTCGCGCTAACCTGCGGCTACTACGATCAGGCCCATTTCATCCGCCAGTTCAGGCGGGTCACTGGAGTGACGCCCGGTAACTATCGGCGCCGCCATCGGGCGCACCTGAGCACTTCAGGCCCCTGACCCGACGCAAAAATACAATCCTCCTTCCTCACCGCCACTTACGCTTCGAGGCGGAGAGCGTGATCGCTTTCCCCTGAAGAACTGCCCAATGAAGGAGACCCCCATGCACGAACGAATCGCCCCCGCGCGCGCCTACCAGCTCCAACCCCAGATCCTGGCATCCTTGCGCGCTCTGGGAGAGGCCGCCACCTCCCTGGAGCCGGGCCTCATACACCTGGTCAATGTGCGCGCCTCGCAGCTCAATGGCTGCGCCTACTGTCTGAACATGCACAACGGTGAAGCGAGAAGGGATGGAGAGGATCAGGCTCGACTGGACCTGCTGCCCGCCTGGCGGGAAGCACCCTGCTTCACTGAGCGCGAACGCGCTGCCCTGAGCCTATGTGAAACTCTGACCTGCCTGGCGGGCAACGGTCCGGTCACGGATCGGGCCTACGAACAGGTGAGAACTGAATTCAGTGAAAAGGAGGTGATGGACCTGATCGCCGTCATCGTCGTGATTAACGGTTGGAACCGGGTGGTGGCCACTGCCGGATTCAAGCCCAGTCTCGAAGCGGAGGTTGGAAAATGATCCGCTCTCATTCACTCGCAGCGCTCCTTTTGTGCATGGTCGCGGAGTCCGGCTTCGCGACGGCTGTGGACACCCTTGCCCGCCAGAAGCTTCCATCGCTTCAAGAGAACCGGGAAGCGACCATGGTAACGGTGGAATTTGAGCCGGGAGAAGCCTCCGCTCCCCATCGGCACAATGCCCACACCTTTGTTTATGTACTGGAAGGGAAGCTGGAGTTTCAGGTGAAAGGGGGTGAACTGGTGGAGCTTGGAACCGGAGATACGTTCTACGAGTCACCCGAGGACGTCCACGTGGTGGCGCGCAACACGAGCAACACCGAACCGGCCAGGATACTGGTGATGTTTCTGCACCCGGCGGGCGCTCCAACCACCGTACCGGTGCACTGAGCAGCGCCCGTCGAAATCGCCTCACGTGGAGAACCGGGCCGAGCGGGGATTACCAGGGCCCGGTTTTCACTCCACGGCTGTTCAGGGTCAGATTGCCGTCACCGGCTTGCTGACCCTGGGGTACCGCCGTCACCAGCACGCATTCGGACAGGGCCACACCAGCGGCACAGGCACCGGCGGTGACCTTGTAATAGCCCTCCGCGGACGGCTCAGCCGAATCGTTGTTGTAGCCGAGCCCCTTGAGCTTGTCCGTATAGGTCATCTCGCGGGTGAAATAGCGTTCCTGGGCCTGCATAACCTGGTTGAGCATTCCGATACCGTCCGAGCGCCGGGATTTGGCCACACTGTCCTGATACATGGGGTAAGCGAAGGCGGCCAGGATGGCGACAATCACACAGGTGATCATCACTTCGATAAGGGTAAAACCTCCGGCTTTGCGCGGAAACATCATTGTTCTCTCCAGTACGTTTTGTTCAGCAATTCATTACTACCGGTAAGATCCCCATCACCTTCGCCGAAACACTCAGTCCCTACACAGAGAATAGGCTCCGTGGTTCCATCGTCCGTATCGTCATCACCGTCCGTGTCCTTGTTCGTGAAGATAATTACAGGATCTGCGGCAATTCCCGCGTGTGAAAGGTCCTCAGAACGATTACCGTTGGGGAAGAGTCCCTTGCCGGTTAGAACATCCAACGCGTACAAGCGGCTTCCGCCGATATCCACTCCACAAGCATCGGCGCTCCAGTCCGGGATGTAGGTGGTAAAGAAAACCCTGCCGTTGAATGTAAGTGAATCCGCTATGGCTTTTTCACCGCTGCCGGTAAGATCGATGCGATATCCGTTGGGCGCGTTGACTGCCTTATTAGCCAACTCCGATGTGGCATCGAACAGGTCGTCGTGCTCCACCACCGAATATTCCACATCACCTTCTTCATCGGTAGGTGCCTGGAAAACACTGTCCAGAAAAACGACGTAAAACTGGTCAGTGATTACCTCATCTTTCGGCTTCGATCGATAGCCCGAACCGAACGAAGCGGTGAAGAACGGTTTTTGCCCGCGCGGCGTGAACATGGCCACGTCCGGCGAGTTATAGAAGCGACGCAACTTTTCCGGTTCATTAACGTTCCCATCCGCGTCAGTGACGGACACAGACATGTCGGCGACCAAGCCCCCGGTGACGAAGTCCGACGCCGAGGTGGTTTCGTCGTTCACGTCGAAGCGCCACAGGTGGCCCATGATATCCAGAGCAAACATCACGTCGATGGTCCCGTCGCCGTCCAGGTCGCCGGTAGTCACATTGGCGGGGATGCTGTTCTCCATTCCGGTCAAAGTGAGGTCGTGCCCCACGTCCTTTCCGGCGGACCAGAGCAGGTTGCCGTTGGTGGCGTCCACCATGAAGACCGCGGCGCCGGTATCATCCGTAGTAGGTGCAACTGCAGTGTCATGAACCGTGTCGTAGCCACCCCCGAAAATAAGTACCTTTTTGGTCGAGCAGTTATTCCCATCACCGTCGCAGCCCCAGTCCACATCCGCCAGCACGGGTTTAGACCAGGTCTGCCCCAGGTCGGCGAAGTCGCCGCTGCCGCCCGTGATCTGCCACATAAGTTTGGGATTACTGCGGTTAGTCACATCCAGGGCATAATAGTGGTTACCGCCTCGGCGCATTCCGAAGTAAAGGTGAACCCGGTCGCCATCGGCGGGCTCGATCTCGACGTCCGCGTCCTCGCTGCTTTCTTCCCGCCATACAGTCAGATGCCCATCCAGCCCGTAGACCTTGTTGATCTCCGCGCTGTCGGTGAAGTACTTGTTCAAGTTGGGCAAGACTTCCTTGGGGATGAAACTGAAAATCTCCTCGCCATCATCAGTATTGATCGCCGACAAATAGCCCAGGTTGGTCATGGCAAACACCACGTCGTCCGGGTTGTCGTCGTCGCCACCGTATGTCACTACTGCTGGTCGTGTATGAAGCGGGTCCGCGAAGAAGTTGTGATAATCGCTCTCGGCACGCACATTCTGGACGTCGTAACCACGGGCCCAGTTTATCAGCGTATTCCGCGCAGCGCTTGAGGTTCCATCAGGCAGTCCGAGCAGAGCATTTGTCAGCGCGTCATTATCCGGATGCAGCTTGTGTTCATCGGTTGCCAGCGAGACATTGGCCGGCGAGGCTGCTCCAGTGTAAACATACACATCCCGCAAGGAATTGAGTTTGTCGACCACTCCTCCTTTTTCCACACGCTCGCCGTCGCGCTCCCGCGACCACCAGCTTCGGGCCGTGCCGCTGAAAAAGCCGGTGTTCTCATCGATCGCTTCGGCACCGGTAACATCCGTTACCGTTCCATCGCCGTTGATTTGATAGCGCTTGATATTCCCGGGCCAGCGCGAGGTGGCCCGTGGCTTGAACATAGCGTAGTACAGCTCGTTACGGTGCTGGAGGTTGTTATAGGCATTCACCGTCACTGCCGGAGCCGTAAACGTGGCGCTGGTATCCAGGATCTCCGCAATGATCTGGGAAAACGCGTCCTTGAGGTCCTTGGAATCTCCGACCGTATAGTACTTGCCCTGTCCCTCGCTGGCGGTTTCACCCAGCAACGGCAGATCGATGTCAAAACCAATCGTGTAAGTCTTAACCACCTGATCGCCGGTGACCGTACTCTGGTCATTATTCGCCATGTACCCCGCCAACTCATCCAGACAACTGTTGCCGTTGAAGTCCACTCGCGCTGCGTTGCAGTTGCTGCCCGTCAGCGCTCGGATGGCTTCATCGCTGTCATCGTCATACTGAGGCTGACCGTCCGAGAGCAGTACGATGTAGTTTTTTTGACAGGAGTTAACAATCGGTGAGTTGTAGGTTGCGCCATCAATCGCGCTCGGATCTATGCCGTCCGATACCCCATCCGACTGGTTCTGGGTCCTCTTCTTATAAGCATATATGGGCGATTCTCCCCGAAAATATCGCATCGCCTCGTGAAGTGATTCCGTTAGCGGCGTACTTCCACTGGCGGGAAGCTCATCAATGACACCCTTTACTGTTTCCTTCTCATCGTTATCAGATATATCGGAAAAATGGTGGACAACGTGACCACCATCATAGTAGTTGAAGCGCATCAATCCGAGATTGATTCCATCGAAGATATCCACCAGGGATTTGGCTTCATCCTTCATAACGTCGATTTTTCGGCGGTCGATCGTCGTTCCTTGCCTGAGGTAATCATGGTAATTGGCGGACACGTACTTACGGTCATCGACAATGCCGTTCCAATCGAATGCATTCGAGGAATTACTTGTGTACGGCCCGCTGGCGTCGGCAGCGTAGTTGAGGTCGTCGTCTCCTGAGCCATGAACTCCGGCATCCGCTGCGCACTCTACGATGCTCGTGTCCTTGTAGTCACAACTCCATCCATTTCCGCAGAGGTTTTCCCAGCTGCCGGGCTCCGCGTGTTCCTCTGGCGCGTCATTAGCGGCGGTTGTCAAGATCGACACATTGTCAATGAAAAAGGTCGGGGTTGAGTCCTGACCGGATTGTCGGTAAAAGCCGTTTGACGACGAAAACTCGATTGTCAGCGGTGCTCCAACCTCTGCTGTGAAATCTATCGGTTCCGTTGTGCCGCTGCCGTCCTGGTGATCAAAAGTCCGAACAACCGTTCCGTTGACGATGAGAGAAACCGATTGATCTGCCGGAAACTCTTCATTTCTGCAAAACCATAAGAAGTAATCGGTACAAACGGGTTGAATATCCATGTCGTAGTAAAATGACAAGCTCGCAGTGTCGTACCCGCTCAGATCCGCTGTACGTTCAATTCCGACTCCTGCACCGCGGATGCGCAGGTCGTTGGTTCCATTCCGCACCTGAATGGCGCCGCGCCGCGGGTCCCCATCATCATTGGTTTCGGTCCAATCGGACGACCAGTTCGATGATCCGTCATTATTGTCATAGCGCCGACTGTCAAACTCGTCTCGATAAGTGGCATTGTCGCCACCCCCGTTTCCCCCGCCTTGGGGGTCCGGCTTCCAGAACGCGGCCGTCCCCTGCCACACAGGATTGCCTGTGTTTGCATCGATCTGCTGCTGCATCGCCTGGCAGTTATTTTGTTCCGGCTCGATGGAGGTAATCAGGTTTTCGAGATCCGTCGAATAAACATAAATTCGGTCGTCGGACGAATCACCATAATCTGTATCAGGATCGTAGGGAACGTATGTCTCGATCGTGTACGCCATACTCCCCGAAGTATCGAAGATAAACAGCACGTTGGGCTGGGAACTTTCTTCGGCCCCCTCGCGCTCGGTAACATATATGTCGGTGTCGTCTGCAAGGGCCTGGCCGCCCCAGAGGAGTGCAATCAATGCACCGGTGATCATCCAAGGGCGGAGTTCGAAACGTGTGATCATGGACAATCCTCGAATGGGGAAATCACTCATAAATATTTATTGTGGCAGCCTTCATGGTCTCTGGATCGTAACTGACGCTTCCGTGAAAGATCTGGGAGCGGTCAATCGCCCGGTCAGTGTCAAAACCATTCACACTGAGATCGACTGAAGCATCATAAGTCAAAGATACGGGCGAGCAGCCGCTACAGAGCTCGGCGGGTCGGGCGATAAGCATCCCATCACCTTTCTGGCGGTTATGTAGCAGCTCAATGTGAGCGACTTCGATCGTTACCAGATCAGGAACATGGGCGATGCGCACGGCGTGGCCCGATCCGCTAAACAGCATCACCAGGCCGGCAAACGCGATAGTGGCACGACATTTCATTGTGTTTCCCCCTTCAATTGGTCGCTGGACCAGTAAACAGCAGGCCCTGGACCTGCTCCGATCGGGTCCCGGAGTTCTCGAGTTTCGCGGTACTATCCATCTCGAAGTGATAGCCGGCGCATACATCCAGTCGACATCCGGGGGCCGAGCCAGCGTATCCTTCGTATCGAACAGCTACTTCCTGCTCGAAGGGTGTGTCCGTGGCGGACATGACTATCTCACTTCCGGTGAGTTGGAGTACTCCGGTTGCTGACGTCATGGCAGATGTCAGCGGCGCCTCGTTGCTGCCCAACTTGATAAGTTGCCCGTTGATTTCACTGGCCGCAGTATGAAAAGCCTGCATATGAAACTGGCTGTTGCGGGCCATGTTGGTTTGCAGACTGAGGTCTTCGATCGCGGCAGTACCGGTAATGGTCAGAATCAGAAGCAGGATCAGGCAAACGATCAACGCGGCTCCACGCTGTTGCGAAACTGGCGGAATCAACTGAAAGCGTTTCATAGCTCCTACCTGTTGTGAATGGCGGCGGTTGTGGTGTAGATCTGCCGCGCAAGCTTGTCGTTGAAGGTGAGTTTGTTCGCATCCAGCAGCACATAATCCTTGCTCACCGTTTCCCCACTCCCGGTACCGCTCCCGGCATTGACCAACAACCCGATGCGTACGGCCACGACCTCGTTCCAGTCCGTAACCCGGTCGGCGGAGACGAACGCCGTTGCGCCATCGCCACTCGCATCGAGGCCGTATTGAACCTGCATGCTGTCGATACCACTGATGATGGGCTGGGCGGCTGCGACCCAGCTTCCGGTGTCCACGTTGTAGCCCCGGCAGCTAAGGCTGTTGACGCCGCCCGCACTGGTGATGTGGTAGACGTTGGCGATTACCACATCGGCGGGAACAACCGCGCCGGTACAATCCGTCTCGGTGCCATCGTCAGGGGGCGGATTGAACTGCACTGCGATGCGGTCACTGTTGCTGGCGCCCCCGTCGTCGGTGCAGGGATCAAACGTGTCGCAGGCATCCTGCAGGAAGTAGGCGGGCAGCGCGCCCACGTAGTTCGGCCCGGTGTAGCCGGCGAGGCGGATGTTCTCCGTTAGAATCTCGAGGGCAAATCGGGCGTTCTCCTGCAACCGATTGATTTCGTCGTTCAGCCCCTGGGTTTGCCGCGTACCCACGAACATCTGGATTGTTGCAGTGGCGACCACCAGGCTGAGCGCAAGGGCAATCATTAGCTCAACGAGGGTGAGTCCGGATTGACGGTTCAGGGCCGTTGTACTCATGGGATGACGATCTGCTCGATGGTTTGTGTGGTGTCCAGAGTTATCGACTGCTTCTCGTTGGCATCACCCGCGGCGCGCAGCTTCCAGGTGAGCTTGATGGTGAAGGGAGACAGCGGTGAGCAATCGATGGCGTCGCCCGGGTCGCTGTCGTCGCAGGTGATGTCGTAGTCCGTAATGTCGATGCTGTCGGCGTTGTTGGAGTCGATATTTGCCAGAGCGTAGCCGCAGGCTACCTGCCATACATCGAATTCGGCCATCTCGTTGGCGGAGCAGTTGTTGGCCGCGTTGACCTTCGCACTACCGGAGTTGTAGTCGGCGCACTGTTTGGCGGGGGCGGTTTCGCACAATTTGGGCTTCGCCGCCGCGGTGGTATAGCCGCTCCCCAAACCGGCCTGGTTCACCCGCATCCTGGCTGCCAGTTCGTCCACCAGCCAGGTTCCGTGCGTCTGTCGCGACACATCCACACTCTCTTTCAAGGTGTTCATCTGCAAAGCCGCAAGTCCCATGAGACCAATGCTCATGACCAGGACCGTTACCAGCACTTCGATAAGGGTCAGCCCGTTCTCGTGTCGATTAAGGTGTGTGCCGATTGCGTTCATATGAAAAGTCTCAGGGGTCGCAGGTCGCCGTGCCGCTCACATCCGCGCGACCGGAAAGCGAGACGGTGACCGCCGTACCCTCGGTTGCGCCACGTCCGTCGCAAATGGCGAAGGTGACCGTTTTGCCGCTCTCGTTGAGCATGCCGTTGGGACGGAAGCTGAGGTGATTCTCGCCGGCTTCGCTGGACTTGACCGTGATTCCATTGCCGCCAAAGGAATCAATCTCCTTGATCAGCACATCATCATCACTGTCGTAGGCGGTATTGCCCCCCGCGGCTTCGTCGGTGTAAATCCGCAACCCGTCCGACCAATCGCCCGCGGTGGCGCTGTTGTGGGAAAGGGTGATGGTCTTGTTGCGATGAACCGCCTCGCTGCGGGCCAGGTTGAGCGCACCCAGCAGCACCCGGCGCTGCGCCGACAGGCGATTGTCCTCGATCACCGTGCGCATGGAAGGCGCGCCAATGCCGAGAACAATGCCGAGCAGCAAGAGCACCACCATCAATTCGATCAGCGTCAGACCGGCGGACGGTCGTAATTGTGGCGTGAACGGTTTTGCGCTGGGTTTCATGGCGATCCGTACTTCTCTCATTGGAGTCGAGGCGGATTATGACAAGGCTGAGTGAGGGCGCCAGCTTGCCGAGATAAACGAGCCGCTGCAGAGGATGAGTGGCCGCAAAACGGCTGGACGGGGAATCGGCGGCGCAGTTGTACGGCAGCCCGGATCAGCCACAAGGAAACAAGGTCTGCCTCAGCAATAAGGTTGACACCGGTTGCAGGCGAACGGGCCCGTCGCTTGCCCGAACGGGCCCGTCACTTGCCTGTCCCAACAAGTGATTCCCACTGATAAGATGGACGCCATTCATCCCATCACTGGAACAGTTAATGGAAGCACCGATTCTGGTAGTGAATTGCGGCAGCTCCTCTCTGAAACTGGCGCTGTTTTCGCCGGAGTTGAAAAAGCTCCGGTCTGCCCTTGCGGAACGCCTGGGCCGGGACCGGCCATATGCGCGCGTAACCGGCGACGTCGGAACCGAGGTCACCTTTGAGCTTTCTCCCCCCGGCGACCATAAAAGCGCCTTCGCCCAGTTGGTGGCCCATCTTCGCGAGGCAGGTCTGTTAGATCGATCACCGGTGGCCATTGGCCATCGAGTGGTCCATGGGGGCGAGACCTTTCGGGAGGCTGCCCGGATCGATGCGGATGTTCTGGGCAGCATCAAGGGCTGCGAGGCGCTTGCGCCCCTTCACAACCCGGTGAACCTGGCCGGGATCGAAGCGGCCTCTGCCCTTTTTCCCGAAGCGCCTCAGGTGGTCGTATTCGATACGGCCTTCCATCAGACACTTCCTCCGCACGCCTATCTATACGCACTGCCGCGTCGCTTTTACGAAGAATGGGGCGTGCGCCGCTACGGCTTTCATGGAACGAGCCATGCCTACATGGCGAGCGAAGCGGCCCGCTTGCTGGGAAAGCCGCTGGAGGAAACCTCCATTGTGTCCGCCCACCTGGGCAACGGGTGCAGCGTCTGCGCCGTCAGCAAGGGACGCAGCGTCGATACCAGCATGGGACTGACGCCGCTGGAAGGACTGGTGATGGGCACCCGCAGCGGTGACATCGACCCGGGGCTGTTCGACTTTCTCGACAGCAAGGGCATGAGCGCCCGCGAACTACACCGGATTCTGAATCAGGAAAGTGGTCTGCTGGGCCTGTCCGGGCGCAGCAACGACATGCGAACTCTGGCCGGACTGGCGGAAGACGGCCACGAAGCCTCAGCCCTGGCCATCGATATCTTCTGCTTCCGGCTGGCCAAGTACGTGGCGGCCATGATGGCCTCCCTCGATAACTTGGATGCGTTGGTTTTCACGGGCGGCATCGGGGAAAACAGCCCACTGGTGCGGCGCAAGACTGTGGCCCGCCTCAAGCTCCTCGGCTTCGCGCTCGATGCCCGGGCCAACGACCATCACGGACGTGAAAGCGAAGCCCGGATTCACAGCCCAAACAGCCGCTTCCCGGTTCTGGTGATCCCCACCGATGAGGAAAAGGTGATTGCTCAAGAGGCGCTCGCTGCGTCGAGTTAGCTGGACGCGTACCCCCGCGAACTGTATTGAATGAATTGACAAGGACACTTCCCATGGCAAAGAACCTTCTGGTTGTTCCCGCATCCCGAGAGGCAGGGCTCACTTCAGTGTGCCTGGGACTGCTCCGGTCCTTGCAACGGGTCGGGGTCAGCGTGGGTTTTTACAAGCCTTTCAGCCAGTCCGTAAATCGGGGCGAGTTGGAACACAACGGCAGCCGGGATTCGTCGGTGGCCTTCGCACGGGATCGCAGCGGACTGGAGCCACCGGACCCTCTGTCCCTGAAAGAGGCCCAGCGCCTGCTCAACCGTGGCCAGTCCGACCTGCTCATGGAGCGTGTGGTGGGTGAATACCAGAAAGTCGCCAGCACGGTGGATGTGGTCATCATCGAAGCGCTGGGGATGGATTCGGGGGAAGCCTACATCGCCCGCCTCAATGTAGAGATCGCCCGTAACCTGGGCTCGGAAGTTATTCTGTTGAGCGCTCCGCGCAACCGTTCGCCGCAGGCAGTTGACGAGGAACTGGATTTCTCCGCCCGGTTGTTCGCCAGCCCCACCGAGAGCAACGTGGTGGGAGTGATCCTGAACAAGGTGGGCGAGCCTGAGCGCTCCGAGTTCCTGCGCCGCAACGACCCGGATCAGGTGCGGGAAGCATTCGATTACGCAGCCCAATGCAGCAGTTTCAGCCAGGGGCATTTCCGACTGCTGGCCACCATACCGTGGCAACCGGAGTTGCTGGCGCCGCGGGCATCGGACCTGGTTCGGGAACTGAAGGTGTCCGTGTTACACGAAGGTGAGATACATACCCGTCGCATTCAGCGGGTCACCGTGTGCGCGCGCAGCATTCGCAACATGATCCACACCCTCAGGCCCGGCACACTGCTGGTCACGCCGGGGGACCGCGAGGACATTGTTGTTACCGTTGCCGTGGCTGCACTCAACGGTGTGCCATTGGCCGGACTCATGCTCACGGGCGGCATGCTGCCGGACGAACGGGTGCGGGAATTGTGTCGCCGCGCGCTGGACACCGGACTGCCTGTTTTGCAGGCACACACCAACACCTATGAAACCGCTCACCGGCTTGCGAATCTTTCGACGGCCATTCCCATCGACGACCCGGAGCGCATCGAGAACGCGATGGATACCGTGTCATCGCGCATCGACGCGGAGTGGCTGCGGGAGCACTTGAAGGTTCCCCGCCAGAGCACTCTTTCACCGCCCGCGTTCCGCTACCTGGTATCCGAGCGGGCGAGGAAATACCACAAGCGCATCGTGCTGCCCGAAGGGAATGAACCGCGCACCCTGCAAGCGGCCGCCACCTGCGAGGAACGGGGGCTGGCTCATTGTGTTCTGCTGGGCGACCCGGTGGAAATCGAGGACGTAGCGGGATCCTTGGGGCTGACCCTGCCGGACAGCATTGAGATCATCGACCCGGCCCAGGTGCGTTCGAGCTATGTGGATGCACTGATCAGGTTGCGCCGCCCCAAGGAACTGGGCAGCACCCTGGCCGAGGCCATGCTTGAGGACAACGTGGTACTCGGCACCGTTATGGTTGCGGAGGACGAAGCGGACGGGCTCGTCTCCGGCGCGGTACACACCACCGCAAACACCGTGCGGCCCGCGCTGCAGTTGATCAAGACTCACGAGGGTGCGCGCCTGGTCTCGTCGGTGTTTTTCATGCTGCTTCCCCAGCAGGTGCTGGTGTATGGGGACTGCGCCATCAATCCGGACCCAAATGCTGAGCAACTGGCGGACATCGCCATCCAAAGCGCGGAGTCTGCCATTGCCTTCGGCATCGAACCGCGGGTTGCCATGATCAGCTACAGCACCGGCGCGTCCGGTCGCGGTCAGGATGTGGACAAAGTCAGAGAGGCAACCCGGATCGCTCGGGAGCGCCGGCCGGATCTGCTGATCGACGGCCCCCTGCAATACGACGCGGCCGCCATTGCGAGTGTAGCCAGGAGCAAGGCGCCGGACAGCCCGGTCGCGGGTCGCGCCACCGTGTTCATATTCCCGGACCTGAACACGGGCAACACGACTTACAAAGCCGTGCAGCGCAGTGCCAACGTGGTGAGCATTGGCCCCATGTTGCAAGGTTTGCGCAAACCGGTGAACGACCTCTCACGCGGGGCGTCGGTGGACGACATCATCTATACAATAGCGATTACGGGAATTCAGGCAGGACAGCTTGGCGGCTGAGCTCGGCCGTCCGGCACACAGCCGATGGCCGGGATTGGCAGCTTGGGTGTTTTTTTGAGGTTTGCTTTGCGAATGGGGAACGTTTGATTCGCGAGCCGAACGTCCATGTTCAGCATTTAAGGCTTGCAAAAATGATTCTTCAACAGGCTGTCAGAACGAGAATCCCAGTTGCAGGGCCGCGCCGACGGTGTCGTTCTCACCGGATACAGCCGCAATGTCCAGATTGATGACGCCAAATGGGCTCAGACCCAAACCGACAGACACGGTATCGTCGAGCACGGACTCCAGATCCGACTTGTATCCGAACCGAAGCTGCGCCCAGCCAAAGGCATCCATCTCGATACCCACACGGGCAAAACGGGACTCCTCACGGGTGATCAGGTTTGCCGTGGAGTTCGCATCCACATCCAGCGCGGCGGTCAGCCAGCTGTTGCGGTAGCCGGCACCCACGGTTACCCGCGGTTCAATGGTCACAATCCGTCCGGATATGGATTCATAATCCTCCTCCAGCGCATTGGCCAGGGTTGCCCCCAACTGCCAGTTGCCGAACGCCGCCTGCAGGCCCAAATCCACATTGAAGTTGGAGTCTTCAGTCAGATAGTCATCCGCGTCGAAGTCGTCTTCGTCGAAATTGTTCACATGGGCGACGTACTCGATGATCTCCACCTTCTGATGCTTGGGCGTCACTCCCACCGAAACAGGGCCAACCTGACGCGCGAAAGTCAGACCCGCCTCCGTCACCATGGCGCCCAGCGCCATTACGGAGCTGTTAAGGTCATCTGAGTCAAAGGGAGTCATGGACCCGACCGCATTCTCCAGCAGGGCAATGTCGCCCTCGTCCACCTGGGAAATCACCCCCACAGACATCTGGGATCGGCCAAACAGCCCCACCGAAATCAGATTGGTGGGGATGTTCATGTAAAGGCCTGCACCGGCCTCCACCACCGCGGTCTTGCCGCTGATTTCCCGGAGCTGAAAAATGACCTCGTCCACCTCGGCCTGACCGATCAACTGTCCGTCCAGACGGTCCAGAGCATCGGTGAGGTCCTCCGCGTTATCCAGCAGATCATCCTCATCCGAGCCCAGGGCTCCCCCATTCAGATGAAGATTGAAATCGTCGTTTCCCTCAAAGGTGGCCAGGGCCGCCGGATTGAGGTTCATACCCTCCAGGTAGCTGGAAGTGGCTACGCCGGTATCCGACATAGCAGTGGTTTTGCCGTTAAACGTATTGGCCTGGGCAAAACTGCCCGTGGCAATCAGCAGGATGGAAGCTGCAAGCGTCTTCTTGACCATCAGTAGTCCTTCGATCGAATAAAACTGTGACCTGAGTCGAAAATCTGCCAAAAAGTTGGCATCCAAATAAGCATAACTGCGATCAGCCAAGTCGCCAGTGCCTTAACAAAACGAAACGTAGCTGCCAGAACGCCTCTGACCAGCCGCTGCGTTGTGGGTCCTGATGGTTTGTGATAGGCTCGCGCGCTTTTTTTTGGGCAGTACTCCGTGACGATCACCCCGCCTTAGCGCACCCGCTTCCCCGTTAGTTACATATCCCACTGAAAACGCCCTCGGACCCGCAGCCGCCCGGAACCTTTGCATCCGTGGCTGAGGGGGAGTCCGCATCTTTGCGGGCCCTTGAACCGAGCAAGCGCCGCTGTCCGGCGCATCCCAAACATCAGGAATGAACATGCTGGAAACCTGGAAACGAGACTGGATCGGAAATATCAGAGGCGATTCCCTGGCGGGAATCGTGGTAGCTCTTGCGCTGATCCCGGAGGCCATCGCCTTCTCCATCATCGCCGGAGTGGACCCCAAAGTGGGGCTTTATGCCTCCTTTTGTATTGCGGTGGTGGTCGCCTTCACCGGAGGCCGCCCCGGGATGATTTCGGCGGCCACCGGCGCCATGGCCCTGTTAATGGTCACGCTGGTCAAGGATCACGGTCTCCAATATTTGCTCGCCGCCACACTCCTGACCGGCGTGCTGCAGATCGGCGCAGGCTTTCTGAAATTGGGCAGCCTGATGCGCTTCGTGTCCCGTTCGGTGGTCACGGGCTTTGTCAACGCGCTGGCGATTCTCATCTTCATGGCTCAGTTGCCGGAGCTTACTGATGCAAGCTGGCCGGTCTACGCCATGACCGCGGCGGGACTTGCCATCATCTACCTGCTGCCCCTGGTCCCCTTTGTGGGCAAACTCCTGCCTTCGCCCCTGGTCTGCATTGTAGGGCTGACGGCCGTAGCCATATTCATGGGGCTGGATATTCGCACCGTCGGGGACATGGGCGAGCTGCCGGATACTCTGCCGATCTTCCTCTGGCCCGAGGTCCCCCTGAATCTGGAAACCCTGGCCATCATCTTCCCCTATTCAGTCGCCCTGGCGGTGGTGGGTTTACTGGAATCCATGATGACCGCCACCATTGTCGATGACCTCACCGACACCAACAGCGACAAGAACCGCGAGTGCAAGGGCCAGGGCGTCGCCAACATTGGCGCCGGTCTGATGGGCGGCATGGCGGGCTGCGCCATGATCGGCCAGTCCATTATCAACGTAAAGTCCGGCGGTCGCGGGCGCCTGTCCACCTTCACGGCAGGGCTGTTCCTGATCATCATGGTGGTCTTTCTCGATGAGTGGATCCGGCAGATTCCCATGGCGGCTCTGGTGGCCGTGATGATCATGGTGTCCATCGGCACCTTCTCCTGGGAATCGCTGCGAAATCTGAAAACTCATCCGTTGTCGTCAAGCATCGTTATGGTCTCCACCGTCGTGGTCGTAGTCGCGACCCATAACCTGGCCATCGGCGTGCTTGTGGGAGTCCTGCTGGCTGCGTTGTTCTTTGCCAACAAGATCGGCCGTTTCATGCTGGTCAGAAGCGCCAGCGAGGACGAAGGCGCCCAGCGTCGTTACACCGTTGTCGGCCAGGTGTTTTTCGCGTCGGCCAACAGCTTTATTGATGCATTCGACTTCAAAGAGGTATTGGAGCGTGTCATCATTGATGTGTCGCAGGCCCATTTCTGGGACATTACCGCCGTGTCCGCGCTGGACAAGGTGGTGATCAAATTCCGGCGCGAGGGAACCCATGTGGAAGTAATTGGCATGAACGAAGCGAGCACCACCATCGTGGATCGCTTTGGGGTTCACGACAAACCGGAAGAAGTGGAAAAACTGCTGGCCGGGCATTAACGATTAGCGGGAATGAGGAGACAATAATGACAAAGGCCGTGCTCACCTGTATTGATGGTTCCGCCATTTCCACTGCCGTCTGCGACTCCGGAGTCTGGGCCAGCCAACGGCTTCAGGCGCCGCTGCAGCTCCTGCACGTGCTCGACAAATCCGAATACCCCACCACGGAGCCCGCGGGAAACCCGAATCTTTCCGGCAACATCGGGCTCGGCAGCCGCGAACACCTGTTGGAAGAGCTGATCGCACTGGATGAGCGGCGCGGCAAGCTGGCTCTGGAACACGGCAAGCACATGCTGGATGCCGCTGCCGCTCGCGCCGGGGAGCACGACGCCCTCGAGGTTTCCAAACTGCAACGCCATGGGAGCCTTGTGGAAACCCTGTTGGAACTGTCAGAGAGTACGCGCCTGCTGGTCATGGGCCGGCTGGGCGAAGGGCACGAGAACGCTGTACACAGTATCGGCTCGCATCTGGAAAACGTGGTGCGCACGGTGGATCGCCCCATCCTCATCGCCGTGCCCGAATTCAAGTCACCCCGGTGCTTCATGATTGCCTACGACGGCAGTGCCACCTCGGAAAAGGCTCTGGACATGGTCGCGTCCAGTCCGCTGCTGAAGGGCCTGGCCTGCCACCTGATTATGGTGGACACGGAAACCAGCGAGCGCCAACGACAGCTGGACGCAGCAACAAATAAGTTAACTGAGGCCGGGTTTGAAGTTTCCGCTCACATTCTCGAAGGGGATGTGCAGGATGTGCTATTGGGTTATCAGCGCGACAATCACCTGGACCTGATCGTAATGGGGGCTTACGGCCACTCGCGCATTCGGCAGTTTTTTGTGGGCAGCAACACCTCCAAGATGATCAGCAACAGCGAAGTGCCGTTACTGTTGCTGCGTTGATAATGCCGAGATACCCCAGCCCTGGCTCAGGGAAAGTGCGGAAACAATACCGCCCCTGTCTCCAGCCAGGTTTTCAGCCCTGACAAGACCGCCGGCCAGCTGTAACTGACCCCCTGATACAAACGGCTGCCGGGCTCGAAGCCATTATGTTCGAGGTTGAGCCGGGTCTGGCCCATGTATTCGCTGATTTCGATCACCACCCGGGACGGCGGTTCGTGCTTCTCCAACCCGACGCTTTCACCCTCGTACTCCGGCAATTCGTCATCGGCCAGGAACCGAACGGTGAAACAAAGCCGGCGGGGTGCTTCAGCCGCCAACACCTCTCCTTCCCATTCCACTTCGCCACCGTCCCGAACCAGCTTCAACGGGGAGCCCGGTCGCCAGTCAGACTCCATGTGACGACCACCCCAGTAATGCCGGTGATGCTCACCGGTGGTCAGTGCCTGCCAGACCTTTTCCGGTGTACTTGCGATATAGATGACGTAGTTGAAATGCGGTCGCTCCATTACCCTCTCCTCGAAACGCGTATGCGCTTTGCCAGGGGCGAGTTAGGCAAGGCACTACCGCTCTGTCAAGACCGGCCGGGAAAGAATGGCGCAGGCCTCCATGTACAGGCCACGACAGGAGCTCGGCTCCTGTGGAGCCCCCCCACTGGTGCTTACCTTCGTATTGCACAAGCGCGGCCATTTCCAATACTCTTGGAGCCACCATAAGGACGTCAGGAACAGCCATGAAAAGGATCTGCATATTTGCCGACGGCACCTGGAACTCACCTGAGCAGGGCGGTGCCACCAACGTGCTGCAGATGGCCCGAGCGGTGATGCCCCATGTGGATGGCGTCGAGCAGATCGCCTTCTACGATTGGGGCGTCGGGACGGATCGCAAACAGCTCAGCGGCGGTATCCGCGGTGAAGGGATCGACAAGAACATTCAGGATTGCTATCGCTTCATCGTTCACAATTACAACGCTGGCGACCAACTCTACTTCTTCGGTTTCAGCCGCGGTGCCTATACGGTGCGCTCCCTGGCCGGCTTCATTCGCAACGCCGGGCTGTTGAAGCGCGAAAACGCCGACAAGATCCCCGCCGCCTACAAACTTTACCGCAAGCGGCCCGCCTCCAGCGGGCCCAACAGCGCCCAGGCCAGGCAGTTTCGCAAGCGTTATGCGGTGGCGGACCTGACCCACGTGGAATTCGTGGGCGTATGGGACACTGTGGGAGCGCTGGGCATTCCGGTGCCGTTCTGGGGAACACTGGGGGAGCGGGACTTTCTCTTCCACGACTGCGAACCCAGCAAAATAGTCCGACACGCCCGGCACGCGCTGTCCATCGATGAGGATCGGGAGGACTTTACCCCAACCCTCTGGACTCCAAAGGAAGGGCTGGACCTGAAGCAAGTCTGGTTTGCGGGCGTTCATTCCGACGTGGGTGGAGGTTACCAGGACGGACAGCTCAGTCATTGCGCGGGTCGCTGGATTCTCAAGGAAGCGGATGCCTGCGGGCTGACCTTCGAGCCCCACTGCCTTAAAGTCAGCCGCAATACCGCCTTCGACAAACAGCACAACGAGCGCAAGGGCATCTATCTGGCGCGGGGCAAACATGTTCGAACGATCGAAGGGCCGCTTCATACATCAGTAAAGAAGCGCTGGGACAGAAACGCCCATGGATATCGCCACAAAAGTCGCGCCCTGCGCAGTCTTCTGGACAGCGTCGATGGAGATTGGTCAAAGATCGAGGTTGTGGATTGACGCCGGACCCGGCCCGCAGCCTGTCACCCGTGTACACCTGCCACCAAACTGCTCTTACCCCAACAATGTGCGGAGATGAAAATGAAACCAGATTTCAAGCCCGGGCGAAATATCGCCATGAAGGTGCCCTCTCACGAGTATGATCAAACCCTGCGTTTTTATCGCCAGGTACTCGGATTCAAAGAGCTCACGCCCAACGATGCCACCGGGAACCACACACCTCGTTTCGAGTTCGGCGACAAGGTCCTCTGGCTGGACCGGGTGCCCGGTATCAGCCAGGCCGAATTGTGGCTGGAGGTGGTAACAAATGACCTGGACGGGGCAGCGGATTACCTGAAAGAGAACGAGTGTGCTCGCCGCGACGAAATCGAACCGCTGCCCGAGGGATTCAGGGCGTTCTGGTTGTCCAGCCCGGCCAATATTATTCATCTCGTTTCCGAATCCGATCCTGCCAATCGATGATTGGAACGCAGCCGAATGCGCCATCCGAACGGCTCTGCCAGGCTTATTACCACGTTGGGCCGAGCGCATCGCAAGGGCCAGCGCCGTGTTCAGCGTCGTGGTCCTGACCAACAGAGGACCGGCCGACCGCACGCCCTACATCACTTGAATAGGATCTGACCCCATGAAGAGAATACTCACCTGCTTGCTATGCGTGTGTGCGTGGCCGGTTGGAATTGTTTCCGCGGACGCCGATCCCCGCGAACCTTCGGCGCAAAGCAGTATCCCCGAACTCGAAATAGAAAAACTGGACGAGACCACGTTCTTACATCGGTCCTTCAGCCAGGTGGACGGCTTTGGTCTGGTGGAATCCAACGGCCTTGTGGTGGTGGATGGAACCGATGGTTTCATCGTGGACACCCCCTGGTCGGGGGAGGATACCGAAAAGCTCGTGAGCTGGTTTTCAGATCGGGGCTACACCATCAAAGGCAGCATTTCGACCCACTTCCACGACGATCGTACAGCCGGTATCGGCTTTCTCAATTCCCGATCCATCCCCACCTTTGCCTCCGCCCGCACCAACGCGCTGCTCGAGAAAACGGGGCGCACGCCGGCCCGGCACTCATTCGATGACGACATCGTCCATTTGCTGAACGACAGACTCGAGGTGTTCTATCCAGGCCCCGGGCACTCGCGGGACAACCTTGTGGTCTGGCTGCCGGACAGCCAAATCCTGTTCGGCGGCTGTTTTATCCGCGCGAAAGAGACCGACAACCTGGGCAACCTGAGCCACGCAGCCGTAAACGCCTGGTCGGGCTCCGCGGACAACGTGATCGCCCGATACGGCAATGCCAGGCTGGTCATCCCCGGACACGGCCCGGTCGGAGACGCTTCGCTGTTGGAGCATACGCGGGCCCTTGCCGCCCCGCATGCTACGGACCGCCGGCGAACCGACGCAGAAGAAACCCCGCGGTAGAGTGCCCCCCTGCCACCACACTGCATCTTGCCCGGAGTTTATCCATGAGAATCTGGGACATCGATCCGGGATATCTGAATCGCCAGAGTCTGCTGGGCGAGCACCGGGAACTGCACGGGATTGTGTCCATCATCGTGAATCGCAAGCGAGGATATGCCCGTCATCCGGAAACCCTGCGCTGGGAGGGGCACGGCTGGGCCCTGAAGATGCGTCACCGACAGATTGCCTGCGAGATGATGCTACGGGGATACCGGGATCGAACGCCTGTAGCAACCCGGTCCGGCTCGGGCATCTGGCCCGAGACATTCATCGACTCGCCTTCGCGCCAATTCGAACTTCTCCGGGAGAAGTACAAGGGCAAGCAGGATGGACGGATACCGCTGCCCGCGACTGCGCAGCAACTCTGGAGCCAGCACAAATACTCGGCGCTTGCCCGCAATCAGGGTGTGTACAGACAGATTGGCCGTGATCTGGCGGAGTCGCGGATCGACTTCGCCGAGCTGTCCCTGCTACTCACCCGCATCCTGAGACAGCAACCGACCGAGGGCGGGATTCAAAACGCGGTCCAGCATATGTGGGGATACGTCGCCGACGACGCGGCCCAGGCGGACACCTCCGTAAGCCGCTGGTCCCTGCAGAGACTGTTGCGCGAGACCCAGCAGCGCGCCATGGCCGGTGCTGCACCCTACATCAAGACGTCCACAGCCCTGGGCGAGCTGATGGCATGGCTGCCGGCAGCACGCTGATCTTTCCACCAGCGGCGGGTATTCCGCCCCGCGTGCGGCAGCCCCCTGTTCAGCGCGCGCAGTGACAAGCCGGGGGTTCTCAGGCTGCGGGTGGGTTCGATTACTTCTGGTCACATCCCCGAGCCGAGTTATCACATCTACAGTGATTCAGCGTCGGACTGGTTCGTGCTTGATGACAGGTGCCCGCGCTACCCGCGGCAGAAAACCTGAACCACCGGAGCTCCCATGATCTCGTCTTCTCTGCAAAAACAGCTGATCGGCCTCGCCGCCTGGCTTGCCGTCAGCTTTGTGGCGGCTACCATCGGCGCCATCGCTTCCATTCGTGCCGCCGCGTTCTACGCCGAGCTTCGGCGACCGGACTGGGCCCCGCCCGGCTCCGTCTTCGGTCCGGTCTGGACAACGCTTTTCATCATGATGGGTATTGCAGCCTGGCTCGTTTGGCGTACCGCCGGCTTCGCGGGTGCGAAGCTTGCCCTTACGCTGTTTCTGGTGCAGCTCGCGCTGAACGCACTGTGGAGCTGGCTGTTCTTCGCCTGGCACCTGGGTGGCCTGGCCTTCGCGGAAGTTCTGCTGCTGTGGCTGCTGATCTGCGCGACGGCCATTGCCTTCGGGCGCATTTCCCCCTGGGCAGGTGCCTTGCTTATTCCCTATCTGCTGTGGGTCAGCTTTGCAGCCGTGCTCAACTACACGGTGTGGCAGATGAACCCCCAATCCCTGGGTTAAAGCGTCCCACCCGTTTCCCGGCGATGCTTCAGTGGAGACGATCCCCCTGCAGCACGTGGGGCTCCAGCTGCATGCTCACTTGTCGCTTGCCGAGGAAGCGGGTTGCGCCCCGGTAACGCCGCTCGCCGGTGACCGTGAATTCAAACTGGAAGCGCTGGAGGAGAGTGATGGCTCCCGAGTGCCCACGCGCGGGCCGCACCGAGGTCAGAACCACACTTCCATCCAGGAACTGCACGCCCATCTCGCGGCAGTGTCGTTTGGCGGCGCTGAGGGCCAACTCGCGCACGGACAGCATATGGAACCAGATGATGACAGCGCTCACTGCTGCGGCGCCGATGAGGAGTTCGGGCATTGTCTGACTTCGGTGAAGATCGGAACTTCATGATACACCCGCCCCGCTGCAGGGAGAAACCAAAACGGTTCACAGAGTCACCCGCGATGGTGTAATGTTCTGCGTCCTAAGGCATCTGCTTTGCCGCCGTCATCAAGGAGAGTGAAATGTACCGCCTTCGCCGATCGCTTCAGGTCGTCACCGCCCCCCTTCTGCTAACCGCCTCGCTTCCCCTGCTCGCCGCTGAGGACTCTGTACAGCGCATTGTGGTTTTCGGAGACAGCCTGTCCGACAGCGGCTTTTACTCCGAGGCTCTGGGCTTGCCCGCCGGAAGCAGCTTTACCACCAATCCCGACCCGGTGGCACCGGAGGTGTTCAGCACCGAGCTGGGCCTGCCCCTGTCGGTGGCTTACGGAGAGGGCGGCAGCAATTACGCCACGGGCGACGCGCGCGTTCTGGAAGAAAACGGGGCCAGCATACCGATTGTCCGGCAGATCGACGCCTTCCTTGGGGCCCATGAGCGCTTCAACAAGCAGGATCTTGTCTACATCCAGGGCGGCGGCAATGACTTTTTCGCCTTTGCCGGCGGCGGCCCCTCGAACGTGCTGACCACCGCGGCCGACCGACTGGCGGATCAAGTGGCCCGTGTGCAGGCTGCCGGCGCAGAGCGGATCGTGACCATGGCGGTACAAACGGGCGGCAACGCGGGCCTCATCCTCTTCAATGAACGGTACGAACAAGCCCTCGCGGCGCGCCAGGTTAATGCCCTGTATTTCGATACGGACGCCCTGTTCAACGAATTGGTGGCGGACGCGGGAGCGTTCGGTTTCACTGCGATTCTGGAGCCCGCCTGCGGCAGCGTCGGCTCCCTCACCTGCACCCAGGCCGACTGGGTGAGCCCCGATGCCAACGAAACCCACCTGCTTGCCGATGACGTTCATCCGGCGGGAAAGACCCAGCGGATTCAGGGGCAAGCCATTGCCAGCCTGGTGCGGGCGCCGGAGCAGATCGGCCAGCTTGTCTATGGCGGACAGAGCCTGTTCCGAAGCCACCGCGATATTCTGGAACCTGCAATTCGCCGGGGGCTTGGACAGGAAGTGGGCACCAGCGCGGTGTTCGCCGACGTGGGTTATCAGGATTTTAAAACCGATGGCTCCGCGCAGATCGTGCGCCTGGAAGAAGATGGTGCGATGGTGAATCTTGGCGTGGACCACCGCGCTCATGAGGACACCAGCTACGGCATCGCCCTGACCCTCAGTGATGGTGAAGGGGAGTTTGAACACTCACAGGGCGATTACAACGTGGATGCCCTCAGCGCTCTCTTTTACGTTCAGGGCGATGCGAACGGGTTGCACCTGCATGCGGACGCAATGGTGGGCCGCGCCCGCTACGAAAACCTCACCCGCAGCGTGCAGTTGGGGCCCGTGTTGCGCGAGCACGAAAGTGAAACCGATGCGAGATTCTTCAGCCTGGGCGCAGGCGTGGGCAAAACATACCCTCTTGGCGATGGCGTTGCTTTGGTGCCCCGCATGGGCGCCATCTTTGAGAACCTGAAGGTGGACGGCTTCCATGAGGATCAGGCGCTATCCACCAGCGCCCGCTTCAGCAGCCAGGAGCTGCACAGCTTGCGCGGCCTGGCCGGAATCGAGCTCAACGCCCGGATTATCGATTCGCTCCGCATTTATGTGGAGGCCCAGTTCAATTACGAGTTCAAGGATGAAGAGCGCAAGCTGACCCTGCTGCCCTACGGCGCCCCGGTCAGCTACCGCACCGAACTGTACCAGCCGGAGCGCGGCTACGTGCGCTACGATGCCGGTTTGGAAGTGCAGCTCAGCCCCGGGGCACGGCTGCGGGCCGGAGTCAGTGGCGGCGACCGGGAACACCTGGAGCGCACCGCCGCCTTTCTGGGTGTAAGCCTGCAGCTCTGACGTAACGTGATCTGCTTGAGCACGGTTTTTGTGCAAGGTGAGTCGCGGCTGCTTCGCTCCGGCTTTATCAATTGCCTGCCAGGCTTCGTCACCATCCCGTCGCGGATCTTGAACCCGCCCTACACCTGGGACGACGAGCGGCGGAAGCGACACTACAGTTCGTCCGCGGTCGACACCAGCGTTCGAGGCGGCAAGCAGGCGCTCATCCGCGGAACGCCCCGGATTTACAAAATGCGTTGGAGTTGCGGGATTCGCCGCAGACCGTCGCTGATGCTGAAGCTGAGTATCAACCCGATTAGTGAAGCGGCCGCGAATTTCACTGCCGCTGTCAGCGTCGTTAACTCGAGAGCCTCCTGCAACACATAAATAACGAGGATGTGGATCAGATACACGGCAAATGCGTTATCGGACAGGCGTTTAAGGACGCCGCTTCGCCGGTTCCAGAATTCCCGCGCCACGACGGGTATGGCGGTACAGAATCCCACACCGATCACAGCCTCCTGAAGCAACCAGAGCCATTCAGGCAGCCATTCCACTTGCCGGGTGAAAGCAACTGAAGCAGCCGCCAGCACGCCGGCGCCACCCCAGATAACTGCCCGCTCAATCGGCATGGATAACAACCATCCACGACGGCTGGCAATCAACCCGATACCGAAGAATGCAATGTATTGCGGCAATCGACCGATTTCTATCGGCATCAACGGAACGACCTCGACCCAGATACCGAGAGGAATCCAGTGGCGGACCAGACCGTTAACCCCCCCCAGAATGATCGTAAAAAAAAGCAAGGCAACATGGGATGGTGCTTCTGACTTTTCGTTGTGGGACATTGCCTCGATTGTCAAAAAACGCCGTGCGGCGGAAAAACGTCCCATTACGTACCGTCCAACCAAATAACAAAGAGTGAAGAACAAGAGCAGGGACACAAACCACAGGTGAGCGACTTCGAAATCCGCTCCGCCGATGTAATCGACGATCATGTATCGCCAAAAATTACCGGTAATACCATCGGCCCAATAGGTGATCGGGCCAAATACCGCAACGACCATAAAAAGCAACGGGACACCGAGACGAATCAATCGGTCGCGAAGCAGGCGCCTTGCTCCCTTGCGGTCCAGCGAAGTGGGAAGAAAATAGGCCGATATCATAAAGAAAAGACCCATAAAAAACGCGCCATTCACATCGAAGATCGGACCTAGAAAATTCAGACGCTCCCCGGCCTGAATGGGCCAGTAGTCTGTGGGGCCATAAGCCTGGCCCGCATGGTGAATCACAACGAGCGAGATCAGGGCTACCTTGATGTTATCGAGAAAATACAAACGCATCGTGCCGTCCGCCCACCTGTCTGACTACTGGAAATTGCAAAGCGAAGTTGTATCGCAGAAATTCACGGAAAAGTTTTAACTTTCGTTAAGATCGGCACGCCGGTCGTTACATTGCCAGCGACTGTCAACTGAACATCTTGGATGTGTAAGAATTGGCACGCACCGCCGGGTAAAAAAATGGGGCGGTATCGCGGCGTCGCCTTGCCTTTTTTAACATTTCCGGCGTTATTCGGGCGCGGCGGGAGGGATACAATACCGCTCGGTCAGAGATTGGGCGCGATGTGCATCCGCCGTCGCCATGAGCGAGCGTGATCGCCGCTACTCCCAGGCACGACCTGGAGCCACCACTCTCGCAATAGCAACGACAGGGAGAACTTTGATGTCCACGAAACCCATTCAAACCGCAATCAGCCGCCGCAAACTCCTGCAGGGCAGCGCCCTTGGCGGGCTCGCATTGACTTTGCCTGTCTCAGTCTCCGCTCAGACCAGAGGCCCCGTCGTAGAGACCAGCGCCGGCAAGCTGCGGGGCGCCGAAGCCGGCGCAGTCAAGGTATTCAAGGGCATTCAGTACGGGGAGCCGCCCCGGGGCGCCCGGCGCTTCAAGCCGGCCGGTCCCGCCCAGAGCTGGACCGGGGTGCGAGACGCCCTGGCCTATGGGCATTGTTCGCCCCAGGGGCAGTCCATGGAGCCCGAACGCACTCCCCCCAACGGCTTCTCCCTTCAGGGGCCCAATGCAACCTTTTCCGAGGATTGCCTCTATCTGAACGTGTGGACCCCGGGCTTTGAGGGCAAACGTCCGGTGATGGTGTGGCTCCACGGGGGCGGCTTTTCCTCCGGCTCCGGTGGCTCAATCCTCTACGACGGTACCAACCTGGCGGGCACTCAGGATGTGGTCGTGGTCACCCTCAATCACCGCCTCAACGCCTTCGGCTATCTGGACCTGGCCGAGCTGGGCGGCGAGGAGTACGCCAACAGTTCAGCGGCGGGCATGCTGGACATCGTTCTGGCCCTGCAGTGGGTCAGGGAGAACATTGAACGCTTCGGTGGCGACCCGAATCTGGTCACCATCTTCGGGGAAAGCGGTGGTGGCCGCAAAGTAAGCAACCTGATGGCCATGCCGCCGGCCCAGGGGCTCTTTCACCGGGCCATCGTCCAGAGCGGCTCCCAGCTGCGCTCGGACACTCAGGAAGTGGGGACTCACCGCGCCCGCCTCTTCCTCGAGGCTCTTGGCCTTGGGGACGGGGACTTGGGCAAACTCAAGGACATCCCGCCGGAGAAGTTGCTGGGCGCCATGCGCCGCGCCTCCGCGGTCATGGGGCAGTTCCGGCCCACCGTGGGCTCACCGGCCCTGCCGACCCACCCCTTCGACCCCAAAGCGCCGGCAGTCTCCGCCTCGGTTCCCATGATGATTGGCACCAACGAAACCGAGGTCTCCTTCTTCATGAGCCGCGACCCGCGGGTAATGAAGCTGGATGACGAAGGAGTGATTGCCCGGATTGCGGACCTGGTGCCCCCCGACCAGGCCGCCAACGTGTATGGCGTGTACAGGAAACTGCATCCGGAGCTGCAACCGGCGGAGATTCTGTTCCGGGTGGGGACCGACCGGGGCTACTTCCTGGACTCCACCATTCAGAGCGCGCGCAAGGCCGAACAGGGCAAGGCACCCGCCTTCCTCTACTCCTTCGAGTGGGAGCAACCCCTCGGCAACGGCCGCACCCATGTGCCTCATGGCTCGGAAATCGCTTTTGCCTTCAACAATGTTCATCTGGCCCGTGGCGACAACCCGGAACCCCTGGCGGCAAAAATGAGCCAGGCCTGGGCCACTTTCGCGCGCACGGGCGACCCGAGCACGGAAGCAATTGGCCGCTGGACCCCGTACAATGCCGACACCCGCCCCACCATGGTGCTGGACAGGACGTGCCGAATGGAGAATGACCCGCGCGGCACAGAGCGCGAACTGATGCTTTCGTTCGGCTCCCAGCAGTACGCGGAACAGGAAATTGCGCCCTTGGGGGCGGAGATGCTGAACGGGCAATAGGTTGCCGGTTCACAGACAAGGGGGCCGCTGGACCCGCCAAAGGCGTTACCGCTCGCGGTGACGTTTAACCGCGCGGATTACAGCGGGCCCGCTTTCGGGCCGGGTCGGGCTTTTCCGATCCGGCGACTCCAACACGCAGCAGTAAAGCGAGTAACAATGACTGTAGACGAATTACTTGCACAGGTTCGACAACACCCCGAGTCGGTTGAATTCGACCAGGTGATGAAGGTCATCGACGACAATTACGAATACCAGCCGACTCCTTTCAAGAACGGCGAAATCATCAATGAGGCGGGGAAGAACGAATGCTCCTGCAAGGTTTTCTATTTCGCACAACTCAACAAGCTGAGCGAGGCAGAGACCCTGGCGTTGTTTGGAAGTTATTATCGCGACGATGTCATGGGCAACCCGGCGGGTGAGGATCACCTGAACATCCGCAACTTCATTCTCGACGGCTGGACGGGCGTTCGCTTTGCCGGTGAGGCCCTGACGGCACCTCGCCTTCATTGACCCCGGGTCATTGACGGCCCCCTGAAGCGGACCAGCCCCGATGTTCCCCATTCGAGACGACAATCCCCACTTCCTCACGCCCTACGTGACCTACATTATCGTAGCCATCAACGGGGTGTGCTGGTTTCTGCTTCAGGGCTTTGGCACCGAGCCACAGCTCTCGTCCTCCGTTTGCCATTACGGTCTGATTCCCGCCGAACTGCTCGGTACGCTTCCCGAGCAGTTTAGCCTGCAACTGGGCCCCAATCGGTATTGTCAGCCCGGTGACTCGGCGGCCTGGTACACGCCCCTGAGCTCCATGTTCATGCACGGGAGCTGGTTTCATATTCTGGGCAACATGTGGTTCCTCTGGATCTTCGGCAACAACGTGGAAGACGCCATGGGACACGTGCGATTCGCCGTCTTTTATGTGCTGTGCGGGCTCGCCGCCGCTGCCGCCCAGGCGGCCACTGACCCGGGCTCGCCCATACCAATGGTGGGTGCATCCGGCGCCATCGGCGGCGTGATGGGCGCCTACATCCTGCTCTACCCCCGCGTCCACGTGCACATGCTGGTGATCCTGGGCTTTTTTATCACCACCGTGGCGGTGCCGGCGGTACTGATGCTTGGCTATTGGTTTTTCCTCCAGCTGATCAGCGGCGTGTCCGCCTCGGAGGAGGGCGGCGGAGTGGCCTTCTGGGCCCATGTGGGCGGGTTCGTTGCGGGAGCGATTCTGGTCCTGGTTTTTCGGGACAGAAAATTATTGGACCGGCACCCCTACCATGGCTGGAACAAGCGCTCGCCCACGCGCAGTTGGCAGCGAACCAACCGCCGCTGGCGCTGACCGAACATCAAAAAATATGCTGCAACCCGGGGCGTTCCAGGCCCAACTATTTTCGATGGAACACGAGGTAACAAAATGCACCACCGAACCTTCTCTCTCCTGACCGCCGTGGTAGTAGCATGCCTGTCGACCGGCACCACTGCGGACCCGCGCGACGCCGATTCCATTTTTGACAATTATTGTTTCTCCTGTCACGGCACCGGCTGGGATAACGCCCCGGTGCTGGGCGACAGTTTCGCCTGGGACGAGCGCAAGGAAAAAGGTCTGGACGTTCTTTTGAAGAACACAGTGGAGGGTTTCAACACCATGCCACCCAAGGGCAGCTGCGCCGACTGCACGGAGGAGGAACTGAAGGCAGTTGTGGAAATGATGATTGCCGAATCCTGAATCCTGTTAACGCCTATTATAAAAAAAGCGGCGTTCTAACGAGCAAGAAGGCCGGCCCGGACCGGTCACAATAACCAAGGGCAAGTTTATGAAAGCGATTTCCCCGCGCCTGGTGGGCGCCGCTCTGGGGCTGTTGTCCCTCAGTGCCTGTTTCAATCTCACTCCGGAACACAACACCACTGCCGCCAGCGGCGAATGGCGCAGTTACGGCGCGGACGGCGCCAGCAGCAAGTACACACCCCTGGAGCAGATCAACGCAGGCAATGTTGCGCAACTGCAGCGGGTCTGGACCTGGGAGAGTCCGGACAACACCTTGCAGGGATCCGTCACCCGCCAGCGCCCCTCCTACTTCAAACCAACCCCACTGATGGTGGACGGAAAGCTCTATGTAAGCACGGGATTGAACGTGGTGAGCGCCATCGATGCGGCCAGCGGCGAAACCCTTTGGGAGTTCGACCCCAAAGCCTACGAACAGGGCCGCCCGGCCAATTCCGGCTGGCAACACCGTGGTGTAAGTTACTGGGAAGATGGCCAGGACAAGCGGGTCATCATCACCACCGGCACCGGGGAGTTGATTGCGGTGAACGCGGAAGACGGCCAGCCCATCGAAAGCTTCGGCGATCACGGCAGAGTGGATTTGCAGGCAGGCATCACCCGCAATGAGCAGGAGCGACGGCTGATCGGCTACAACTCGCCCCCGGCGATTGTCCGGGACACCGTGGTGGTGGGCTGCACTGTCGCGGACGGTGTGCGAACCCTGGAGATGCCCACCTGTCACCTGCGGGGCTTCGACGTACGCACAGGCGAACAGCGCTGGACCTTCCACACGGTGCCCCAGACCGGGGAACCGGGCGTGGAAACCTGGGAAGACGATGCCTGGCGTTACAGCGGCAATACCAATGCCTGGTCCATGATGAGCGTGGATGAGGAACTGGGCTACGTCTACGTGCCCACCGGCACCCCCACCAACGATTTTTATGGCGGCCACCGGAAGGGCGACAACCTCTACGGCGAGAGCCTGCTGTGCATCGATGCGGAAACCGGTAAGCGGGTCTGGCATTTTCAGACGGTGCACCATGGGCTGTGGGACTACGACCTGCCGGCGGCACCGAATCTCGTGGACATCGTTGTGGACGGCAAACCCATCAAGGCGGTAGCGCAGGTCAGCAAGCAGGGCTTCACCTACGTGTTCGACCGGATCACCGGCGAGCCGGTCTGGCCGATCGAGGAGCGTCCGGTGCCCCAAAGCACCGTACCCGGAGAGCAGACCTCGGCCACCCAGCCCTTCCCCACCCAACCGCCCGCATTCGCCCGGCAGGGAATCAGTGAGGACGACCTGATCGATTTCACGCCAGAGCTGAGGCAAAAAGCGCTGCAGATCGTGAAGAATTATCAACTGGGCCCGCTCTACACACCGCCGAGTCTGCCCGACGCCGAGACGCTCGGAACCTTGCAGATGCCCAGCGCCGCAGGTGGCGCCAACTGGGGAGGCGCGGGCTTTGATCCGGAGCTGGGCTATCTGTTTCTGCAATCAGCAAATCAGCCCTCGTTCACCCCCTTGCAGGCGGGAAATGGCCAGGAAGGCTCCGCCCGGTACTTCGGTGGCGGCCGCACACCGGACATCAGTGCGCTGGAGGGACTGCCCCTGACCAAACCGCCCTATGGTGCGGTTACAGCGATCGATTTGAACAAAGGGGAGATTGCCTGGCAGGTTGCGCACGGCGATGGCCCGCGCGACCATCCGGCGATCCGTCATTTGGACCTTCCGCCATTGGGCGCCTCCAGCCATTCGTTTTTGTCCTCGGGCGGACCATTGGTTACAAAGACGCTTCTTTTTATCAACCAGGTCCAGCGGGAAATTGAGAGCCCGGCATTTTCCAAAACAGAAAATTACCTGCGGGCCTTCGACAAGAAAACGGGCGAGGTGGTCTGGGAACACCAGATGGATGTGGCCCCATTCGGCACACCCATGTCCTACCTTCACCAGGGGCGGCAGTACATTGTTGTAGCCACCGGTGGCGGTGGCGCGCCGGCGCAGTTGGTTGCCTATGCACTGCCCGATGCTCTCAGTGTGGCCGAGTAACCTGATTGGATCGCAGTCTGCTAATGACAAGACGTCGATCAGGGGAGACCACTCCGTTCGAGGCCGGGCTCCCCGTTTCAAAAACGCGTGAATACATCCCTGTAGCTCCTCACCGCTTCCCTGCCGTTAGGGTTTTGAAACGGGGAGCCCGGCCTCGAACTGGCATCGCGCCAGTTTTTGAGATGGAATCGTTCGTTGTGACATTCTTACACAAGAACGTTGGCACAAATCTCTCGAACGTGGGTTCGCCCGGCTCTGCCGCGACCTTCACCAGCAGGGATGCTGGTGAAGAGCCCCCAGGGATGGGTTCACGGCGTGTCGCGGCAGAGCCGGGCGAACCCGCGTTCCGGCACCATCGTCTCCGTTCAGTCCAGGCGAGCGGGTATATAACCAACACAGCATTTTTACTGAAGTTTTTATTGCTGGGTCTGGCGGGCCTGAACATGCTGATATTTCATTTTTTTGTGCAGCGGTCCGCAAAAGGTCTGATTACTCGAGCCGGTTCCTTGACGGAAACACCCCTTGAGGCAAAGCTTAGCGCTGTAATCTCCATTGGCTCTGGTCCGGCATTATGCTCATGGGGCGCTGGATCGGCCATCTGGTCTAGCAGATGGCCGCCGGCGGAGCGGACCCGGAGCCGTACCATAATAACGAGGAAGTGTCCGATGTCCCTCTATGTCGTCGCCGCATTCTGGCTGGGCGCGCTGGCTTTCAGCCTGCTGGAAGGTAAGCGCAAGCTGCCGCTGCTGTCCTTCGTCACCGGCCTCGCCACCCTCTGGCTGGCCCACAATGGCGGGCAGGAGCTGGTGGCGCTTTCCATCCTTTCCGCGCTGGCGGTGATTGCACTGCTCGGCAGCAAGGTGGGCAGCATCAAGGCCAGTTAGCAACAGGCTGCTGGAGCCCCGACCCGCTAGCCATTGCCCACTGGCAATTTGCGCTCCCTTTCCCCACAATCTCATCCCACTCCCGACTACTGCGAGAATTACCGCCATGGCTGACCCCTGCCCCTGTGGAAAGGAGAAAAGTTTCGATGCCTGCTGTGGCCGCTTCCTCAGCGGCCGCGACCTCCCGCGGACGGCGGAGCAGCTGATGCGCTCGCGCTTCAGTGCCTACGCACTCGGGGGGTACGGCCAATACCTCCTGGATACCTGGTTTCCGGCAACGGCCGCTGGGTTGAGCGAAGAGGTGCTGTCCGACCGTCAGCTGCGCTGGGAAAAGCTGGAAGTTCTGAACAAGTCTCAGAGCGGCGATCAGGCCAGTGTTGAGTTTAAAGCCTACTATCGCCCGCGGGCGTCAGCGGTCGGGGCGGAAGGCAACCTGCAAGTAATGCACGAACACTCCGAGTTTCGGCGCGTTGCCGGGCGCTGGCTGTACGTGGGCGGCCAGGTTGATCCGGAAGCCGACTAGCAGACGACGGCCACCGGCCCTCTCCAGCCCATATCCTCTTCGTCTGCCGGAATGCCTCTTGCAGCAACTGAGCTTCCCGCTTGTGTTTACACGCCGATATTCACCTTCGTTCTGCTGCTGGCGGGTCCATCAGTGCGGGCAGCGGGTATACTCGGCGGACACAGGTCAACTTTCCGGCAGTTGTGAGCAAAATGGGAAAGTCCAGAAAAGCGCCCGGAGTCCAGAGCTCGTTCCCGTGCGAAGCGCTGATGGATGCGGCGCCATTCATGATGGCTGTGCTGGAAGGTGACGACTGTGTCTTGCGCTACGTCAATCGACATCTGTCCGCGATGGTGGCTCATCGAGATCTGCTGGGCCGGCCGCTACAGGATGCCCTGCCGGAACTGCGGCGCCTGCTCCCCGTTCTGAAGCGCGTGCGCGAAGCACGGGGAGCAGGCGATCTGTCGCCCTCTCCGTTTCGTTTTTCCGTGGATCAGAGTGGGCAGTCAAACACCGCCGACTGGAGCCTCGACTGGGTCGTCCAGCCACTGATGAGCGATGACGGCGTTCCGCTGCTTGGCCTCTACTCCCAGGGCATCAGCGAAAACGCTCCAGCCAACATCGGGTCCCTGCTCGCACAGGACCTGCGGCGCATGTGTCAGCTCTCCAGCAATCTCCTGGTCGTGGTTGGACTCGACGGGCGCTATCGCCGCATCAGCTACAGTTTTACCGAGCTTCTTGGCTGGACCGAGGAGGAAGTCCTCGCCAGCCCCTCTTCCCTTTTCGTGCACCCTGACGACCGCGACCACACCCGCCAGGAAACAGACCGGATCAAGCAGATCCACGGACCACAGGACTTCGTCAACCGGCTGCTTCACAAGGATGGCTCCGCACGCTGGATTGCATGGACCAGCACCACGGTTGCAGAGGAGGGGGTGATTTACGCGGTCGGCAGAGACGTCAGCGAATCCCGTGCGTCCGACGAGGCACTGCGCCACGAAGCCCGGCCCAACGCCTTCCGCATAGCGCTATCCGATGCGATTCGTCCGCTGGAGCGCTCGGAAGACATCCAGCGCATTGCAACCCGGATTATCGGCGAACACTTCGGGGTGTCCCGCGCCAACTTCGCAATCGTCCACGATGAATGGGCCATTGTGGAGGAGGAGTACGCGAAGGATGCGCCCAGTATGCTCGGCTGTTACCGCATCAGCGCCTTTGGGCGGATCTTCAATCGGGACTCCGCCTCGGGCCGCACGCTGGTCGTCAGGGAAATCGAGAAGGATCCCCGACTCACTGCGGAAGAAAAATCCGCGTACCGTGACATACAGGTTACCAATCTGGTGGTAGTGCCGCTTATACGGCGGGACCGGCTCGCCGCAGTTCTCTCAGTCAGCGGACCGGAACCAAAAGAGTGGTCCGACCAGGAAGTGATGCTGCTGGAGGAGGCCGGCGATCGCATCTGGAACGCCATGGAGCGCGCCGATGCGGAAGAGGCCATGCGCAAGAGCGAAGAGCTGTACCGCCTGATCAGCCGTGCCACCAATGATGTGATCTGGGACTGGGACCCGGAATCCGGCCGACTGAAGTGGAACGAGTCGCTCCGATCACAGCTTGATCTGGAGCCCGAAGACATGCCCACCCTCGAGGACTGGTATGAGAGGGTGCATCCGGATGATCGCGCACGGGTCCGGGACAGTTTTCGCAAAGCGGTGGAAAATCAGCACGGAACCTGGAGCGAGGAATATCGCCTGAAGCGCAAGGACGGCGGTTATGCCAGCCTGCTTGATCGCGGCTACCTGGCCCGGGACGAAAACGGCAAACTCTACCGCATGATCGGCGCAATGCTCGACCTGACGGAGCGGCGCCAGGCGGAGGAAGCGCTGCGTACCCTGAATGCTCAACTGGTCGAAAGCGATCGGCGCAAGGACGAATTTCTGGCGATGCTCGCGCACGAGCTGCGCAATCCGCTGGCCGCCATTCACAATGCGGTGCTGTTGCTGGGTCATACCGTTCAGGACCCACGCAGCCAACGCTACCTGGATATTCTGCAGCGGCAAAGCGGCCATCTGAGTGGTCTGGTGGACGACCTTCTGGACGTATCGCGGGTGACGCGCGGCCTTATCATGCTCAAACAGGAACGGGTCAATCTGGCAGCGGTGGCCGGTCAGGCGCTGGAAAGTGTACGCATCCTTCTGGAAAACAAGGGGCACGTGCTGGATCTGCAATTTCCTACCGAAGCGGTGGACGTTTACGGCGATCCCGTTCGCCTGGAGCAGATCCTGGTCAATCTGCTGACCAATGCGGCCAAGTACACGGACCCGGAAGGCCAGATCCAGCTTCGAATCTCCGCGAGCGACGGATGGGCGCAAGTGAGCGTCAAGGACACGGGGATTGGAATCGCGCCTGAAATGCAGCAGCGGATCTTCACTTTGTTTGGTCAGGCGGAGAGAGGACTGGACCGCGCCCAGGGGGGTCTGGGCATCGGGTTGACCATCGCGAAAACATTGGTGGAGTTGCATGGCGGCACCATTGAGGCGCACAGCGCAGGGCTCGGCAAAGGTGCCGAGTTCATAGTGCGCCTGCCCCTGGCGGAGCGAGTGGACGCGGGACCGAAGGAAACGGTCGAATCACCGCGGACCGATCAAAGTCGCAAACGCATTCTGGTGGTTGAGGACCACCCCGACGTTGCGGAAACTCTGGGACTGCTGCTCACCGAGGCAGGCCACAGGGTGACGGCGGCGGACACAGGCCCAGCCGCCCTTGAAAAAGCCGACAGCTTCGAGCCGGACATCGTGCTGCTGGATATCGGGCTGCCCGGGATGGATGGCTATGAGGTGGCACGGCGCATGCGGGAAAACCCGCACACCCGGGGCGCGGTGATTGCGGCTCTTACGGGCTACGGCCAGTCCAGCGACCGGGAGCAGGCCCGGGCAGCCGGCTTCAACGCCCATTTTGTCAAACCGGTGAACTTCCGGGCACTTTCAGCCTTTATCAACAGTGCGCATTGAGAACAGTGCCCATTGAGACGGGTCAGGCCTTCTTGACGAATTCGGATTTGAGCTTCATCGCGCCAATCCCCTCGATCTTGCAATCGATGTCGTGGTCGCCGTCGACAAGCCGGATGTTTTTTACTTTTGTTCCCACTTTGACCACCAGCGAAGAGCCTTTGACCTTCAGGTCCTTGATTACAGTAATCGTATCGCCGTCCTGGAGCGGGTTGCCGTTCGCATCCTTCACTACCTTCTCATCGTCGCCATCCGCCGCTTCTTCGCCGCTCCACTCATGAGCGCATTCGGGGCAAACGAACATGAGTCCGTCCAGGTAGGTGTATTGGGAGTTGCATTGAGGGCAGTTGGGGAGCGATTGCATGACAGTCCTGCTTTGAAAAAGATGTGAGTCAGTCACAGCCGTGCCTGACGACCGTGTAAACAGTTTAGCACGCGGCAACTCATGTTCGCCGCAACCCCGATCCTCATGTTCGCCTCAACCCCGAACCACGGGTGGCTACAGCTCCGTGTACTTCCTGGCGCTGCCACGGGATTTTTCCACCGGGTACTTGGCAGCATTTTGTCTCAGCTTCCGCTCGCACTCCGGGATAATATCCATGTCCAGGCGCGCTGCGAGCAGGATCAGATAAAGCTGAAGATCTGCCACCTCATCCGCCACTTGCGCTCTCTGCTCGGCACTGAGGTTGCGCGATTGCTCCTCGCTCAGCCACTGAAAACATTCCGCAAGCTCGCCCATCTCACCACACAGGGCCATCACCAGATTCTTGGGTGACTGGAACTGCTCCCAGTCGCGCTCCCGGGCAAATTCGAGCAATTGCTTTTGCAATTGATTCAGGGAATCCACTGGGTCCTCCGCAAATTGAAGTTTATTTGGCTTTTCGGATCCGAAGCAGCAACCGATAGGTGTTTCGTAGTGAAGGCCGACATTATGGATGACTCCCTCTCCAAGGTCCATGTGGCCCATCCGAAGAAAGATTACACTTTACCCGCGGCCCGGGGATTCCTACACTGCCCATCTGCTTTCGCTGGACATTTCTCATCGGTATCACTGAACATGAATATTCCCATTTGGCTGGTTATCGCCGGTCTCGGCATCATCGCCGGGTTGAGCATCTACGCCATTGTCCTGTGGCGTCGGGTATGGCAGATGGAACACAATCGCAGAGACCGGGAAAACACGCGAAATGAACGCCTGGCGGAAGACCTGCAGATTCTTGCCCAGAGTCTTCTGGACGGCCAACTGCCGATGGTGGAAGGGGCGATTCGTATCAAGGTGCTCCTGGACAACTACAGTGACCCGCGAATTGCGAGCCTGGACCTGAGCGTCTGGGACACCGTGTATTCGGCCACCGCGCACATTCCCACTCACCAGGCCTGGAAGGACCTGTCCCGCGCGCAACGGGAGTTGCACCGCCGCCAGATGGACACACTCGAACGCGACTATGGCGAGGCCGTCGAAATCTCGGCGCGGCAACTGTGCGAAGCCCTGCCGGGCGACGCGGTCAGAATGTACACTCCGGGAAACGGTTAACGAATCGACCTGTGGCCAACGACCTAAGGCCATCGACCTCTGGGACATCGACCTATGGACAAACAAGCCTTGCTCGCCGCCATCAACCAGACCATGCCATTCGGCAAATACCAGGGACGAAAGCTGTTGGACCTTCCGGAGCCCTACCTGGTGTGGTTTCACCAGCAGGGATTTCCCGATGGCAAGCTCGGCGAACAACTGGCCATGATGTATGAAATCAAGCTCAACGGCCTAGAGAGGATGTTGCGTCCGCTGGTTGATGAGCGCTGAGGCCCGTAACAAACACGCGCCGGGCAGCCAGCTTTGGATTTGAGAAACTTAAATCAAGTCAACCGGAACAGTTAATGAACACTCGACACGACGAAATCGCCACACTGATCATGGACCTGGAAGCCAGCCTGCGCAATCTCGGGCTCTGGAGCGAACAGCGCCCCAGTGCGGAGGCCCTGGCGAGCCAGCAGCCTTTTTGCGTCGATACACTGGAGTTCCAGCAGTGGTTGCAGTTTGTCTTCATCGAACGGATTTCCATACTCGTAGAACGCCGGCTGCCACTGCCGAACAATTCGGGTCTGGCGCCCATGGCCGAGGAATATTTTCGCGGAACGCCCTACAGTCCCGAAAATCTCATCGAAACCCTGCGCACGATCGACCGTACGCTGTCGGAAGGATAAGCAACACCGCCCCCATAAAGCGTTTGACGGTGGTTATTCCGGAAGCACCGGTCGGACTGGCTCCTCGTACACGCTGACCCCGTTGCGCCCGGCCGCCTTGGCTGCGTAAAGAGCGGTATCTGCAAACTTCACCAGGTCGCCCATGTCCTGATCCATCGTGGGAATCACGGCGGCTGCACCAACTGAGACAGTAACCCAGGGAGAAACCGGCGAACGCCCGTGCGGAATGTTGGCTTCCTCCACGCGACGCCGGATCTGGCGAGCAACATGGGCAGCGCCCTCCGTATCGGTTTCCGGCAGCAGGCAGATGAATTCTTCACCTCCGTATCGAGCCACCTGGTCGGGCGCGCGTTTGCAGACCTCGGAGAGAATACCCGCGAGAGTTTCCAAACAGGCATCGCCCCCCGGATGTCCGTGATAATCGTTATATTCCTTAAACGAGTCAGCATCCACCATCACGATTGCGAGAGGTCGCGCCTGGCGCAGTGCACGCTGCCATTCCCGGTGCAGGTCCCGATCGAATCGTCGTCGGTTGGCCAGCCCGGTCAGCGGGTCCCTTTCCGACAGCGCGCGCAGATTCGCTTCACGGTCACGGAAACTGCGCAGGTCGAGAATTGCCGCCAGGCCGTAGAGCTCTCCACCCAGTTCAAAGGTCCGTACACGGGTAATTGCCGGGATTTCCTCCCCATCCTTGTTGATGCACACGATTTCGTTGTCCATGGCCTTGCCCGGCCGGCCGCGCATGAAATCCCTGCGACCTTTTCGGTGTGTTTCGGCCGCACCCTTTGGTATCAACGCTTCTACGTCAAGACCCCTGAGTTCCGCCGGCGAATATCCGAAGAATTCGCTTGCGGGCTGGGAGAAGGCAATAATCCGCCCCTCGCGGTTCACGATCAGGACATTGTCCGGGAAGTTCCCAGTCACGGCGGAGAGTGCCTGAGCGGGCGTGCAGCATCGGCGGCGGTAGCGATTCAGGGCCACGAACCAGCCGGACAGGGAAACAAACAAGAGGAGCCCGACCACGAGGATCGGTATAACATCGGTCATGGAATCACTACAGCGGTGTCCGGCAACAGGTAGTATCGAGCAGGCAACAGGTAGTATCGAGCAGGCATCCGGCCCATCGGGGAAGCATCTGGCTCGGCAAGCCGAGCCGCTTGTTATATTGGGACTGGCCATGGTTTTGACAAGCGAATTCGCCTTTTTCTACAGCGTCTGCTTGACCTGGCTCAAGCCCATGGACAAAAACCGATGTTAAGCTCATACCTTGGAGTGCGGAACTTCACTGAGCTCCCACGTTTATACTATCGGCCCGGGCTCATCCGAGCCGATCAACCCGGAGTAAAATCAGGCTATGGCCACACTGACCTTTCACGGAGCTGCCCAGGAAGTCACGGGCTCCTGCTATCTACTGCAATCCGCGTCCATTGGCCGCATTCTGCTCGACTGCGGCATGCACCAGGGCCGCGACGGGGACGATCGCAAAAGCGACCGGTTCGGGTTCGCGCCGGACAGCATCGATGCGGTAATTCTGTCCCAC
Organism: Gilvimarinus sp. F26214L; assembly: GCF_054401055.1. Lineage (NCBI taxonomy): Bacteria > Pseudomonadati > Pseudomonadota > Gammaproteobacteria > Cellvibrionales > Cellvibrionaceae > Gilvimarinus > Gilvimarinus sp. F26214L. The sequence goes on along the minus strand of NZ_JBTIYG010000008.1, from coordinate 47,948 downwards.
GCCCACCTCGACCACTCGGGCCGGCTCCCCAAGCTGGTTCACGAGGGGTTTTCCGGGCCCATTTACTGCACTGACGCGAGCGCCGAGTTGCTCCCGATCATGTTGCGCGACGCAGCCCATATCTACCTCAGGGATCTGGAATACGAAAACCTCCGCCGCGCCCGCCGTGGTCAGGAGGCGCTCAAACCCGAATACACCGAGCAGGACGTGCTTCGCGTCCTGGAACTCTGCAACCCGTGGCCCTATGGGGAAACCGTAGCCCTGGGCGAGCACGCCTCACTGATATTTCACGATGCTGGGCACATCCTCGGCTCCGCCATCGTCGAGCTCACGCTCACTGATCGCAACCAGCGTAAACGTCTGGTTTTTTCCGGCGATCTGGGCAACCGACACGCAGTGCTCATGAATGACCCCGCTGTGCTGCATGAGGCGGACGTGGTCCTTATGGAAGGCACTTACGGAAACCGCAATCACCGCTCCATCGAAGATACAGTGGACCAGTTCCGGGATATTCTCCACGACGCGTGGGCGGAAGGCGGTAATGTAATGATTCCGTCTTTTGCCGTCGGGCGCACCCAGGAGCTACTCTTCTATCTCGGCCGCCTGCATCGCGAGGGCGAACTGGACAACTGGGAGATCGTACTCGACAGCCCCATGGCCATTGAGGTCACCCGGCTTTACGACCGCTGGCTGCACACCCTGGACTGCCAGGGCATTCGACCCCTGTGTTCCGGGGATCAGTCCCTGTTGCGGGATTTCATTCCCCGCCTCAAGTTGTCCATTACCCCTCAGGATTCCATCGCCCTGAACAGTATCAAGCGCGGGGCCCTGATCATTGCCGGCAGCGGGATGTGCACGGGGGGCCGGATTCGCCACCATTTCAAACAGCGTATCTGGGATTCGCGCAACCGGGTCATCTTCGTCGGCTTTCAGGCACGCGGTACCCTGGGCCGAATCATTGTGGACGGGGCGAAGCACATCAGAATGTTCGGGGAGGATTTCGTTGTAAAAGCGCGGGTTGAGACCCTGGGCGGGTTTTCCGCTCACGCGGGGCAGACGGAACTCATGGAATGGGCCAGTGCTTTCAAGTCCGACCCGCGGATCCTGCTCGTGCACGGGGAAGCCACTGCCCTGGACGCGCTCTCGGAGAAACTCTGGGAGGAAAAAGGTATCTCCGCAGAGATCCCCCGTCCGGGGCAAAGCATTGCATTTTGACAAAGTCCGTCTGCGGACTCTGACGTCCTGTTCGGATGCAGCCCCGTGAGGGGCTGCATCGCTTCCAGTCACTTTTGTATGCGGAGTTTCCGTTGATCGCCAGTTTCATAGGCTCACTCGGCTTGTTCCTTCTGGGCATGTGGCTGATGACCGAGGGCCTCAAGCTTGCCGGTGGACAGGCCCTGAGCCGGCTGCTCGGCCGCTGGACCTCAAGCCGTTACCGGGGTTTTGCGGCGGGGGTCATGATCACCGCCCTCGTGCAATCCTCCAGCGCGGTAACCGTCGCCACGATCGGTTTTGTAAACGCCGGCCTGATGACGTTTCAGCGGGCGGTATGGGTGGTTTTCGGGAGCAATCTGGGTACGACTTTTACCGCGTGGATTGTTACGTTTTTCGGCTTTACCGTTGACCTGGACAGTTTCACCTTTCCGCTGGTGGGCATCGGGGCGGCGCTGCGAATCTTTGCCCCCTATGACCGCGGCAAAGCGCTCGGCATGGCACTTGCCGGTTTCGGGCTGCTGTTCATGGGGATCGACGCCCTGCAGGGCAGCTTCGGGGGCTACGCCCAGCAGGCGAACCTCCAGGCAATACTCGGGGGCCCCGGTTCCGGCTTGACTGCACTGGTGATCGGCTTCGGCCTCACCGCTCTGACCCAATCGTCCAGCGCCGCTATCGCCATCATTCTCACAGCCGTTGCCTCTGGTGTCGCTGGCCTCGACGTGGCTGCGGCCGCAGTGATCGGTGCCAACGTGGGAACAACCTCCACCGCCCTGCTCGCCAGCCTGGGAGCGACCGCCCAGGCCAGACGATTGGCGCTGGCCCACGTCGCCTTCAATCTCATCACCGCTGCGGCCGCCATGCTGGCGCTGCCTCTCTTTGCCCATTTCCTCGCGCCGGAACCCGCGCCGCAGGGGCAGTCCCTGATCCTGCTGCTCGCCGTGTTTCACACCGGCTTCAATTTGCTGGGCGTACTGCTCATGTGGGGCATCGAACCGGCCCTGTCGCGCAAACTGCTGTCCCTGTTCGAACCGCGCGACCATCCGGTGCCGAGCCATCTGGATGCCAACGTGGCCACAGTGCCGGATCTGGCTTTGCAGGCCCTGAGCCTGGAGTTGAACGACCTGCTGAAGGACGTGGCGCAACTGCGTCTGCCCGCACCGGGAGGACCCGAAGATCAGCAAGCTTTCGTACAACTCAACGGGCGCCTGGATGGGGTCAACGGATTCATCGCCCAGACTCTCAAAGCCAACCTTACCCGCCGGCAGAGCGACCTCCTGAGTCAGGGCCTCACCGTGAGCCACCACCTGCGCTACGCCTGCTCCAGTTACGAGGAGGTGGCGGAGCGCTATGCCAACATTGAACAAACCTCGCTGGGCACATCCAAGTCCCTGCATGACTGGTTTGCGCTGGCCACCCAATTCGCCAGCGCCATTGAGCGGCACCAATCCGCGCTCCCACCGGATAACATGGCAGAGATGCTGAACAGCTATCGGAACACGAAGAAGCAACTCCTCCGTACCCTCGAAGGGGACAAAATCGAGATACAAGCTGTGGACCTCGCCTTGCAGGCCGCCAGCCTCAGTCGCCGTTTTGTGGAGCAGATCCTCCACGCAAAAGAGGCTTATGGACAGTTGTCCTCGCACCTTGTGTCATCGACTCTGCAAGACTCGGCATTCGTGGCGCCGAGCACGGAAATCACGGAGCTGTCCCGGCCCGCACTGAAGGAAACAAGTGCCGATGTCTGAACGAAACACTTTCCAGTCTGCCCCCCATGCGGAGACCACAACGGCCATTAGTGAGCGCCTGGACGCAACGGAGTCCGGTCTTGCGACCATTGAAGCGCTGGCGCGCCTGACCCGCTTCGGCCGCAATGAACTTCCGATGGCACCTCCGACACCGGCCTGGAAGCGGTTCCTGCGCCAGTTCGATAATGTGTTCATTTACGTGCTGCTGATCAGCGCCTTCATCAGCGTCGTGCTGCAGCATATGGTCGACGCAGGTGTGATTCTGGCGGTGGTGGTGATCAACGCCCTGGTTGGCTTCATCCAGGAAGGAAAGGCCGAGAGCGCCCTGCGTTCAATTCTGTCCATGACCAGGACCCACTGCACTGTACTGCGCGACGGCGTGCAACGGTCGATCGACAGCGCCGAGCTGGTCCCGGGCGATGTGGTCACCATACAGGCGGGCGACCGGGTGCCGGCGGACCTGCGCCTGTTCTACAGCAAGAATCTGCGCTGCGACGAATCCGCGTTGACCGGCGAATCCCTGGCGGTGGACAAAACCAGTGAAGCACTACCCCAGGACACGCCGCTGGCAGAGCGCACCAACATGGCCTACATGGGCACCATCGCCGTTTACGGCACGGGGCGCGGCTACGTGTGCAACACGGGGCCCCGGACCGAGATCGGTGCAATCAGCAAACTGGTGCAACAAACGGAGATGGCGCCCACGCCCCTGCAGGCCCAGCTCGGACGCTTCGCAAAACAGCTTTCCGTCGGCATTCTGGTGCTTTCCGTTGCCACCTTGCTGTTTGGTGTAATGGTGCGGGATTACACCCTCGCGAACATGTTCCAGGCAGCCATTGGCATCGCCGTGGCGGCTGTGCCGGAGGGCCTGCCCGCCATCGTGACCATTACCCTGGCCATTGGCGTTCAGCGCATGGCGCGCAATAAAGCGCTGGTGCGACGGCTGCCCAGCGTGGAAGTGCTCGGCTCGGTCAACGTGATCTGCTCGGACAAGACTGGCACGCTGACCACCAATACCATGACGTCGCGAGAGGTGGTCCATTCGGTTCATCACTACCGGGTCAGTGGCGAAGGGTACCGCCCGGACGGAGATGTCGCCCATCGCCATGACCAATCGTCCCTCGCCGATGACAACGACCCCCTGCTCCATCGTGCCGCATTGATCGCAATGCTTTGCAATGATTCCAGCGTGCGGGAAGACGATGGCGAATGGCAGTTGACCGGTGACCCCACCGAAGGGGCCCTCCTGGTTCTGGCCATGAAGCTTGGCTACACCCGCGATGGCACCGAGCGGGATTGGCCGCGCATCGACGAGCTACCCTTCGCTACGGAAAAACGCTACATGGCCACCTTGCACCGTGGGCCGGGCGATTACCATCTGCTCGCCATCAAGGGCGCGCCCGACCGTTTGATCGGTTGCGCAACTCACCAACTGGGCAGCAATGGGCCCGAGCCCATCGACCGCGACTACTGGGAGCGCATGCAGGACGCCATGGCCGACGGCGGGATGCGTGTGATGGCACTGGCGCAGCGTGAGGTGCCGGCCGGGACCGACAAACTGTTACCGGATCTGGCCGAAAGGGAGATCACCCTCGTCGCCCTGATCGGCATCAGCGACCCTCCCCGAGCCGAAGCCATCGATAGTATCAGCCAGTGCCATTCAGCCGGAATCACCGTAAAGATGATCACCGGCGACAGTCCGGTGACGGCAAGCGCAATTGGCCGGGAACTGGGACTGAAAGCCGGGCGCGTGGTAACGGGCGCCGAACTGGATCGAATGTCGGACGAAGAGTTGCAGGACATCGTGACCACTGTCGATCTCTTCGCCCGGGCAAGCCCGGCCAACAAACTGAAATTGATGGAAGCGCTGCAGGCACGGAATCACATCGGCGCCATGACCGGAGATGGCGTAAACGATGCGCCGGCCCTGCGCAGGGCCGACATCGGCGTGGCCATGGGCAAGAAAGGCACGGACGCCGCGAAGGAAGCCGCCGACATCGTCCTTACGGATGACAACTTTCAAACCATCGCCAAGGCCGTGGAAGAAGGACGCACGGTATACGACAATATCCTCAAGTCCATTCTTTTTATTCTTCCCACCAGCATCGCGGAAGCCTCCGTGATCGTCATCGCCATTCTTTTCGGCGTCGTACTGCCAATTACACCGGTGCAGATTCTCTGGGTCAACACGGTGACCGCCGTAACACTGTCGCTGGCCCTCGCCTTTGAACTGCCGGAAGCGGACATCATGCAGCGCCCGCCGCGCCCCCGCGGTAGAGGAATTGTTACGCCGGCCCTATTGTCGCGAATTTTCCTGGTGGGGCTCACCTCGGCGACTGTAATATTTTTCCTGTTCTCCCACTTCCACACCGAGGTGGGCGTTGCGTTCGCCCAGACCGTGGCCGTGAACATGTTGGTAATGATTGAGGCGGTTTACCTGATAAACTGCCGCCTGCTCACTGGTACAGTGTTCAACCGCGCCATGCTCCGTGGGATCTGGCCGTCCCTTTTGGCGATCGTGGCGGTGATCCTCCTGCAGCTTGGCTTTACCTACCTGCCCATCTCCCAACGCATCTTCGGCCTTGCCCCCATTACTCTTGAAGCCTGGATATGGATCGCAGTGCTCACACTTCCCGTTCTGATGATGGTGGAGGTGGAAAAACTGTTATGGCGCCATGCGGCGCCGACCCGGTCCCTGGCAGCGACGGACACCGTGTCCGGATAACAGACCACCCGCAGGTTTCGGCTGACGGATGGCCGTGCGCAGGTTTGACACCCAACGTGTCTCCACAGCAGTTGCCAGTTTTAACAGCAACGTTCCGTTCTTCGTTTCGTCGTCCGATGAAACTTTGCGCGTGGCAGCTGTCCATTCAATTGCATTCTCCCTCGGTCCCATTCCTTGCCGTCGACAGGGTTAGCCTGGTGATTCGACGACCATGTCCCAGAGTTCTTTTTGCGGGACACGTCAACATCGGGAACAGCTCACGAGCTCATTTCGTGAAGATGTTGGTGAACAGAACTCGGCCTGACGAAGTCCAAAACGACCCGGGTGGCCGGAAGCAACACAGGGGGATTGCGTGTCGTCGAGCCTGCCCCACGGCTCGCAGGAAGGATTCAGTCGCTGAACCAACAAGGAGTGAGCATGGCAGAGAGGCCACGATCCGCCGAAATGAACAACGGACCCGGGTTTCGAATCAAGACCAGCGTCGACCGCCCTTCCGCTAAGGTCGTCGAGGCTTACAGGGAATTCGATACGCCGGACATTTCCGACATCCTGAATCGCATGTACGCCATGTGCTGCGACATACACAACCTCGTAAGCCGCGATGCGATCGTCGGCCCCGCCGTTACGGTCAAGGTATTCCCCGGCGATAACCTGATGGTCCACAAGGCGCTGGACCTGATCCGGCCCGGGGACATCATTGTGGTGGACGCCTCCGGTACCCAGAACAACGCAGTTATCGGAGATCTGATCGCCAGCAAAGCAAAACATCGAGGCGCCCAGGGCATCATCATCGACGGACTGATCCGGGATCTCCCCGAAGTGCGCAAGGTGGGCCTGCCAGTCTTCGCCCGGGGTGTGTCGCCCATTGGACCATTGCACCGGGGGCCTGGCGAAATCAACTACCCGATCAGCTGTGGCGGAATCGTCGTAAAACCTGGCGACATCATTGCAGCCGATGAAAGCGGCATTGTGGTGGTTCGCCAGGATTTCGCCGAAACGGTGCTATCGCAGCTCCAATCGAAAAAAGCCGCCCTCGAATCGTACGTTGCTGCGGTCAAACAGGGACAGTTTTCCAACGCCTGGGTGGACGAGGTACTGCGTGAGTCGCGCTGCGATATCCACGAGTAACGCCGCTGTCGAGTGGGACCGAAGAGTCCTCGCGCTGCGCTACAAGTTCAGCAAACTGCTGGACGTGCTTCCATTTGGAATCCGACGGCAGGCTTCGGACTTCGAAGACAAAAATTTCCGCAGCCGCTTTTACCGCGATCTCTGGAGCCGTTCGGCCGAAAGGCTCGGTTACGCCTATCGGGACATGGGCTACGGCTTCTGGGCGGTCAGCAATGGGCGGGGAAACGAAGTTCGGGGCCGCGGGGGTAGCGTGGCCCTTGACTCACAGGTAGCCCTCAATCTTGCCGGCAACAAGGTTGTCTCGCATCGGATTGCGCAGTCGGTTCCCGGTTACAGATTGCCAGCCTTCCAGGAATTCACTCTTCAGGGGATTCACAAAGCCCGTACCTTCCTGCATCAGCAGGGACGGCCCTGCGTCGTGAAACCGGCGCGTGATACCGGAGCGGGAGCCGGTGTCGTGACCGGTGTGGCTTCCGAAGCTGCACTTCGCAAAGCTGCGCTCTCGGCTTCACTCAAGTGCAAGGACTTGCTGATAGAAGAGACGATTGCAGGGAGTTCGTACCGGCTTCTGTTTCTGGATGGGGAGTACATCCACGGCGTCCGGCGTGATCCGCCCCGCGTGGTGGGTGACGGACGCTCTACCGTCAGACAGCTGATCGAAAACGCAAATCATGCACGCTGTCAACAAGGCAGGGCAACCCAGTCCCTGTTTCTGCTCGAGATTGACCAGGACTGCATGGCGACCTTGAAGCAACAGGGCATGAACCTGGACACCCGCCCTGCTCATGGGCAAACCGTAGTTGTCAAACGGGTTGTGAATCAGAACGGGGCCCGAGATAACGTCGATGTGACTGGTCAGGTTCATCCCAGCATCATCGAGACCGGCGCACGGGCGAGCGATTGCCTGGGGTTACAGCTGTCCGGGGTGGATGTTCTGACCACGGACATCAGCCTGCCGCTGGAACAGACCGGCGGGGTCATTAACGAGATCAATGGAAGCCCGGGGCTGCATCATCATTACTTGACCGACCAGGGTCGCGATCCAGAGATCGCGGAGCGCTTGCTCGGGTATTGCATGGCCAGCGCCTGTTTTCCCGCTTCAGCCTGAGAACTCTTTTCCGAGGAACGATCACTTTAACTGGTTGTTGGGTGCTCTATGATCGAAAGAATAAAACGCGAACAACCTCTTGCGATTCTGCTGGGCGGACTGGCAAACACTACCGCTGCTGCTCGGGCCTTGGGTCGCCAGGGTGTTCCGGTGGCGGTAATCGCCGCCACCAGAAGTGCGGCGCTGCACTCAAAGTACGTGAAGCCCTTTCCCATTCCGGAGGGCTACTCGGCGGGCGAGTACTTTCAGCGAATGCTGCTGGACAAACGCGCCTTTCCCGCTGGGTCGGTGATCTTTGCCTGCGAAGACGCGGCAATAGAATTCGTCGCCAGGAACAAGACCGATCTGAAAAAGCGCTACGTGCTCGACATTCAGGACCCGGAACAACAACTCCAGCTTCTGGACAAGGAAAAGACCCTGGAGCTGGCACGTCAGGCAGGCGTGGACGCGCCCGGGTCCTGGAACGTTGGCAACATCGAAGACGTTCACGCGCTCCTTCCCACCATTGAGTACCCGCTGCTCATAAAGCCCATTCATTCGCACATTTTTCAGCAGCGGTTCCGGGTCAAACTGTTTTACATTGAAAGCGAAAAAGCACTGCTGGAGAAGAGCCGTGAAGTGCTTGACGCCGGCATCGACTTCATGCTCTGCGAGTTTATTCCGGGACCGGACGATCTTTTGAACAGTTATTATGTGTACATCGACGAGTCGGGGGAGAAGCTCTTCGAGTTCACCAAACGCATTCTGCGTCGTTCGCCGCCCAATTTCGGCGGCGGCTCATATCACATCACGGAATGGCTTCCGGAAACGGCGCGAGCCGGTTACAAGTTTTTTTCGGGGATCGGCTTCAGAGGGCTAGGGAACATCGAGTTCAAAACAGACCCGCGGGACGGAAAACTCAAAGTGATCGAATGCAACGCCCGGTTTACCGGCGCCCAGGAGTTGATTACCCGCAGCGGCCTGAACATGCCCTACATCATCTACCGTTACCTCACCCGCAAAGAGCGCACCGCCCGCAGCCGTTTTACGGAATTCATGACCCTGTGGCTGCCATTCGAGGACTTCGACGCCTTTCGCGATCTCAGAGCCGCCAGCATGCTCACCCCCACGCGCTGGTTGCGCAGCATTCTCAGGCCCCAGGTCTTTTGCTATTTTGATTTGGACGATCCCAAGCCCTTTCTGGACGCAACGCGTCAGGAGTTGAAACGGCGTGCCCAATGGATGCTGGGAACCAAATGATTCTGCCCGCCCGAGTCAGCCCGCAGGCGTTACACATGTTCAGCAAGGATCTGCTTTGCTCCGCGGGCAGCGATTGTTCTGAAGCGGAAATTGTGTCAGAGGTGCTGGTCTGGTGTGATCGGGTGGGCCGCCCCAATCAGGGCGTCTGGCGATTGCCGGTACTGTGCGACCGTCTGGAGCGCGGTCTCTATGAAACCCCCTGCAAGCCCGTGATCGAAATGCGCGGCCCAAGTCTGGCGCTGTTGGACGGGCGCGCCGGTCAAGGCCACTTCGTGGCTGCCAAAGCCATGGAGCACGCCATCGCGATCGCCCGGCATGGGGGAATAGGAGCGGTCCTGGTAAGGAACTCCAACTTCTTCGGTGCCGGCGCCTACTACGTAAACATGGCGGCGACCGCCGGAATGGTGGGGGTCGCTCTGAGCAACTCCTTTCCGAAGGTTCACGCCTACAGAGGCGAGCAACCGGTGCTGGGCACTAATCCCCTGGCGTTCGGGTGCCCGGCTGAGGAAGGTCGGCCGTTGATTCTGGACATGGCCACCTCGGCGCAGGCGGGCTCGACCGTGCGTCGCCAGCAGGAAGAATCCGGCCGGAGGGAACCCGCGTTGATCGAGCCCCTGGGCGGCGCAAAAGGATACGGCCTTGGCCTGATGGTGGAAGTCTTGAGTGGGCTGTTGACGGGGGCCGGCTTCTCCCGGCAGGTCAACTCCATGTACGAGAATTTCCAGTCGCCGGGCAACAACGGTCATTTCTTCCTGGCCCTCGACATCGAGTCGATCATGCCCCTTGCGCAGTTTGGCGAACGCATGCGGACGATGGTGGACTGGCTGCGGGAGTCCGGTCCACACGAGGCTGTAAAGTATCCCGGCGAACACCGCTGGGAAGCGCTTCGCCGCAGCGATGAGGAAGGGGTTCACCTGGACCTGCGCACCCGGGACGTCCTGACCACCCTGCATGCCCGGTTTCACCCACCAGCGTCCCAGTAGCTTGCGCCCCGACAGAGGGCGGCGCCGCCCCGGTCTGGCCCTTTTATCCCCTTGTCGGGATCGGCCGCTGGCTCGTCAGGATGGGCCACAGGCCTCGGCCAGACATTGTAGAAATTTCTCAACGTCCGCGGGTTGCGGTAGCCGATAGTCTGCGAGGGAGGCGGCCACTTCATCGCCCACTCGAATGCTCGTGCCGCGCCCTGCCAGAGCGGCGAAAACATCTTCATCGGTTTCGTCGTCGCCGATGTAGATGACGAGCACGTGGGCCGGCTCGATGTTCGCGGTTTCCAGCAACCATTCCACGGCATGGCCCTTGTCCCAATCAGCGGCGGGCTCCAGCTCGAGCACCTGCTTCCCCAGGCGCTTGCGCAATCGGGTATCGGCGAGAACGCCGTCCACCACCCGATTCACCTGCTGAATCGCCACATCGCTGCGCACCTTTCGGTAATGGACCGCCACCGCGAAGCGCTTGCGTTCCACAATAACGCCCGAAATCCCTTCCAGAGCATCACGCAGCCGGACTTCGGCACTGTCCACCTCGGAAATCGCGGCCTCCGCTTCGGGAAGAACTTTCTGGAACCCCGGCCCGGCAATGTCAAGTCCGTGACTTCCCGCGTAAACGATGCCATCGATGTTGATCCGATCCTCCAGATCCTGTCGATCGCGACCACTGATAATTCCCAACGTGCAGACTTTTGCAAGAGCTCTCAGGGTGTTACTCATGCTCTCGCCGACCTCTACCGTACGGGGGTCGTCCACGATGGGCGCCAAGGTTCCATCGAAGTCCAGGAATATGGCACGGTTCCGGCGGCCAGTCTGCTCCAGCAACGCCTCCAGGTTGTCCAGCGCTGAGGGAAGACGACGCGGAAAACGCAGGGCGGACAGACTGCGAACCACCGCGTCGGCTCCCGCATTTTCCAGCTCCGCCGCGTGATGGTTGCGGTTGACGCCGACATTGAGCCCAAAGCCGGCCTTGCGCCCGGCCCGAATGCCGCCCGCGGTATCTTCAAGAACCACCGTGCTGTCCGGATCCACGCCCAGTTGCCTGGCCGCTTCGAGCATCAGTTCTTCTTTCCCCGTCAGTTTCAACTCGTTTGCGAGTTCCCCGTCCACAATTACATCCAGGTAGTTTTCCAGCTCGATCAGGCGAAGAACATTGCGGCAGTTACAACTCGCTGAAATGGCGGCAAGCTTCATCCCGCCGAGCCGCCAGCGGCGCAGTGAGGCGAGTGCGTCTTCGAAGACCGCAACGCCTTCCCGCTCCAGAAGCTTTACCAGTAATTGCTCCTTGCGGTTGCCGATAGCGCAGGCGGTGTCCACTCCCGGTGCGTCATCTTCACGGCCGAATGGGAGATCGATGTGGCGCGCGGACAGAAAGTCCGCCGCCCCCTTGTAGCGGAGCTTGCCGTCCAGGTGCTTACGATATTCCATGTGTGCAAATTCGGAATGCTGCTCGCCCCGCGCTGCCTTGCGCTGCGCAAAAAACTCATTGAAGGCCCCCTGCCAGGCACGCTCGTGGAGACTGCTCATACGGGTCAGAACGCTGTCCATGTCAGCGATGACAGCCTGGTAGGGTTCGTCCCGCGCAGCGCTGAGGACATGTCTGTTCATTGATGGTGCTCCTCGGTTTAGCTTCCCTCCCGGTACGGGGAAGCAATCGAATCAAAATCGCAGTGAAAAAGAATCTTCAAGCAGCCTGCCAGGTGCAGGCTCTTGCGTTCCGGACGAGCTCCGCAAGCGGGGCGGTGAAGCCTTTACCATGGCGCTTGAAATCTTCGCGCACAATCGCAACGCATGCGCCTGAAAGACTGCGGGCCGGATGAGAGCTGCAAAGCTCGTACCCGCATCTTAAGGCCCCACGGGGCCGGACTCGCGGGCTGTTGCAGCTGCCGCGCTCACCCCTATTAACGTTTGCGGGGGACCGGTTCCCGATCCGTGAACCCGCCATCTTGTACGGGTTTTGCTTACTGATGTCGGCGGACTGCTCGCGAGCATCCGGCTCCGAAAGCTGAACTTCGCCAATAACTGACAGGATTGGGATCGACTGTGCAAAGCAAGCATTATGTAGAACCGAACGAGTACCGTAACGCCGAGGCTGCGCAAAGCGCAAGGGGACAACTCATGAGCATGGACCTGAACCCTGAGATCGTTTGCCACCTTATCGATCTGGCCACTGAGTTTCACGCCAAAGAGGATGTTTCCTTCCCTGACTCGGCCAGTAACCCCAGTGATGACGATGCCACCCAGGTACTCGCCGACCACCAGGACGACCCCAGCTACCAGACCATGGTCGCAACCATTGAAGACCTGGAGCCCGACCAGCAAATTACCCTCGTCGCATTGATGTGGATGGGCCGGGGGGACTTCACCCTCGAGGAGTGGGACGAAGCATTGGAACAGGCCGCGGCCGAGCACAACGACCGTACGGCGGACTACCTGATAGCCACGCCACTGGTCGCCGACTACTGGCGCGAAGGACTGAATCTGCACGAGTACTCCTGCGGAGAATAATCCCTTTCGCGCGAGTCCAAGTAGCCGCGTATAACTGTTCAAAGAAGGAGAATGCTTTGCGACCGCCCTTGCAGATCACCTGGCATGAAATACCCCAATCAGACGCGCTTGAAGCGGACATCCGCAGCAGGACCGAAAAACTCAGTCAATACCACGACAAGATCATCAACTGCCATGTGGTAGTGAGTGCTCCGCACCGCCAGCACAGACGGGGCAACCACTACAGCCTGCGCATCATCATCAACGTTCCCGGCAAGGAAATCGTGGTTACCCGCGATCCGGGAGACAACAACGCCCACGAGGACATGTACGTCACCATCCGCGACGCCTTCAACGCCGCACGACGGCAACTGCAGGATTACGCGCGGGTGCAGCAGGGCGACGTCAAGGAACATGATATTCCCATGCCGGGGACCATCTCGAAGACTTTCCCCGATGAGGGTTACGGTTTTCTGCTCTCCCCTGAGGGGGACGAGGTGTACTTCCATCGCAACGCGCTGCGCAATGGCGACTTCAACAAGCTGATGGAAGGTATGGACGTTCGCTATGTGGAAGAGATGGGCTACGAAGGGCCCCAGGCCAAGCAGGTCACGTTGCCCAAGCATTAGGGAGGATGGAGCCTCTGTTACGCCGAACACGGAGGTTCGGCTCGCCGAGCATGGCATCACCTGATTGGCCCGTCGAGGCTGCTGAAAGGCCGCCAACACGGGGCAGAAACAGGCGTCAGAGTGCCTCGCTGGGGGCGACTTCTTCGCTGAGCAGTTCCATGAGCCGCCCATAGTCCACGGGCTTGACCAGGTAGTGGTCAAACCCGGCTTCCAGAGCCCGGCGTTGGTCCGAAGCACCACCATAGCCGCTCATGGCGATGATCCGCAGGGAAGAATCGGACGTCTCCTCCGCCCGCAACTGCTCCGCCACCTGATAGCCGTTTATATCGGGCAAACCGATGTCCAGCAGCACGACGTCCGGATTGCACGCCCGGACCAGCGTCAGCCCGCTCTCGCCTGTGTGGCTCACCTGCACGTCGTAACCAAGGGTCTCCAGGCAGATGGCCAGCGCGCCGGCTGAATCCTCGTTGTCATCGATGATCACCACCGGTCTCGCACCCCCCGCAACTTCGGCGGTTTCCGCATCCATGCAGCCGCTGGTGTCGGGCTCAGGACCCTGGGATTCCAGAACCTCAAGAAGAGGCAGGCGGACCGAGAATTCAGCACCGCGACCTTCGCCTTCGCTGCGCACATGGGTCGTGCCGCCATGGAGATCCACCAGCGCCCGGACAAGGGCCAGGCCGATACCGAGGCCCCCCTGGGCCCGGTTAAGCGCCGTGGGCGCCTGGACAAACAGATCGAACAAGCTGTCCAGCAACTCCTTGGGAATGCCGACGCCGTGGTCCCGCACCCGTATCCGCGCCCAGTGGTTGCCCTCCTTTTCCAGGGTCACCTGGATCAGGCCGCCGTTTTCCATGTACTTGGCGGCGTTGGTGAGGAGGTTGCCCAGCACCTGGGTCAAGCGAACCAGGTCACCCTGGACCCAAAGAGGTTCGTCCGGTTGAATGATTTCAAGGCGGTGTTCGTGTTCACTGACAATGGAGGCAACGGTCTCGCGGGCCTGGGCCAGAACCGTTGCCAGTTCCACCGCCTCGAGCCGCAACTCGATGCGCCCGTTGGAAATCCGCGAAACGTCCAGGAGATCGTCCATCAGATAGGTCAGATGATTCACCTGGCGCTGGAGAAGCTCCCGTGCCCAGCTGATCTGCTGCTCCGACACCTGATCCATTTGCATCACCTGCACCGCATTGTGAATTGCGGAAAGGGGGTTTCGCAGCTCGTGGGCGAGAATCGCAATATACTCGTCCTTGCGCTGGGCCGACTTGAACAGCTCTTCTTCCACCTTTTCACGCTCCGCGATCTCCGCCATCAACTTGCTATTGGTGGCCTTGAGTTCGGTGTTGGCCTGCTCCAGGTTCGCGTTGAGTTTTTCCAGTTCCCGGGTATTCTTGGCCTTGAGCTCTTCGTGGGCGCGGGCCAGTTCAGAGTTGGCGTCCGCCAGCTCATCGTTGAGCCGGGACAGTTCTGCACGCTGGAGATAGAGCTGGACCAGCGCCCGCACCTTGCCCCGGAGAATCTCGGGTATAACCGGAATCTGTACATAATCCACCGCGCCCATTTCATACCCGCGGCGACGGTCGAGGTCCGTTATGTGAATGCCGGTCACAAAGATGATCGGAGTTTCTTCGAAGCGCGGGTGATCGCGGATGAGCGCTGCCGTCTCGAAGCCATCCATCACCGGCATGCTCACGTCGAGAAGAATGGCTGCGAACTCCATCTTCATCAGGAGGGACAAAGCTTCAGTTCCGGAGTGAGCGCGCACCAGATTGTGCCCGAGACGCCCCAAGGCAACCTCGTAGCTCAACAACCGTTCCGGCTTGTCGTCGACAAGGAGGATGTTGACCTGATGGACGACCATTGGCGTCTCTGTTGTATCCTGCGTCAACGCTGGCTCCCCCGGCTGCTTACGACGTGGCGGTTTCTCTCCCTGAAAAGATTATCCCTCGAAGCCCGCGATTGACGTTCATGACAAGTGTTCATGTTCGACAGGTGGTCTCTCATTTCACCGGTGCAGCCACGTTCGCAGCAGCGCAACCAGTTGCTGGTTATTGACCGGCTTGGCGATATAGTCGGAGGCACCCGCTTCGAGGCACTTCTCCCGATCGCCTTTCATGGCCTTGGCCGTGAGAGCAATGATGGGCAGCATATGAAAACGCGATTCGGCACGGATCTGGCGCATGGTCGTGTATCCATCCATCTCCGGCATCATGATGTCCATGAGCACCAATGCCAGGTCCGGTGTTTTTTCAATAATATCGATCGCATCTCGTCCGTTATTGGCGGTCAGCACTTCCATCTTATGGCGTTCAAGGATGCTGGAGAGGGCGAAGATGTTCCTCACATCGTCGTCCACCACCAGGACCTTTTTGCCAACGAGGGCCTCATCACTCTCGTAGAGCCGCTCGAGCATTCGCTGGCGCGATTCCGGCAGGTTGTTTACCGCCCGGTGCAGGAACAGCGCAGTTTCATCCAGCAACCGTTCCGGCGAACGCGCATCTTTGACCACGATGCTGCGGGCCATGCTGCGCAGGATGTCCTCTTCCTGGTCGCTCAGAGCCTGGCCGGTGCAGATTACAAATGGCACGGGGCGCAGATCCGCATCCCGCTGCACTTCGGCGAGCAGATCAAAGCCGCTCATATCCGGCAGGCGCAGATCCAGCACGGCGCAATCGAAGGGTTCGCCACGCAGCATCCGAAGCGCAATGGCCCCATCCTCCGCGGTAACAATCTCCACATCGTCGTGATCCAGCAGCTCCACCAGACCGGCTCGTTCGGCAGGATCATCCTCGATCAAAAGCAATCGCCGCTTGCGGGGACGGGCAAAATCCCGCAGCCGGGCCAGGGCCGCGCTGATCACGTCCGAGCTTGCCGATTTATTAACGTAAGCATAGGCTCCCCGTGCCAGAGCGTGAGACCGTTCTTCTTCGTCGCTGACGATCTGCACGGGAATATGTCGGGTCTCCGGGTCCTGCTTCAGGTGGCTCAGAAAGGTCCAGCCGAGCATATCCGGCAGGAAAACATCCAGAGAGACAGCGTCGACCCGAAAAGCGTCAATCAGTTCCCCTGCATCGGAGCCGCGGGTCGCTACCAGCCCCTTGAACCCCTGCTCGCGGGCCAGATCCAGAAGAATACGGGCATAGTCGGGATCGTCCTCGACAATCAGGATGACCTCGTCCTGCGCGGTGATTGTGCCGCGATCGTCGGGCACCTCTTCCACAGCCGCTGCCGGTAGCAGAACCTGCGATCCCCCGGATTCCTCCCCGGAACGCTGCTCCTCCGACTGGGGCACATTTCGCGCCGCCGGGTCGCCATAGTTGAGCGGAATGTAGAGCGTGAAGGTGCTGCCGCGCCCGAGAGTGCTTTGCAGACGGATCTCGCCGCCCAGCAGCTGCGCCAGTTCCCGGCTGATGGCCAGCCCCAACCCCGTTCCCCCGTAGCGGCGGGCCGTGCCCGCATCCGCCTGCTGGAAGGCCTCGAAGATCAGCTTCTGCTTTTCGGGTGGGATACCGGTACCCGTATCGGTCACGGAGAAAGCCACTACGGTGTCGGCCCCGTCGAGAACCGGATGTCCACGGGTCCAGCCGTCTTCGACCACATCCACATACAGTTGGACGCTCCCGTCCTCGGTAAACTTGAAAGCGTTGGACAGCAGATTCTTCAAGACCTGTAGCAGGCGCTTGGGGTCCGTGTAGATAACGGGCCCCAGGTCCTCTCCAAACTCAGTCACAAAGGCGAGTTTGCGATTCTCCGCCTCGTGACGGAAGTTGCGCTCCACTGTTTCCCGCAGGTTCGCAAACGGCAACTCCTCACATTCCACGGTCACCGTGCCCGACTCGATCTTGGACAGATCGAGAATGTCGCTGATCAGATTCAGCAGATCCGTTCCAGCGGAATGGATGGTGTGGGCAAACTCCACCTGTCGCGGGCTGAGATTGCCGTCGACGTTTTCCGAGAGCTGCTCGCCGAGAATGAGAATACTGTGCAGGGGCGTGCGCAGCTCGTGAGAAACGTTCGCCAGAAATTCCGATTTGTAGCGGGACGTGAGCGCCAGTTCCGCCGCTTTCTCTTCCACCGCCCGCTTGGCCTGGTCGATCTCCTGGTTCTTGCGCTCCACCTCCGCGTTCTGTGCGGCCAGTAGCTGTGCCTTCTGGGCCAGCTCCTCGTTGGTTTGTTGCAGCTCCAATTGCCGGGTCTGCAACTCCGCGGCCAGTTGCTGGGATTGGGACAGCAGGCGCTCGGTACGCATTGTCGCTTCGATGTTGTTGAGAACAATGCCCACGATGTCCGTGAGCTGCTCCAGAAAGGCCGTATGGGACGCGTTGAACTCCTTCAGGGAAGCCAGCTCGATCACTGCCTTGACCTGGCCCTCAAACAGTACCGGCAACACCATCACGACCCGTGGCGGAACTTCCACCAGTCCAGAGGTGATTCGCAAGGGTTGGTGATCCGTCTCTGTGATGACGAATTGACGGCGCTCCTTCGCACACTGCCCCACCAGCCCTTCGCCCAGGCGAAATTCCCGCTCGTGGTTGTCGCCGCCCCAGTTGTCCGCATAGCCGGCCAGTTGCCGGAGCTTGTACTCGCCGTCAATTTCCACCATGGCATACATCACACCCTGGTGCGCTTCAACCAGCGGGGCGAGCTCCGACAGGAGCATCTGGGCCACCGTGGTGAGATCGTGCTGGCCCTGCATCATGCGGCTGAACTTGGCCAGGTTGGTCTTCAGCCAGTCCTGCTCGGTGTTGCGCTCGGTGGTCTTGCGCAGATTGCCGATCATCGCGTTGATGTAGTTCTTCAGGTCCGCCACTTCGCCGCTGGCGTCGACCTGGATGTAACGGGTCAGATCGCCCGTGGTAACCGCCGTGGCCACCTCGGCGATTGCGCGCACCTGGGTCGTCAGGTTGGCCGCAAGCAGGTTCACGTTCGCGGTCAGATCCTTCCAGGTACCGGCCGCTCCCGGCACATTCGCCTGACCGCCCAAACGCCCTTCCACCCCCACTTCGCGCGCAACTGTAGTCACCTGGTCGGCAAAGGTTGCGAGCGTGTCGGTCATGCTGTTGATCGTATCGGCCAGCGCGGCCACCTCACCCTTGGATTCCACCGTAAGCTTCTGGGTGAGGTCACCGTTTGCGACCGCCGTGACCACTTTGACGATGCCGCGCACCTGATTGGTGAGATTTGCGGCCATCACGTTTACGTTGTCCGTCAGGTCCTTCCAGGTTCCCGCGACGCCGGGCACTTCCGCCTGGCCACCGAGCTTGCCTTCCGTACCCACTTCGCGCGCTACCCGGGTTACCTCCGCGGCGAAGCTGTTGAGCTGGTCCACCATGGTGTTGATGGTGTTCTTCAACTCAAGGATTTCACCGCGTACATCCACCGTGATCTTGCGGGACAGGTCCCCGCCTGCAATGGCCGTTGCCACTTCAGCAATCCCCCGCACCTGATCGGTGAGGTTGGTTGCCATCACATTTACATTGTCCGTCAGATCCTTCCAGGTTCCGGCCACACCGGGAACGGTTGCCTGCCCGCCCAGCTTGCCTTCAGTACCCACTTCGCGAGCCACCCGCGTCACTTCCGATGCAAAGCTGTTGAGCTGGTCCACCATGGTGTTGATGGTGTCTTTAAGCTGCAGGATCTCGCCTTTTACGTCCACCGTGATCTTGCGGGAAAGGTCGCCCCGTGCCACCGCGGTGGTCACCTCCGCGATGTTGCGCACCTGGCCAGTCAGATTACCCGCCATGGAGTTCACGTTGTCGGTGAGGTTTTTCCAGGTGCCCGCCACTCCGGGCACCTCGGCCTGGCCGCCCAGCTTCCCTTCCGTACCAACTTCGCGCGCAACGCGCGTAACCTCCGCAGCAAAGCTGTTGAGCTGATCCACCATGGTGTTGATGGTGTCTTTAAGCTGGAGGATTTCGCCTTTTACATCCACCGTGATCTTGCGGGACAGGTCGCCCCGCGCCACCGCGGTGGTCACCTCCGCGATGTTGCGCACCTGGGCCGTGAGGTTGGTAGCCATTGCGTTTACGGAATCGGTCAGGTCCTTCCAGGTTCCGGCCACACCGGGCACGATGGCCTGTCCGCCGAGCTCCCCTTCCGTGCCTACTTCCCGCGCGACACGGGTCACCTCGGAAGCAAAACCGTTGAGCTGATCCACCATGGTGTTGATGGTGTTCTTGAGCTCGGAGATCTCCCCTTTTACATCCACCGTAACCTTGCGACTCAAGTCGCCACGTGCAACTGCAGTAGCCACCTCGGCGATGTTTCGCACCTGAGCCGTTAGGTTTCCGGCCATGGAGTTCACGTTGTCGGTGAGATTCTTCCAGGTACCGGCAACTCCCGGCACTTCCGCCTGGCCACCGAGCTTTCCTTCGCTGCCCACTTCGCGGGCCACCCGTGTCACTTCCGCCGCAAAACCGTTGAGCTGATCCACCATCGTGTTGATGGTGTTTTTCAGTTCGAGAATCTCCCCCTTCACATCCACTGTGATTTTGCGGCTGAGGTCCCCTCGAGCAATGGCGGTCGCCACTTCCGCGATACCGCGCACCTGATCGGTCAGGTTCGCCGCCATTACGTTTACGTTATCGGTCAGATCTTTCCAGGTTCCCGCTACACCGGGCACGATGGCCTGGCCACCGAGCTTCCCTTCCGTGCCCACTTCGCGGGCCACGCGGGTCACTTCCGAAGCGAAGGAGCGGAGCTGGTCCACCATCGTATTGATGGCTTCTTTCAATTGAAGGATTTCACCGCGCGAGTCCACAGTGATTTTTCGGGAGAGATCACCATTTGCAACGGCAATGGTTACTTCGGAGATGTTCCTCACCTGATCGGTGAGATTGTTGGCCATGGAGTTCACGTTATCAGTGAGATCTTTCCAGACCCCTGACACTGCTTTTACCTTGGCCTGGCCGCCAAGTTTTCCTTCCGCACCCACTTCCCGCGCAACCCTTGTTACTTCAGAAGTGAACACACTCATCTGTTCGATCATCTTGTTGACGATCTTTGCGGAGCGGAGGAATTCGCCCTGCAACTGGCGACCTTCTATCTCCAGAGGCACGGTTTGGGAGAGATCGCCCTTTGCCACTGCAGCGATGCTGCGGGTCACCTCGGTTGTCGGCCAGAGCAGATCATCGATGAGATTGTTGACGCTGGCTTCCATCTCGCCCCAGGCCCCGGAGCGACGGTCGCATTGCATTCGCTGGCGGGTCTTGCCTTCCTGGCCGACAGTTTGACCCACTCGCTCCAGCTCACTGGCGACTCGGCTGTTGGCTGCAACGATGTCGTTGAAGGTATCGGCAATTTTGCCCTCGATACCGGTCCAGTCCCCGGGCAGGCGGACCTCGAAATCTCCGTCCCGAACCGCTTGCAGGGCGGCGAGTAACGCACTGGGATCATAGCCGCCGCCGTCGGCGTCGGATTTCGCCCCTGCTCGGGAGCCCCTGGAACTGGAGGAGACTACGGTCTTGGATTTACCACTGGCACTTCCCGACCGGGATTTGGTTCCGGCCCCCCGGCCGCGGCTTGCAACAATCTGCCCGTCCTCTTCCATCGTCATCTGTGGCCTCTAACTGATGTGCCCGAGCGCAGAGCCCATTGGCGAGGAAGATCACCGTGCCGCCGATCACCCTCGAAACGGACATCATTCTCCGCTACGAACCGGTTGATCCAATTGAGATGTTTTTCTAACCGCTAATAAACACTGGGTTCGAGCGCTGCCGAACCGCCAAAGCAAATGTTAACTTTCGGACAAGTAAAGGTGGCAGGCTGCCCGGGGCATCATGTTCCCGAACGGTAATACACAGCGAATTTCATCGCCTGGATTCAACCGCTCTGCCCGCGCATTGGCTCGAATCACATTGTTGCGGCGCAGAGAATAAACGGAGGGAAATGCAAAGTCCATATACGAACACGGGCGCGGCAGTCGAAAACTGTGAAGCAATTGGTTCTTCTGCCCTGTTCGTTCCGCTACGGGCCCCACGAATTTTTCTTTGTAATTTTTACAAGCGGAGTCTCGAATAAAAAGTATAAGAAAGTCGATGCAGCAGACTCCCTGCAACAACGCGACTCGAACCGACCCAACCATTAAAATGACGGCGAACAAACACGAACCATTGCAAAAACAACTGCAGAGTGGCGCGTGCAAATGCGGTCCGCGACATGTGCTTGGTCTCGGATTGACGCAGCGAGCGAAGCTCCGGCCAAGTGCCGGGAAACTCCTGTTGCAGAATGAGCAGCCGCGTTGCGCGAGCGACACAAACAGGGGGACACAAACAGGACACTCAGGAAAGAGCCTCCCGTGTGCTGTCATTGCGCGCTGACCAGCAGGACCAGGGTCCTTACCCGGCGCCGACGGCCACTCTCGCCATCCGACTGGCGCAGCTCCCTTAAACGCACCAAGCGCGAGCAGAGGGATTGGACTGAAACCAGCGCAGGCTTTATTATCCGCCGCCACACTCCTTGAGGTCTTGCGATGTTATTAGCTATTGCCGCGGTTGTTGTTGGTTTGATCATTCTCGTGTGGAGCGCCGACCGGTTTGTGGACGGGGCAGCCGCCACCGCCCTGCATTTCCGCGTTCCCGCATTGCTGATCGGTATGCTCATTGTGGGTTTCGGCACCTCGGCACCGGAGATGGTGGTTTCGGCGCTTTCTGCCCTCAACGGCAACCCGGGGATCGCCCTCGGCAACGGGTACGGGTCCAACATAACCAATATCGCATTGATTCTGGGACTGACGGCTGTGCTGGCCCCGATTGCCGTTCACTCCCAGATTCTTCGTCGTGAACTGCCGTTGCTGCTCGCCATCACGGCGTTCGCCGCCTGGCAACTATGGGACGGGGAGCTGTCACGGCTCGACGGATTCGGCCTGCTGCTGGTGTTCGCAATGACCATGGGCTGGACTGTGTACCAGGGCATGCGCGGGCGCGACGATGCCCTGGGAATCGAAGTGGAGGCGGACCTTCAGACACGTCCGATGCCTCTCCGCCGCGCCATCATGTGGCTGCTGGTGGGGCTGGTGCTGCTGGTCGCCAGTTCCCAGCTGCTGGTGTGGGGGGCCGTTCTCATTGCGGAATACCTGGGGGTCAGTGACCTGATCATCGGCCTGACGGTGGTAGCAGTGGGCACGTCCCTGCCTGAATTGGCCTCTTCCCTGGCCGCCGTGCGCAAGAACGAACACGACATTGCCCTGGGCAATGTGCTGGGATCGAACCTGTTCAATACTCTGGCGGTAGTCGGTATCGCAGGTTCAATCCACCCCCTGACAGTGGAATCTGATGTACTCACCCGGGACATTCCGGTGATGGCCGGCTTGACCATCGCGCTATTTGTTTTCTGCTACGGCTTCCGCGGTCCGGGGCGCATCAATCGGCTGGAGGGCGCCGCACTTGTTGCGACTTACCTCGCCTACACCGGCTGGCTCATCAACAGCGCCTTCCTGGCCTAAAGTCGTTGCATGAGCTCGGTGGTATTAGCTCGGTGGTATGGTTCGCGCCCCAGGGTTCACCGTTTGGCGATGATCCAGATGGCATGCACGATCCCCGGGACGTAACCCAGCAGGGTCAGCAGGATGTTGATCCAGAACTGGGGGCCGATTCCCACCTGGAGAAAGACGCCCAGGGGCGGCAGCAGGATTGCGCAGATTATCCGAACAACATCCACTTCGTTCCTCCTCGCGTGCGATAAATCGCTTCAACACTCCCGGCGGGACACGCAACTGAATCCGGGAAACCGTACGAAGGTTGCAGGGCCTCAGGGAGTCAGGCGCTGCTTGAGACCCGCCATCTTTTCGCCCATGTCAGTCAGTTGCTCCTTGCCGAAGAGCTCCTTGGCGGCCGGAAACATCTCGCTTTCTTCTTCATCCATGTGATGCTCCACCAGTTCCTTCAGCACTTTCGCGCGGCCTGCAAATTGATTGGAGCCGGGGTCGGTTTTTTCCAGATCGGGAAGAACCAGTTCTTCCACCGCGCGGTGTTCTTCAACCGCTTCGTAAAACATTTTTTTCTCGTCCTGCTTGCCCGCATCACGAAAGGCCGGGTATAGGACCTCTTCTTCGATCTTCGTGTGAACACGCAGCTCGCTGGCGATCTGTTCCAGGAGGTCGGTGCGGGTTTTGATCGCCCGGTCGGTTGTTTCGGTCAACTGCGCCAGCAGGTCCTTGACGGTTTTGTGGTCCTGCTTCAGAAGGCTGATCGCGTCCTGAGCCATGGAACTCTCCTTGAAAATCGAAAGGGGGCATGGCTGAGGAGCAATTAGCGGGCCATCCCGACTGGAGTCAGCCGGGGCCCGAAGAGTGGATCTGAACCGTGGATCTACAGTGCGGCGAAAAATTCGCGGATACGCTGAGCGTTTTTGCCTACGTCACTTGTTCCGACACGCGACACGGAACGGGCGTCCACCCGCGTGCGGTCACCTTCCTCCCGGATACGAATGACGATGTCGTCCTTGAAGCGGAACCAGAAGGTGGTATCCGTCGCCTCGATACGGCCCTCTTCCGGAGATTGCGCCACCAGGTCCCAGCCCAGCTCGTCGACGGCTTCCAACGCGCGGGCAAATACCTCCTCCCGGCTTTGGTCGAAGTAACGAGGCTGGACGTCCGGATAAGCCTCGCGCTGGAGCTCGGCCAGTTTTTGCGGCGTGAGGTCCGGCGAATCGCCGTAGACATGGCTGTTGGGAGCATCGGCACGGAGGGGGAGCACATCCACGAATGGCGGCGGGTTCTCCGTGTCGGTGCTGATATCGTGGATGGGCGGTGTGCCTTCCGGCGGCCGGTAGCTCTGGGGCACCTGCCACGCCAGAATGGCCGCAACACCGCCCGCAAACGCCATGCTGGCAAGGGACATGGCCCCTTGCCGATCGCGTTTTCTCACCGTGAAAAACAAGGCGAACGCAATTGCGCCGCAACCGAGAGCGACCCACAACGCGGCGCTGTTGGCGATGCGCAACAGGGCAAAACCGCGGCGGAAGTCCCACCACCCGAACCACACGCCGAGCGCGGCAAACAGGGCCAGCAGGCCAACGAGCAGGCCCGCCGCCAGGGCGAGCACTGCGAGTGGTCGTGTCCAGCGCGGAACCGCCGGTCGTGATGTGCGAGTCTGTTCTTCCATTGCAATTTCTCGTTTTGTTTTTGATGAAAGATAAGTCCACCGGACACGGGGCGCTCCGCGGCCCCGGCGGCTATCCCTGCCCCAGGCTGTAGTGCATGCCTGCGCCCGGCCCCAACGGCAAACCGAACAGGACCCAGATCAGGGTGATGATCAGACCGGCGCCCAGCAGCCAGAGCGAATAGGGGAGCATGGTGGCCGTAAGACTGCCAAGGCCGAAATCCTTTTGCCAGCGCTGACAGAAGGTCAGGATCAGCGGGAAGTAAACCATCAACGGAGTAATGATGTTGGTGGCGCTGTCGCCTACCCGGTACGCGGCGGTGGTCATCTCCGGGCTGACGCCCAACAGCATCATCATGGGAACCAGTACCGGTGCAAGCAGGGCCCACTTGGCGCTCGCCGAGCCCACGAACAGGTTGGTCAATCCGGTAAAGAGAACCAGGAGCACCAGTACCGCCGCCATGGGCAACTGGGCACTTTCGATGGCGTTCGCGCCCTGAATGGCGAATATCAGGCCCAGGTTGGACCAGTTGAACATGGCCACGAAATGGGCGGCGGCAAAAGCCAGCACCAGGTAGTAGGACAGGTCCGCCATGGATTCGGACATCATGCCGACCACATCCCGATGATTCTTGACTGTGCCGGCGGCGGAGCCGTATGCCCAGCCACTAGCCAGAAAAAGGATGAAGAAGCCGGCCACCAACGAGCGGTAAAACGGGCTGAGACGCCCTTCGGGGCTGGCGGCCTCATCGTAGAGAGGAGTACCCGGTCCGACGGTGAACAGCACCCAGAGCAGAATGACAGCGAGCGCGGCCCAGCCGGCACGCGCCAGCCCCTTCTTCTCTGCGTCCGTGAGTTCACCCTGGTCGGTTTTTACCGCCTTGCTGGACGCTTCCGCTGTGAGGGGCGACAAGCGCGGTTCGACGATGCGATCGGTCACGTACCAGATTACCGGCAGGAACAGCACGGTCATGGCGGCGATGAAGTACCAGTTCCCGGCGATGTTGGCGTTCCACTCGGGGGCGATGCTTTCCGCCGCCGCTTCCGTAATACCGAACAGCAGTGCGTCCAGTTGCCCCGGCAGCAGGTTGGCGGAGAAGCCACCGGACACACCGGCAAAACTGGCCGCGATACCCGCGACCGGGTGACGCCCCGCCGCGGCATAAAGAACACCCGCCAGCGGAATCAGTACCACGTAGGCCGCGTCGGCGGCCAGATTACCCACCATGGCCACCAGTGCGACCACCGGGGTCAGAAAGGCCTTGGGCGCGTGCTTGACCGCCCGCTGCATGGCGGCGGCGAAGAGGCCCGAACGCTCGGCAATGCCGGCCCCGAGCATGACCACCAACACGTAACCAAGGGGGTGGAAGTGGGTGAAAGTTGCGGGCATTTCCACCCACAGCCGTTGGATGTTCGCTGCTGAAAGAAGGCTCAGAGCACTGATGATCACCGCGTTACCGTCATCGTCCACGGCTGTGGGATGAGGTGCGCTCATTCCCACGGCCGCGCTCAGAACGCTGATAATGACCAGAAACAGAATCAACCAGAAAAAAATGAATACCGGGTCAGGTAACCGGTTACCGGTCCGTTCGATCCAGCCCAGTATTCCTGTGCTTGCTTTGGAGTCTTGCGTCATGTGTCGCTGCTCTCGTTATTTTGTGATAAAGGGATGTCGCCGCTGGCGTTTGTGGCCAGTCGCATAGAGGGAGCAGGCGAAGCCAGGGGCGAAAGTGGCGGCCATTGTCAGGTGCTCTGTCGTCTCTGTCAAAAAGGGATGAGTTCGCGTCCGGCCGGTCGCAAAAACAAGGGGCTGTAAATACGTGTAAATTTGAGGGAGGGGGCCAAATGGCGGTGATAAGGTCATTCCCTTGCCGCTCCGCAGGGAGCACGGCTCCAATTACAACAACTACCGTCTGCGAGGCGGATCTTCTCTCAAGACCCCAAGCGAACGATTCAAGCACTGAGGCATCCGATGATTTTTACTGACTCTGCCCGCCGCTCCAACTGGAGGCGACGCTCTGTTTTCATGGCCAGTCTGCTGGCCGCGGGATTGGCCAGCGGCTCGGTCCAGGCCGGCGACGACCCCCGGCACCCCGGACGCGCCGTTTACGACCAGACCTGCGCCACCTGCCATGACAACCCCGAAGCAACCCGCTCCCCCTCCCTGACCACCCTGAAGCAAATGCGGGTGCAATCGCTGACTTACGCGCTGAATGAAGGGAAGATGAAAACCCAGGCGGCCGGACTGTCATCGGACGAAAAGCGGGTGCTGATTGAGTATTTGGCAGGTATGGAGCAAACCAGCGATGAATGGATTGCCGGCATGATGTGCCCCGCCGAACGGCGCACGGTCGATACCCGCCAGCAAGCCACGGTGACCGGATTTGGCTTCAATGAGCGCAACGACCGGCATCTGACCCGTGAACAGGCCGGACTGAAGGGCAGCGACTTCCGCAATCTGGAACTGGCCTGGGCCATTGCCTTCCCGGGCGCCACCACCATGCGCTCCCAGCCGGCCGTGATGGGCTCAACCCTCTTCCTGCCCGTGGCGGACGCGGCGAGGATGTTCGCCTTCAACATCGACGGCGAGCCCTGCATTCAGTGGGTGTACCAGAGTGAAGTGCCCCTGCGCACCAGCGCAAGTTACGATGAATTGGAAGATGGCCGCCCGGTGGTTGTGGTGGGCGACCTGGGCTCCAACGTGCATATGGTGGATGCCCGCACCGGACAGGGCATCTGGACCCAACACGTGGGCTTTTCGGAATTGTCCGTAACGACGGGCACACCCGTGATCCACAAGGACAAGGTGATCGTTCCCATTTCCCAGTTCGAAATCATGGTGGCCGCCAGCCCGGAGCACGAATGCTGCACAACCCATGGGGCCGTAACGGCCCTGGACGCCGCCACCGGCAAGGAGATCTGGACTGCCCATACCATGGAGGACGCGAAACCGGTGCGGGACCGGGGCGATGGACAGATGATCTGGGGCCCCTCCGGCGCGCCCATCTGGAACTCACCGCTGATCGATGAGAAGCGCGGAATGGTCTACGTGGGTACCGGCGAAGCCACCTCCGAACCCGCCCACAAGCATACGGACGCAATTCTGGGCATCGATCTGGAAACCGGCGATATCAAGTGGAGCTTCCAGGCCACCGAGAACGACATCTTCATCGCCGGGTGTGGCCCGCGCACGCGCAGCCCCAACTGCCCCAGGCCGGAAGACACGGTCTACCGGGACGTGGATTTCGGGGCGTCACTGATATTGGCCAAACGCAGCGACGGTTCAGACCTGATTGTGGGCGGCCAGAAATCCGGTACCGTGTGGGCGCTGGATCCTGACAAGAATGGCGCCGTCGTGTGGCGCCAGGACTTTGGTGAGGGCTCGCCGCTGGGCGGCATCCACTGGGGCATCGCCTTTGACGGCCAGCGAATCTTCGCGCCGATCAACCGGCCCTACGGCTTTGGCGTGGAAGGTCCGGACAAGAGCCAGAAGCCCGGCATGCACGCGGTGCGCGTCGATGACGGCAAGGTGTTGTGGACCTATGCCGCAACCCCGGACTGCAGTGGTGAGCGCAAACATCGCGTTCCCGCCTGCGACAGCAACATCGGCCTGTCCGGCGCGCCCACCGTCATCGACGGCGTGGTGGTGGAAG
The DNA here is from genome assembly GCF_054401055.1 of Gilvimarinus sp. F26214L. Classification (NCBI taxonomy): domain Bacteria; kingdom Pseudomonadati; phylum Pseudomonadota; class Gammaproteobacteria; order Cellvibrionales; family Cellvibrionaceae; genus Gilvimarinus; species Gilvimarinus sp. F26214L. Next base: position 19,937 of record NZ_JBTIYG010000008.1, on the reverse strand, counting down.
GCGCGTTGGATGGCATGCTGCGGGCTCTGAACGCCAAAAACGGCAAGGTGCTGTTCCAGTTCGACACGGCCCAATCGTTCGACACCATTAACGGAGTTGAAGGAAAGGGCGGCGCCATCGACAACGCTTCCATCGTGGCCGCCAACGGCTATCTCTTTGTGAATTCAGGCTATGGCATGTTCGGACAGATGCCCGGCAACGTTCTCCTGGCCTTCAAACCAAAGTAAATACTTGCACACCTGGGGCCGCCGTCCGGCGGCCCCTTCCCCAACGCTCCCAAAAGGTTGCCGGCGACAATGCGGGCCCCGCTGCGCCGGATACCTCCCTTTCTGTCATTCCATTCCCCCGTATTGTCGCTTTCCAGTGAGCTATGGCACTTGAATTGCAAAATGCCCGGATACCAACCAGCCGGGTCTCGAGGAGTGCTCTTCCGGCTGGCTCACTGCAGCACGCCATCACAGGAGTGACCACCATGATCAAGAAAACGAATCTTCCCATTCTCGCCTGCATTGCGTTGAGCGTTGGCGCCTCCGGGGCCTACGCTCAGGACCGCGAGATGTCACCCTATATCGGTTTCGGGTACGGTCAGTACAAACTGGAATTCGATGCCGATGTGGATACTGACTTCGACGATGACCAGAACGCCTTCCGGATATTCGGCGGCATGAATTTCACGGACGCCTTCGGTGCCGAGATCAGCGTCTATGACTTCGACGAGGGGGACGACAACGGTATCACCACTGATCTGGAAGCGGCCTCCATTGCCGCCGTGTTCAGGGCCCCATTGCACGAGCGATTTGCCCTGTTCGCCAAGGCTGGCTGGTTCTTCTGGGAGGCCGATGTGGAAACCGCGGCGCCGGAGGGCTTTGCATTCGGGGATGAACTGGACGGGGACGACGCCTTCTTCGGGGTGGGCCTGAGCCTGGGGCTGACCGAATCCATCGACCTGCGCCTCGAATACGACCGCTTTGAACTGGAGGATGATATCGAGCCTGATCTGGACTACGCCTCGGCCAGCATCCAGGTCAACTTTTAACCAACAAGAGCCCTTTCTGTAGCCTTGCGCACCTGCAGAGCCCGGCGGCATCCGGGCTCTGCCCTGCCGACGACCTCCTGTTGAAACTCACCTATATTGGGTAGACTCATACTATCGACCGACCCGGGACGGGGCTCTCCGGCGGCGCTGCCGCGGCTCTCCCTCCCGGTGCGGCATTGAACCGGCCCGCAAGACCCTTCGGCGCTGATCACAATAATTTCTATACTCATCGGAGATCCAATGCAATTACCACGTGCGATCATCAGTCTTGTGTTCCTGATGTGGCTGCCCCTGGCCCAGGCACAGTCCGAAAACGGGGAAACCGTCCGCTATCAATGGGACCTCACTGAGCTCTACCCTTCTCTGGAAGCGTGGGATGACGCACGCAAAGCCGCAGTCGAGCGCATCGACGCGCTCCCGGACTACAAGGGCACCCTCGGCCGCAGCCCCCAGGCCATGGCAAAGGCCCTTACGGAGATCAGCAACAGCTACAAGGAAGCAGTGCGGGTTTACGTGTACACGAGTCTGTCGCGGGATGAGGATCAGCGCGAGCCGGAGGCGCAGGCGCGCTTCAACATAGCCCGACAGATGCTGGCGGACTTGAGCGAAGCCACCGCCTGGTTGAACCCCGAAGTACTGGCCCTGGGGGAGAAGAAGGTCGAACGCTTTCTGAAAAAGGAAGAAGAGCTGGGCAGGTTCGCGTTCATGCTGCGCGACATCCTGCGCCAGGCACCCCATACGCTCGATGAGCAAACCGAGGCATTGCTGGCTCAGGCGGACCTGGCCCTTTCGGCGCCGAGCCAGATCTACCAGAATTACGCCAATGCCGACATCCCCTGGCCTACCGTCACCCTCAGCAATGGGCGTGAAGTGGAGCTGAATCAGGCGGGGTACGGCCGCTGGCGCGAGACGTCCAACCGAGCGGACCGAAAACTGGTTTTCGACACCTTCTGGTCCACCTGGGATCAATACGCCGACGGTATGGGTGCCACCCTTGCCGCCGAGGTCCAGTCCAACGTATTCGCCGCCCGTGCCCGCAACCACGAGGGCGTGCTGGCCCAGAATCTGTTTGACGACGGACTGCCGCCGGAAACCTACACCCGCCTGATCGAGCAGGTCAACGAGGCGCTGCCCCTTTTCCACCGCTATCTGAAACTGCGGGCGCGCATGCTCGAGGTGGACGACCTGCGCTACTACGACATCTACCCGCCGCTGGTGGACGTTAACACGGGGGTTTTCGATCTCAAGCGGTCCGAGAAGATCACCTTTGAGGCCCTGCAACCGTTCGGTGACACCTATCTGGAGTTGCTGGAACACGGGCTGTCTCAGCAGTGGATGCACAGCCACCCCCAAACGGGCAAGAGGTCCGGCGCCTACATGAATGGCTCCGCCTACGATGTGCACCCCTATGTGCTGCTCAACCACAATGACGACTACAGCTCCCTGTCCACCTTTGCCCACGAATGGGGTCACGCGGTGCACTCCCTGCTGGCCAACCAGAACAATCCCTGGGAGACCGCATCCTACTCCACATTCATCGCGGAAATGGCATCCACCATCAACGAGATCCTGCTGGAAGAGCACATGGTGGCCAACGCCAAGACCGACCAGGAAAAGCTCTACTATCTGGGCTATGCTCTGGAGAGTCTGCGCGGCACCCTGTTCCGCCAGGCCATGTTTGCCGAGTTCGAGCTTGCGATTCACGAAGCAGCGGAACGGGGCGAACCCCTGACCGGGCCCAACTTCTCACGGATCTACGGAGAGTTGCTGAAGAAGTACCACGGGCATGATCAGGGCGTGATGACCATCGATGAGCTTTACACCCGCGAGTGGGCGTTCATCCCGCACTTCTATCGGGACTTCTACGTGTTCCAGTACGCCACCTCGATCTCGGGGGCGGCCTGGTTTGCGGAGCAGTTCCTGGCAGGCGACGAGGACGTGCGTGACGCCTTCATTCGGGTACTGAGCGCCGGTGGTTCCGACTACCCGCACAACATCCTGCTGAAGGAAGCGGGTCTGGACATGACCAAGGCCGAGGCTTACGAGCCCGTCATGCGGCGCATGAGCTCATTGATGGACCGCATCGAAGCGCTGCTCTAGCCGAATCGAGGTACCAGGCGCGGCCATCGGCCGCGCCTTTACAACAGAGAGTCCATTTTGCACAAACCAGAACTCAGCCTTTTTCACCACCCCACCACCACCATCTTTGTGGATGACAGTGAAGAGTTTCTTTACAGCATCGCTCTGGGCGTGGACCGGCTGCCTTACCGCTCGTTTTCCGACCCGTCCCAGGCGCTCAGCTACGTCAACCAGTTTGCTGACGCCTACGATGTACCGGCTCACGCGCGACCGCCCTCCGCCTCGGCAAGCGTCAGTAATCTGCTCGCCCAGGTCGAACGCAAGCTCAATGACCCGCACCGCTTTGCGGAACCCTCCGTATTGGTGGTGGATTACAGCATGCCGGCCATGAACGGGCTGGACCTCTTTTCCCAGATCACCAATCCCAATGTGAAGAAGGTGCTGCTCACCGGGGTGGCCGACGAGAAAGTCGCCATTGACGCGCTCAACACGGACCTTATCGATTTCTACATCAGCAAGCGGGAGAGCTCCCTCGCACACCGCCTGCGCAATATTCTCTTTCACCTGGAGACCCGCTATTTCCAGGACCTTTTCGGCTGGAGCCGGGACGTGGAGGTACGGGCCGTACTGCCGCACCTGTTCGATACGGCCTTTGCGGATTTCTTTGAGGATACGCTGGAGACCATGGAAGCAGTGGAACACTACCCCCTGCAGGACACTGCCGGGTTCTGCCTGATCAACAGCTTCGGGGAAACCAGCGACCTGGTGGTGTATTCAGAGGAGGACCTGGAGCGCATGCTGGCCCAGACCGACACCTCCGCGCTCTCGTCAGCCGGGCTCAAGGCGCTGACCACGCGCAAGATGATTCCCGGGCCCCTCAAGGGGACGACCTGCCTGCGCGACAACAATCTGTTTGCGCCCACGGTGATCGAGGGAAGCCGGACCTGGTACTGCGCCTTCATGAAGCGCGGCCACCTTCACGACGGGAATGCGAGCCGCACCACCTACCATCAGTTTCTGAAAACGCCCCTCGGTTTTTCCGAGGAGCTGGAATTCTCAAAGAAGCAGTAGTCCGCGCGACGCGGACCCTGCGCGCTCAGCGCAGGGCCCTGCCGGAGCTGTCCAGTTCAACCACCGGGTAGCCGAGCTCCCGGACGGACTCGCCGATGGCCTCCTTGTCGCCCACCACCAGAATGAACATCTCATCAATGGGCAGGTGCTCCCGGGCCAGGCGATTCACGTCTTCGCGGCTGATGGAGTTGATAGTGCGAAGTTGCTGGTCCACAAAGTCTGCCGGCAGATCGTACTGGATGATCCGGGCGAGAAAGCCCGCTTTCTGGCGCGGCGTCTCGTAGCTCAAGGCGTCGCTCTGGCCCACCGCGGAGCGCATGAACTCCAGCTCCTGGGTGGTGATTCCCTGCTCCCGGTAATCGCGGATCTCCTTCATGAACTGGCGCACGGCGTCCGCGGTGGCTTCCTTCTTGACGCTGGCTGACGCTGTGAACGGGCCCGGCAGTTTGCTGCCCGAGAAGCCGCTGCGCGCTCCGTAGGTGTAGCCCTTGTCTTCGCGCAGGTTGAGATTGATACGGCTGCTGAAAGCACCACCCAGAACATAGTTCATCAGATAGCGTTCGAAGTACTCGCCAGTGGCGTCGTAGGTCAGGTCCGTCAGATAGCCCACGCGAATTTCCGACTGATGGGCGCCGGGTTTGTCCACCAGATAAAGCGTGGTCTGCTCCCGCTCCGGTGCGGCGGGCTGATCAGGCAATTCGGGCGCGTCCGCCGGCAGCTTGTCGAGAAACGCAAGCTCCTCAATGATTCGCTCCTTTTCCACATCGCCCACAACCACCACCTGCAAGGCTTCCGTCGCAAGGCTGTTGCGGTAATAGTTCTGCACATCCTCCAGGCTGATCCGCCGCAGACCTTCCGGCTCGCCGGACGCGGGAACCGAAAGGCTGTGATTCGCGCCGTAGACCAGCTTGCGATAGATATCGCCGGCAATGGTTTGCGGCTGCTGCCGGTTGGCCTCAATGGCCTCGATCTCCTGCTGACGAAGCCGCTCGAGATCCTGCTGGGTGAAGCGCGGACGCAGCAGGCGCTCTTCCAGCAGATCCAGAGTTGCGTCCAGATTCCTGCTGAGGCTGCTCACATTGACCTGAAACTCGTCGCTTCCCGCCACCACGTGGATGCGGCTGCCCAGCTTCTGCAGTTCTTTTTCGAATTCTTCGGCGCTGTAGTTCTCGGTTCCCTCGTTCATCATCACGGCGGTGAGGTTGGCAAGGCCGTTGTGGTCGGGGTCGTCCAGCAGATGGCCGCCTTCGAAGATCAGCTCCAGTGTCACCAGGGGAAGCTCATCGCTTTTGGTGCCGATCAGCTCCACACCATTGTCCAGTTGTTCTGTCCAGTAGTCCGGAACCTGCACCAGGGGGGCCTGCCCCGGTTCGGGTCGCTGGGAGCGGTCGAAGTCGTCCTGCACCGGGCGGGGCTCCAGCTGCGCAGTTTCGGATTCTGTGCGCGGCAGGGGCTCCGGCAATTCATAATTGTCGGGCCGAGCCTGACCGTTGGGGTCGGATTCGGGCACCACACTCTGCACAACCGCCGCCTCTCCAGCGACGTACGTCTCAAAAGCCCGCAGCACGTCGCCCTTGTCCAGGGCACGGATCAGGTCCAACTCCTTGCGGATGTAGTCGGGGTCATCAAAAAACGTCTGGTAATAGGCCAGCCGCGAGACCTTGCCCTGAACACCGGCCAGGCTTTCCACCATGCTGGCCTCCCGCGACGCGCGGCAAATCTGCACGTCTTCGGCGCTGATGGAATCTGCATCGAAGTCCGCAAACAGCTCGCGCATCTCCCCTTCCATCTCGCTCAGGGAGACCCCCGGATAGGGCATGACGAAAAAGGTGAGCGAGCCGGCCAGTTCCATGGTGTTGCTGAAGGCACTGGCGTCAATTGCCTTATTGCTGAGCACGAACTGCTTGTACAGCAAGGACTTGCGCCCGCCGCCGACTACGTCCGCCAGACATTCCAGAGCCACCCGATCCGGGTGGTCGTGGGGAACCGTGGGCCAGGTAAACAGCAAGGCCGGAAAGCGGATGTTCTTATCCAGGTAGGAGACATAGCGGTCCTCATCCAGGTCCACTTGTGCCTGCTCGGCATCCTTCACCTCGGGACCCGGTGGGATGCTGCCAAAGTACTTCTGCACCAGCTCCAGTGCCTGCTCCTCTTCCACATCGCCGCCGATGGTGAGGGTGGCGTTGTTGGGCCCGTACCAGCGCAGAAAGAAGTTTTGCAGATCCTCAAGGGTTGCCGCGTCCAGATCCTGGGGATAGCCGATCACGGGCCAGGAATAGGGATGGCCCGCGGGATAAAGAGCGGCATTGTTCACTTCGTTGAAGCGCCCGTAGGGGCGGTTCTCAACGTTCTGCCCCCGTTCGTTCTTGACCGTGGCACGCTGAATCTCAAACTTGCTCTGGGTTACTGCTTCGAGCAGAAAGCCCATCCGGTCCGCTTCCAGCCACAGCGCCGTTTCCAGATTATTGCTGGGCACGGTCTCGAAATAGTTGGTGCGGTCGTAGTTGGTGGTGCCATTCATGCGCCCACCGGCTTCCGTGATGATCTTGAAATGCTCGTCGTCATCCACGTGGGCCGAGCCCTGAAACATCATGTGTTCAAAGAAGTGCGCAAAGCCCGAACGGCGCGGCTCCTCCCGGGCGGAACCCACATGGTAGGTCACGTCCACGTGGACCAGAGGGTCGGAAGTGTCTTCGTGAATGATGACGGTCAACCCGTTTGCCAGCCGGTACTTGCTGTAGGGAATCGCAATCTCGCCGTCGTCCGCATCCACTTTTTCCAGCAAGGTCAGCGGGGGATTGTCCCGCCAGTCGCTGTCCACCTGGAGGCCGTCACCGGCCGGTGCGGAGGGACCCTGCCCCACGGAGCAGGCCATCAGAACGGCCGAGCAAAGGCCAACGAGCACACTTCTAATCATTCATTTCTCCCAGGGGTTCAAAACAGGTACTGGCGGGGAAACACCACGGCAACTGTATCCGAGCCATATAAGCAAATGAGTTGTTAGGACAGCAATTCCGGCGACTTGCTGCATTCTATTCGGCTTTATGTGCCGGTGTACCGGCGCCGGGGCAGATTAGAGGCTCCCGGTGGGTATTTCAACCGAGCACAGGAGGTGCAGCATTGCTGCAAAACGGTTAAGAACTACCAAGCCGCCTTGTGGCCAGGCGGGCACCGCCTTAAAGTGGCACCCAACAATAATAATTGACGAGGTAGCGCCCATGATTGCCTGGATCACGCCCACTCTGCGCGCTTGCGCCGGCCTCTTGCTCTGCCTTTCCCTGCCGGCCGCCGGCGACTACAAGCCCCCGCGCATGGCGGACGGCAAACCCAGCCTGCAGGGCACCTGGTCCAACGCCTCCATCACCCGGCTGACACGGGGCCGCGACTACAAGGACCTGGTGATTTCAGAGACCGAACTTGCCGCTCTGACCGACGCCCATCCTCAAGTGGTGCGGCAGAGGACAGACGACCACCTGCAACCGGAGGACGGCCTGCTGGATGGCTCCGACCTGGCCATGGGGCGGGGTTATAACGCGTTCTGGATCGACCCGGGCAGGGAGTTCGGGTTGGTGAAGGGTACCCGCCGCAGTTCATGGATCGTGGACCCGGCGGACGGCCAGATTCCCTTCACTGCAACGGGGCGCAAACAACGGGGTCAGCGACGCGCCGAGCGGGCGGAAGCGGCGGGACCGGAGGCGCGCGCCCTTGGAGAGCGCTGCCTGATCAGCTTCGGGGGTAACGGCGGCCCGCCCATGCTCAATACCCTGTACAACAACACCTACGAAATCGTGCAAACCCCCGAGCATCTGATGATACTGGTGGAAATGGTCCACGACGCCCGCGTGATTCCCATCCACGCCGGGCCCGCAGAGGCGCGCCGTGCAGTGAGCTCCGTTCCCCGCTGGCTTGGCAACTCCGCCGCCTGGTGGGAGGGGGACACCCTGGTGGTGGAAACCCGCAACTGGCACCCGGAGCAGGCGCGGCAGGGCCCCATTTACATGTCCGAACGGGGCAAGGTCATCGAACGCTTCACCCGCTACTCGGCCCAGCAGATCCTCTACGAGTTCGAAGTGGACGACCCGATCTACTACACCCGCCCCTGGCGCGGTGAAATGAGCTTCAACGCGGTGGACGGGCCGGTATACGAGTACGCCTGCCACGAAGGAAACATGGGAATCATCGGCATTCTGAAAGGGGCGCGCGCGCAAGAACGGGCGGCTGGGGATTGATCACGCGCGCAATACTGCGGCCCTTTCTCAGCGCCACGCAAACACGAGTGGCAGCCGCGCATAGCCGCTGGCCGGATACTCGGCCCGCTGGGCGGCTTCGCCCCCGGGGCGGATGTCCGTGGTGGCGGCGAGAATCTCTTCCATAATCACCCGCAGTTCCAGTCGCGCCAGGGGTGCTCCGGGGCACACGTGAACACCGGCGCCGTAGAGCAGGTTTTTGCTCTGGTCCCGCCCCCAGCGGAAATGCTTCGCGTCCTCAAATGCTTCTTCGTCCCGATTGGCGGACACCCAAAGGACAGACACGCGCTCGCCGGCGCCGATTCCGTGCTCGCCGATGTGGGCCGGACAAGTGGCTTTTCGGCGGTTGGAAACCAGCGGCCCATGGATGCGCAGAATCTCGTCGATGGCCTCGGGCAGTTTTTGGGGAGCATCGCGCAGTTCCCGCTGCAGCTCCGGGTGGGCAGCGATAAAGTGCAACAGAATGCCCACACTGGCCGCAATGGTGCCCACCTCGCCTGCGGTCCAGTTGCGCAGAATACTGACGATCTCGTCGTCCGTGAGCGGGCGGCCCATCACCTCGCTGCGCAGCAACCTCGAGGTCACATCCGGGACCTCGCTCCCGGTGACCGCTTCACGTCGCTCGCGCAACAAACTTTCGATGTACGCGGAAAACTCCGCCGCGTTTGCCGCCAGCGACTCCCTGTCGCGTTCTCGAATGGCGACCTGGTTCTTTTCAAACCAGCGCCCGAGAGTCTGCTCCATGGCGTCGGGCCAGCCGAGAAACGTGCACTGCACGCGCAGGGCAAAGCGCTGGGCGATGGCACTCATCACCTCCGGCTCACTCTCCTGCCCGCTGCCCGGCACGACGCTGGCCAGCAGCTTGCGACTCAATGCCCGACACTGCGGTTCGAACCCGGCCATGGCGGCCGGTTCGAAAAAAGATTCGATCAGCGGCCGGTACTTGCTGTGTTCCAGCGGGTCCATGCCGTTCGGCACGGACAGGTGGGTCGACACGGCGTTGCTGAAGGTCTGATGATCTTCAATCACCCGCAGCACGTCGGCATGGCGAAACACATACCACTGGAGTTCGTCGTGATAGGCGACGGGCCGGTGCTTGCGCATGTGATCGCAGGCGGCCAGCAAATCTTCCCGGACGGACTGTGCGTGTGGATTCCATTCCGGGTCGGGGGCATTGAAGATACTCATACACGGCTCCAGCCAAATTGCGTACGTGGGGCGATGTGTGGGGCGATGTTGCGGATATTGCATACGCCACGCCTATGAAACTGTTGTGCCAACGGAGGGCCTTGCGCGCGCCAGAGTTACGCACTGGTGCCGCAGGAATTTTTGCCCGCTGGCGCCTCGGATTGAAACGGCGCTGGCAACTTCTGTTAGTGTAGCGCTCGTGCGCACGGCGCGCAGTGCGCGAAATCAATAACACCGCAAGGAGGCGGTATGGCGCCGTCGGAAATCAGTCGCGGCAATCAGCGCCGCGCACTCTTCCTGTCCACCCTGGCATTTACCCTCTGCTTTGCCGCCTGGACGCTGTTCTCCATTATCGGCATCCGCATCAAGGCGGAGCTGAACCTGAGCGATACCCAACTGGGGCTGCTGCTCGCAACCCCGATTCTTTCCGGTTCCGTCAGTCGCCTCTTCCTCGGCATTCTGGCCGATCGTCTGGGCGGACGCTGGGTGTTCGGCGCTGTCATGCTGCTCAGCGCAGCCTGTACCTTCCTGCTCAGCGCCATTGGCAATTACTACCTGATGCTGCTGGTCGCGCTGGGGCTTGGGCTTGCCGGTGGGTCGTTCATTGTGGGCGTGGCCTATACCTCGCGCTGGTACCCCCCCGAGCAGCAGGGCACTGCCCTCGGCATCTTCGGCGCCGGCAATGTGGGTTCCGCCCTTACCAACCTGGTTGCGCCCTTCCTGCTGCTCCAACTGGGCTGGCAGGCAACGGCGCAGGTTTACGCGCTGGTGCTCGGGTTTGCCGGCATCCTGTTCATGGCAGTTGCCAAATCCGCCCCGGCGGAGCAAGGACCGGCGCGCACGCTGCGATCGCAACTGGCACCTCTGACCGAGCTGCGCGTGTGGCGCTTCGCCCTCTACTACTTCTTCGTTTTCGGTGCGTTTGTTGCGCTGGCCCTCTGGCTGCCGCACTACCTGATGGAGGTCTACCACCTGGATATCGCCACGGCGGGCGTGCTGACCGCTATGTTTACCATCCCCGCGTCCCTGTTCCGCATTCTGGGCGGCTGGCTGGCCGACCGCTACGGCGCGCGACGCGTGATGTACTGGACGTTCACCAGCGCGCTGATCTGTACCTTCCTGCTCAGCTATCCACCTACCCAGTACCTGGTTGAGGGGATCGAAGGAAATATTCGTTTTCGGCTTGCCACCACTCTGCCCGTGTTTCTGATACTGATTCTGGTACTGGGATTTTTCATGTCCCTCGGGGCGGCCGCCGTTTTCAAGCACATTCCCGGCTACTACCCCCAACACGTGGGCGCGGTGGGGGGCGCGGTGGGAATGGTGGGCGGCCTCGGCGGCTTCTTTCTTCCTCTCACCTTCGGCATGCTCAACGACGTGGTGGGCATTTGGCAGAGCACGTTCATGCTGCTCTTCCTGATCGCTGCCGCGGCCCTTGCCTGGATGCACTACGCAATCCGCCGCGCTGAACGGCTGGAATGGGCCGGCGGCCAGGAGGTGGTGGACCTGCCCGAACTGTCGACCCCCAAGGCCTTTGTTCTGGAAGACTGGCGCCCCGAGGATGCGACGTTCTGGCGCGACCACGGACGAAGGATTGCCCAGCGTAATTTGTGGATCTCCATCCCCAATCTGTTTCTCGCCTTTGCGGTATGGTCCATTTGGAGCATCCTGGTAGTGAAGATGCCGGAGCTGGGGTTCCCCTACTCACCCAACCAGTTATTCTGGCTTGCCGCCCTGCCCTCTTTGTCGGGGGCAACATTGCGCATCTTTTACAGCTTTCTGGTGCCTGCCTTCGGAGGGCGACGGTGGACGGCGCTATCCACCGCTTCCCTGGCTCTGCCGTGCCTGTGGCTGGGCGTTGCGCTGCAGAACCCCGACACCTCGTACCTGGTAATGCTGATCCTCGCCCTCCTGTGCGGCCTTGGTGGCGGCAACTTCGCTTCCAGCATGGCCAACATCAGTTTCTTTTTTCCCAAAGCGGAGAAGGGCAAGGCACTGGGACTGAACGCCGGCCTCGGCAACCTTGGCGTCAGCGCACTGCAACTGCTCGGCCCGCTCGTCATCGCCAGCCAGGTGTTCGGGCCCTTCAGTGGCGACCCCATCGTGGCGCAAACCGGCAGCCAATCAGGCCAGCCACTCTGGTTGCAGAACGTGGCGCTGATCTGGCTGCCGCTGATCATTATCGGCACTCTCGCGGCCTGGTTGGGGATGAACGACATCGCCTCCGCCAAGTCCTCCTTCCGGGAGCAGGCAGTCATCTTCCGGCGCAAACACAATTGGCTCATGTGTTGGCTCTACCTGGGCACCTTCGGCAGCTTCATCGGATTTGCCGCGGGCTTTCCCCTGCTGACCGGCATGCTCTTCCCGCAGATTGACGCTACCCGGTACGCCTTCCTCGGCCCCCTGCTGGGGGCGCTGGCACGCCCCGCCGGCGGGGTAATTGCCGACAGGCTGGGTGGTGCTCGTGTAACCCTGTGGAACTTCGTGCTCATGTCCGCCGGTGTATTGGGGCTGATGGCCTTTGTGCCGAGCGAAAGCAGCGGTGGCAACTTCGCGGGATTTTTCCTCATGTTCCTGGTCCTGTTTATTGCCACCGGCATCGGCAACGGCTCCACCTACCGCATGGTGCCGGTGATGTTTCTCACCTTGCGTCGGCGGGAGCTGGGCGAGGGACAACTGGCTCAGGCGGAACTCGAAGGCAATCGCGAATCCGCGGCCGTGCTCGGATTCATCTCCGCCATCGCTGCGTACGGCGGCTTCTTTGTGCCCAAGGCTTACGGCACATCCATGACCATGACGGGCGGGGTAAACATGGCCCTGATGATTTTTGTGGTGTTCTATCTGAGTTGCATTGCGATTACCTGGTGGTACTACGCGCGAAGGAATGCGGAGTTGCCATGTTGATACCGGCCTTGGGAAATGACGCGGTTCGTGTGGCGGTTTCACATGTGGCCACTGTTCACAGGGAGCGAAACCCGCCCCAGGCGCTTCTGGACCCGATTCGGTTTTCAGAGTTATGCTTGAGACTCCAAACGGGCGGGAGGTGGACCCTGCTCGGTTATACCAAAACAAAATAACAAGAACGACGACAATGGAGATGGTCCCATGGCAAAAACACCTGTAATGATTTCCGGTCTTGCAGCACTTGCCGTGGTCGGTGGCTTGACGTACTGGCAGTTGTCAGCAAATGAAGGCCTGGTGCCGATACCGACCCCCAACAAGGACGCCCAGAACCCTAACGCTATTGCCAATCAATGGCAGTGGGACAACTTCACCGAAACCAAACCAGATCAAGCGCCTACTGCCCGTAGTGATGCACAAGCGGACGCGTCTGGCTCGCCCAGTGAAGTACCTTTTGACGTGGTTGCGATCTACAACGTTCTGCAGAGCATCGAGCTCGACGAACAGGGCCGCGTCGTACCGGATCAAATGGCAAAGGAGGCCCTTGAAGATGGCTTTGCGTATCTTGGGCCTGACATCAGTCCGCAGGCCATGTCAGAGCTGCAGGAGTTGATCCGCATCGGGTTGCCCGGCGAAGCGGGAGAAGAAGCAGCCCGCATCATGAAAAATTATTATGATTTCCGCCTGGCGGAGGAGGAGTTCAATCGGCAACGGCCGAAGAACGGTGACTTACCCACCGCGGAGAGCTACGAAGAATTGGTACAACTGCGGCGCCGTTTCCTCGGTGATGAAATTGCCGACGGTTTGTTTGCGGTAGAAGACATCCAGGCACGCCATATGCTCGGCGCGATTGGAGTGCAGCAAAGTGAAGACCTCACCGAAGAAGAGAAGCAGTCTCGACAGGCTGCCTTGCAAGAAAAACTGAATGATCGCTTACTGGCGCTGGGCCAGCTGGAACCGGAAGAAGCCGCGGCGGAGGAAGTACGACGCCTGCGCGAAACGGGTGCTTCCACTGCCGACATCTACTCCGCACGTGAGGCATACCTTGGCCCCGAAAGGGCGCAAGAACTTGCGGCGGCCGACCGTGAAGAGGCCGAGTGGGAAAGCCGTTTTGAAAGGTTCTGGCAGGCCCGCCAGCAGGTTATGCAGGCGAGTCTGGACGAAGCCGAGCAGGAACGCCAGATCGAGCTGTTACTCGCGCAGCACTTCAGCCCTGAGGAACGAGAGCGAGCCCGCATCACCAGCTTCGAATGGCAGGCGCGAGACTCGGAGTAAGGCAGTCCCGCCCACGGGAACCTACGCCGCCCGACGTGCGCGCACCAACATCAGCACCAACCCGAGCCCAAGAAGAGTAATCAGCCCGTAAGGATAGCGACTGTAAAAGGTCGTGTCGGCATTCCGGCGATAGGGTACGTCCAGCAAATAACCGGCAATCTCCCGGTGTGCGGTACGCAGCAGAATACGGCCACTGGGCAGCACCACTCCACCCAGTCCATTGTTCATCACATGCACCAGCGGGCGGCGATTCTCGACGCTGCGTAACACCGAAACACCCATGTGCTGGTAGGGAACCCGGGTATCACCAAACCAGCTGTTGTTGGATTGCACAGTAAGGATGTCGCCCCCGGCGCTGCGAACTGAAGCCGCTACGAACCCCGGGAAAAGAACCTCGTAACAAATGAACGGTTTGATCGATGTTTCGCCAAGATCGAAACGCACGAGATCCCGGCCAGCGCTGAAATCGCCAAAGAACTCCCCCAGATACTGCCGCACCCACCATTTCACGGTCTCCGAATCGTCGAACAGCGGCAGGTACTCTGCGATGGCGATACGCTTCACCTTCCGATACTGGCCATTCTGATTTCCATTCCCGTCAATCAGGGTAGCCGTGTTGAAGTTGCGCACCCGGTCGCCGCGCCCCACGGGCTCAAAGGATTGAAATAACAAAGGGCGTTCAAGGTCTGCCACCTGCCGCTGGAAAGCGGCTTGCACAAACGGTTTGGTGTAATACTGCTTGTTCCGCAATTCAGGCCAGATGACCAGGTCGGCACCAGCTCCTACCAACTGCTCGGTCAGATCCATTTCTACGGGATAGCCCAGGCTGAAACCTGGCCGTGGCCCGGGGGTGCCAATGGTGGGCGGTTCATCCGGTTGTACGATGCCCACCTTGAGCGCCTCCCAACTCGGGACGGCTCTGTCCCACCAGGCGAGGCTGAACAAGCCGTACACAAACCAAACACCTACCAAAACGTATGCCACGGGTGCGCCGCGCCGGAAGAATAACGGCCGACTGATCAACGCCTGGGCAACCAGCACATTCACGACGCCGATCACAAAATCCAGGCCGCTGACGCCGGTGATCTCTACCGCCTGCAAGGCCACCAGAAATTCACTCTGAGAGTTGCCGATCTGCCACGGGAAGATAGTGGGATACAGCGCCAGAACGAGCGCAAGTACGGTCGGGAACGCCCACAGCACGGCGCCTCCGCGCCGAGCGTAATGGGTCAATACAGCGATAAGGCCGAAGGCTTGGGCGCAGTAAAGCCAATGAAGCGAGGCCAGCCCCACACTGTGGGCGGTGTTGTAGCCTTTGAAGAGAACGACGAACTCGGCAATGGAGTAAGTGAGCAGGCCGTAAGCCAGGATCCCGGTGAGCACACCCAGGCCGTAGGCCTGCCAGGTACTGCGACACTGCTGCAAACCCAGCAAGAAGGGAACAAAGGCAATCCACTGCAGTGGGTAAAACCGGGGAAACAAAGCGGGGATGGCAAACAGGCAGGCACAAGCCAGCGCCGTCGAGGGAACCCAGAACCCAGTGCGCAGCCAGAACGACGAGTCATTATTCATTGGGCCCACCGTCTTCAAATGCACTTTGCAGATCCATCAGTGCCTCATTCCTTTGCGCCTGGGTGAGATCAGGATTGTTCTGAATCTCATGGCTGGCCAACATCAACCTTGCGAGGCGGCGCTGCTCGTGAAACAGCTTTCTGGCGAGCCCCCTGCCCAGAAAATCATCCTGCAGCTGAAACAGCTCCTCGTAATCCGGTGGGTTCCTGCCGCCGTTGTCCTGCAACCAGCTCCGCTCCTTTTGCTCGTATTCGTGGAGGAGGTGAACCAGCTCCATAATCTGCTGCCGTGCGTCTGGTCCAAACTGTTTTGCCAGCAGGAATGAAAGGCGTTCGGTTCGCGGCTTGAGCGTATCCACATTCAGCATGGCGATGGCGTCCGCGAGGGCCGTATGCGTCAAGGCGTCGACCTCGAGGTTGCCTCGCGAGTCGAACCGCAAGCCGCTCCACGAAGCTTCGGCGTTGGTAAAGTCAAGCTCCGCGACTACTGTGGGCGTCGGAGTTCTTGAAAACTTCTGGACAGGATACCGGGAGCTGTCTCCGGCATTCTGCCACCAGGCCCCGGCACTCATGACTAGCACAATGGCTAAGAGAAAGGGCCGTTGCTGTCCCGTCGATGGTGTACCGGTGACAAAGGTCGATACCTTATCAGTAGGAAACATATCGTTCAGACCATTGTGCTATCCGAAGTTGGACCGGGCGCGATTCGCGCTTCTTGAAATCCGATATGCTCCCGCAGTTGCGAGGCTGGCGCAACACCTAATTAAACTCACGATAGATAGCGCACCCGCACTGTTTTGTGCCAGTTTTGTTGCACGAATCCGCACTTTTGAGTGAGTCCATGCAGGACTTGCCATTTCTACTTGGAATGGGGAAGTGAAGTTATACCGCTGCTTCAGGATTTTTCCTAGAATGCGCCCCGCGGTGAGTTGAATAACACTAACTAACGCAGTCTTGCCGCTGGCAATAATAACGTTCCAAACTCTTGGAAGTATCACGAAAAAGACGTTCCGAACCTCAACTGCAAAACTGTGGGATGTGCATTCCTTACGCTCCGGATAGTAGTTAGTACCCACTGTAGGTAATGCCCACATTGCTAATCAAAAGGGTGAAACTATGAATTTCAGAAAAGCACTTATAGCCGGGTCGATCCTGGCCGGATTCCTAATGTCCTCCACGGCTTTTGCCGGTGACAACGGCGGCGATTGCAGCGTTTCCCGTGTTTCCACCTGGGGCACGGTGTTCTATGTCCCGAGCGGTGGTGATGGCACTTACAACATCCTGGGATGGGGTAACGGTACCGGCGGTGGTTCATCCACTTACCGCGGGCTTCTTGAAGCTGCCGCAGAGCAGTGTGTGCTGGTAGCCGCTGCTACCACCTCCAGCTCCGGGGACGGCTCCGATGTCGCCGATGCGGTTAATGAAGCGAAGAGCCGCTACCGCAGCATCGTTGGTTCAAACCCGAAAGTCTGTACCTCCGGCCACTCCCAGGGTGGCGGCGGCTCCTTCAACGCTGCGAACCGTCTGGATGCAGACTGCGTGATCGCCGTTCAGCCTGACACCGTTTACACCACCAGTATCTATCGTCCCGTAGCCAGCGACGTTGACGTTGTTTGTATCTTCAGCACAGGCGATACCTTGGCGCCGGCGCTGCCCTTCAACGCTTCCAACTGCCGATCGAACTCTACCCGTTACTCCCAGGAGTTGACCTCCGGCACTCACTTCGCGCCCACATCGGGTGATGGTGGCGCGCCTGGTGAAGCAATGCGGGATTACATCAACCAGTGGATGGTGAACTGATCGCGCACCACTTGTGTTCTCGAAAAACCTCAGCCCAGGTGGCTGGGGTTTTTTCGTTAGGGTTCGGGCAGATCGCGCTCGCGAAACCCAGGACGTGCGGTCGAAATCAGATCCTATCGGAGCGACATTGGCCCGGAACGATGGGTCGACCCTTGTATGACATAGCGAGGAATTCAGATGAGCAAATGTGCGGGTGCCTTAGCGACTCTGGTTGTGGCGGCGGTATGCCTGGGAGCTTACAGTCAGGGGGTCCAGTCTGAAAACGTAGAACCGGCAACGTCATTCGTCCACGCACAACAGCAGGATTTCAAAACGCTCATGGATCGATTCAGCTACGCCTACGGCGCGGACCTGGCCGAGAAGTTCAGAGCGGAAGGCATTGAGCTGAATGTAGATCTTATGGCAGAGGCCATGAAGACAACATTTAAAGGCGCCGAGAAAAGAATGTCTGCCGACGAAACAGCTGCCACCATAGAGTTGTACCGCGAAGTCCATTTGAAAAAGAAGGACAAAGAACGAGCAATCGCAGCGGAGAAGAACAGCAAGGAAGGGGAGGCTTTCCTCGCGGCAAATGCCAGGAAGGACGGGGTGGTCGTCACAGAGAGTGGCTTGCAATACAAGGTCATCAAAGAAGGGAGCGGCGGACGTAAACCGACAGAAAACGACGAAGTAAAGGTACACTATCGAGGCACCTTCATCGACGGAACACAGTTCGATAGCACCCTTGAGCGTGACGAACCTTTCAGTGCTCAGGTGAAGCAGCTCATCTCGGGTTGGTCCGAAGCACTCCAGCTAATGTCCGAAGGCTCCAAATGGGAGCTGTACGTACCATCTGAAATTGCTTATGGAGAGCGCGGGTCCGAACCTTATATCGGACCAAACGCCGTATTGATATTTGAAGTTGAATTGCTCGAAATCGGGAGTTGACGCTCAAAACCCTGTAAGGACCATCGCCTCGTCTTACCCCGTTGAACAGGTGTCAAGACCGGCACCTACCTCGAGGGCGGCCAGTTACGATAGAATGTCAGGCTTCTGATTCGTGACAAACGACCTCGATATTGTGCCCGTCGGGGCCAATGACGAACGCGGCATAGTACTTCCCGCTGTAGTTCGGGCGCAGGCCCGGTGCACCATTGTCCTTCGCGCCGGCCTCCAGGGCTGCGCGATAGAACGCTTCGACTTGCTGACGATCCCTGGCTGCAAACGCCAGATGCAGATGCCCGGATTTTTCCCCGGTTCTGCGGAGGCAGAGTGACGACTTTCCGTCTGCACTCAGCTCTATCCCCTCCGGCCCCTCCCAGACGACGGATAAACCAATCGGCTCCAGCGCCTTCAGGAAGAACTCTTTGCTCTCTGCATAGTCACTGACACCGAACACAACATGATCAAACATTGGTCTTCCTGTCGTTTGTGGGAGCTATTCACCAGACCTATCGATCCATTAAAGGATTTCATCTCGATAGAACATGACTTGTAGTAACGTCAGCAATCAGTTTATCGCCGGCACCGGTGACTGTTGTTCGCACTATACTCACCGTTTTACAACGTTTGACGAACTCCGATTTTGCAACAAACTCACCGTTTGTTTGATTTGATGCCAAATTCGCATTCAGGTTGATCGCTAAAGGAAACCCCTTCATTCCTTCTTTGGCTTCATGACCACCCAGAACCAGTAATGTAGCTGTCACATCTGCAAACCAAAGTATTGCTCCAGCATGGGCCACGCCAAACGGGTTCTTGATACCGTCGGTTAGAGGCATCTCAGATACAACCATACTGTCTGACTGCTTTTTGACTGTAAACTCGATATTTCCTGTTACTTTCATATATCATCTCTCTGAGTCTTGAAAGATGCCTGCGGACGCCAAAAGACGCGCCACACGCTCCTGCCCCGTTCAAATACCCGGTTTACGCGGCTCCCTAATGGTCCTGTGGCTACCGTAACAGCCGCCGTGCTTGTCGAATATGCGCTTGATCTCCTCAAACAGCTCACCATCCGCCTATCTCCTTGCCGACAATTTGAACGGATTGGTATAACTCATTGCAGCTCGGCCCGGACAGCATTTCGTAGCTCATCAAGAGATACGTAAACCGGGTAATCCCCCTCTCTTTTTACGGAAGCGCAAGATCGCCATACCACTTAACGTGACAACGATCATCAATTTGCTTTGCAGCCGCTTTCCGCTCCAAGTATGACTCCGAGAACAGCTGCTCTTTGAATCGCTTAATGTCATCGACATCCGAGGCCAGGCCCAATCTCGCCCGTGCCTCAATGAGCTCGTTGATTAATTCTTCAGTGCGCTGTTTCATACTGAGTTACAACGCCCGCAGCAGACGCGCGTTTTATGCGTCGTGCTGCCTGCGATTGTTATGTGTCGCGGATTCACAATGTAAGTGCAACAGTGCCCCGTACTGCTGAATATAGGGTGAGCTGGCGTACACTAGGTGCTTCTCAACCGCCAAGAAGAGGAACACCGTGATGTACCACCAGCTCACCGCAGGGGACAGATATACTATAGCCACCCTCCTTTCGCAACGTAAGAGTCAGGCTGAGATAGCCCGTTTTTTGGGCCGGAGCCCCAGCACTATTTCGCGGGAGTTACGCAGGAATCGTCGAGAAGACGGCAAATACTGCGCACGACGCGCAATACAGAGAACGTCCCGCGTACGTCGCGAGTCCCGGCGCAAGTGGGTAAGCGATCAGCAAACCCCATCTTGGAACTGAGCTTTCCAGGGTAACAACGCTTCGATGTCCACAAGGTTTTGCGC
>NZ_JBTIYG010000007.1:75661-241598 GCF_054401055.1 Gilvimarinus sp. F26214L | reverse complement strand
ATCATGGTCCAGTCAGGCACATCGGTCGATCAGCGGCCACGCTTGAGCAAAGCGGGGGCCGGTCGACTACGCAGCAAACTGTACATGGGGGCCGTCGTCGCGATTCGCCGCAACCCGCTCATCCAGCAGCAGTACGAACGCTTGCTCGCACGAGGAAAGGCTAAAATGAGCGCTCTTGGTGCCGCCATGCGCAAACTGGTGCAGATCGCCTTTGGTGTCTTGAAACACCAAACGGCATACGACCCGCATTGGGCAACATAGCCCGTTGCGGGAAGTTAGGGCAGATGGTATCTACGGGTTGTTCCGCTGCGCACCTTGATCTCTGCAAGGAATGTAGGTTGGGTTAGCGAAGCGTAACCCAACAAAAACCACCTCCGATGCTCCTACCAGGCCCGGCACATCCCGTTCAATTCCCCGCCCCAAGGCTGCGCTGCAGCGCCGCCAGCGCCTGCTTTTCCACATCGGACAATGCAGGCTTCTCTGCACATCGCGGGTCGGTTTTCTGAATGGCCCGAACCATCGCGGGCGTAAATGGCAAAGGGTCGCAGCCGTGGCCCTTTTCACACACCATGTCCCACTGTGGCTCCGCCTTGGCATGGCAGTCCAGACACTTGCCGCCGAACCGGTTGACCACATCCTCAAAGCCCCGCTTGGCAATCTGGCTCCCTCCCGCCGACACCGTCAGCTCGAAGAACTCCCAATCACCGGTCGCGGGGCTGGTGCCCTCGGGCTGCTTTACCATCACCTCCGTGGGCACCAACTGCACCACCGAACCGGCGGGATAGCGCCCCCCGGTGGGCGACTCAGCCACCTCAACAGTCGCCTCAACATCCCCCAACAGGTTGTCCACAAAGAACCCCCGCACCGGCGTCATCTCCGCCAGGCAGGTAAAGCTCTCTTCCGAAATATCGATGCCCTCCTCTGCCGACCCCTGCACAACAAAGCCAACCAGCAGCACCAGGCCCAAAAATGTTCGCCCCACAATCCTCATAAAATGCTCCATTTGTTTTCCAATCAGTTTATTCGTCCACTGTCCCAAATCGCCGGATTCCAAAGTCCACCCCGCGCCTCTCACAAAGCCTCACCACCTGCAGATGCTTGATCTCGCTCGGCAACCCCCATCCCACCTGGTCCTCGTAGGTTGGGTTAGGCGCAGCCGTAACCCAACACATGCACCTCTAACCGGCCAGATCCAACCGGCCAGATTCGGCGCAATCCAATTTATTTTGCGCACAAACTATTTGCACACTCTAAACACTCCAGCTTGCAAGCGCAAACAATTTGCGCGCAAAATAATGTAAATCGCTTCTGGAAAACGACACCATGTCACTGCTGAATCTGGACCTTCAGGTCTGTCACGCCCTGTATTCAAGCACCAACGCGCTAGTGCGCGCTTACCGACCGCTACTGGAGCCCCTGGGCCTCACCTACCCCCAGTACCTGGTCATGATGAGCCTCTGGGAACGGGACGGGGTCAGCATTCGCCATCTGAGCCGCCACACGCGCCTGGACGCAGGCACTCTCACCCCCATCCTCAAGCGTCTGGAAGCGAAGGGCCTGCTGCGGCGGGAGCATTCAAAAGAGGACGAACGGCAGAAGCAGATCGTATTGAGCAAGGAAGGAAAGGAGCTGAAAGCCAGGGCGGAGCAAGTCCCCGAGACCATGGCCTGCCGCTATCTGAAAGACCTGGACAAAGCGCGGAAACTCAGGGAGCTGTGCGAGGAGTTGTACCAGACTCTGGAGCAGAGTGAACCCACCTCCGGCTCACGCTAAACCCGCACCCGCACGATCCCCACCTCCTGGTCCTCGGGCAACCGGGTGTTCCAGCGCAGGAAGTATTCGTGGCTTTGTTCATAGGGCACCTCCAGCACCCCATCAATCTTCTGATCCATCAGGAATTTGGCGCGAGCCGCGCGGCGCTCCGGCAGCTGAAAGACCGGGTCCAGCACCGACCAGTTGATGGCCGGATCGTACCACCAGGCCACATCCACATCCCGGGGCTCCCGTTTGCGGGAGATGAAACTCCCGCCCAGAATGATCCGTTTCACGCCGCTGGCGAACATATTGTCCACCCCCGCCGCCAGCCCCTCGAAAACGTTGCGGCGCGCGTGATTGCCGCGTCCGAAGGCGTAGCGAATCTCGCTCAGATCCAGTTCGTAAGGTTCATTGCGCGGCAGCAGCGTGCCATATCGGGAAAAAAGCAGCTCGTCCATGGTCCCGCATTATTGTTGTTCGTGGGCCTGTGATTTTATACAGAACCGCGCACGCGGGCAGGTTTGAGCCGCAATTCTGTGAAGTGTCCCGGAAAGGGGACCGCCGGAATCAGCCCGCCTCGGAGATGCGCGCGGAATATTGCAAGCTGAAGTGCTCCAACACCCGGTTCACCACATTTGCTGGCGCATTGCGGTAGGCGTGCACTTCGTAACGCTTGAGCTGGCTGAGACTGATCCCCACCTGGTCCGCAAACTCCTGCTGACTCATGCGTTTGGACAGGCGGATCACAATCGGGAATTTGAGGAAATCATCATAGGTATGAAATACGTAGTTGTGCAGATCCGCCCGACAGGCGGCGTCGTATTCCTCAAGTTCGGCGCTCAGGTCCGCGATATGATCGTGAATCTGGGCCCGTGCCATCTCCAGAATATGGGGCGGCACGCCAGCCTTGGCCGGCGCATCCAACTGTGTGCGGAGCGAATCAATCCGCTCCGCCACCGCATTGCGTTGCTGCGTACTGGTGATCATTGCACCTCCCGCCGTTGGGCTTCGATCCCGGCTGCCGGGGCCAGTCAGCATTTGAGCTACCTGCGGGCAGTTTAGCCCCTTTCTCAACATAGTTCAAATGTGAACCATTTCGGGTTGTGGGCGAGCACCAGGCGTCGCGGGTCAGGCCCGGCTTGCCTTTCGCCGGGCCGAAGCCGCGGACAGGAAGCTGGCCACCGCATTGTGAAACTCAACCGGGCATTCGATGTTCGACAGGTGCACGGCATCCAGGACGCACAGTTCCGCGCCGGGGATCGTCTCGGCGATCTGCGTACCATGGCTGGCGAGCGTCACTGTGTCGTGCTGCCCCGCAATCACCAGGGTGGGGCACGAAATCAGCGCATTCGTTCGCCGCAGGTCCGCGTCGCGAACGGCCGCGAATGACCCCGCAAGCCCCAGAGGATCTGTGCTCAGAACCATTCGCCGAAACTCATTCATCAACTCTGTTTCCCGCTCTCGCATCCCAGGAGGAAACCAGTTCCCGAGAAACATTCCCGCGAACTCCGACAAATCCGGTGCTTTATGCACGGCTTCGATTTGCCGGTCCCATTGATCGGCCGGCCCCAGGTAGGGGGATGTATTACACAGGATCAGATGGTCGATCCGCTCCGGCGCATGGACGCCCAACCACTGGCCGATGAAGCCGCCCAGTGACAGACCGCAGAAATGAACACGGGAAAGGCCTAACAGGTCGAGCATTTCCAGCACGTCCCGCCCAAGCCGGTCAAAGGAATAGGCGCCCGGCGTAGCGGCGGATCCGCCATGGCCGCGGGTATCGTAGCGAAGAATACGAAAATCCCCAGAGAGCACCTCCACCACTCCATCCCACATCTCAAGTGTCGTGGCAATGGAGTTTGAAAGCACCAGGACAGGCTTATCCGCAGGCCCATCCCAGCGATAAGCGATTCGGCAGCCATCCCCCAGGGTCAGCAGGTTTCGATCAATCATTGTCATCACTCCGTCAGTTTCATAGAACACACCGCCGGGGGCAGCAGGATCTTCCCGCAGCTCCCGGGGGACGGCCGTGATACTAGGGGCGAACAATGAAAGGCGATATTATAAAGTTTGACTAAACTATGTAATTTTCCCAAACATTTGGGGAGCAACATGACACCATTCACCCTGCACGAGCTCCAATGTTTTGACGCGGTGGTGCGTTGCGGCGGTTTTCAGGCTGCCGCTGACAGCCTGCACCGTTCCCACCCCGCCGTTTTCGCGGCCGTCGGCAAGCTGGAGCGGCAGTTGGGCCTCACCCTGCTGGATCGCAGCGGTTACCGGGTCCAGCCAACCGGAGTTGGCCGGGCCTTCCACCGCCATGCCCGGAACCTGCTGCAGGAAATGGAGCGGCTGCGACTGCACGCCGCCCAACTCGCCATCGGCGAGGAGAGTGAATTGGGAGTAGTGATCGGCGACTTGTGTCCGCGGCCGGAAGCATTGACCCTGCTCGGAAGGTTCTTTGCGCAGAGCACTTCTACACGCATTAACCTGCATTGTGAATCCGTGCGCGGCCCTTGGGAGCGGTTGTTCGCGGATGAAGCTGATCTGATTCTGCACCGAGTGGACAAGAGCGACCCGCGAATCGAATGGATGGATCTCGGCTCGGTGCCCTTTCTACCGGTCGTGGCCCCCGATTTTCTGCCCTTCCCGGTCGGCCCCGCCATAACGCCCGAACAGATGCGCGACTTTACCCAGTGCGTCATTCGCGACTCAGCCCGCCAGTCGGACCCGGTGGATTACTTCATCATTGAGGGCGCGCACCAATGTACTGTCCCCGACCAACTGATCAAGAAAGACATCATCCTGCACGGCATGGCCTGGGGTCACATGCCGCTCTTCCTGATTGAAGACGAGTTGCGCCGCGGGCAGTTGATCTCCATCGAAGGCCGCCACCTGCCCGGCACAGTGGAAGAACTGGTCGCCGCCCGCCGCCGCGACCGACCCCACGGTCCAGTCGCGGAACGCCTGTGGCGCTACCTCGACGAACACTCAACAGAACTGCGCAAGGCAGTACAGGCAGCCTGATACAGCCGGAACCCGCGGGCTGCTCCATCGGCAAGTTTCATGCAGTCAAAAAGATATAAATCAGAACGGCGAAGAGCAGTTGAAAGCCGAGAAGTACCAGCAGATAAAACCATCTGCGGTCGGGACAGCTAAGCCCGACGGAAATCGGGTTCACTCTCATCATAACCACATCTCCTACTCGCACATTCGGAGCGAACCCCAAGCGAAAGAACAGTCCCTGTCTATCCAAAACGTGTTTATTGTTCCCGTACTCGAACTCATAATCCACAACCTTGAACTTCCTTCGACTTGAGGCAATGCTCGGAAATTCTTGAATTCGAGCACCTATGACCTTGCCCTCCACAGTGGGCCAGAACAGGTGCCAAACATAGTAAATAGCATAAGCTATCCCTAATAGACCGGTAATCACCACCAATACTTCGTACATAGTCGGATCGATGCACCTTGGGTAGACTTTATCGCTCGCCCGTCAGAAACCGCTGCAGCAGTGGCGAATTGATAAATACCGCGCAATAACCGGCCGTAATCAGCACCTGGAGAAGCGGGCCTATCATAAAGCGCGTGGATAACAGGACAATAATAAAGAAGGAACTGAATCCCATCAGCAACCCGAAGCCCAGGTAACGAAGTGTCTTCTCGCCACGGCAGCTGACCTTTGCGACGCCCCAGTAGAACGCCACCGCCGTCAAATGCGAGAGGAAAAGCCCGGAAACCAGTTCACCTCGCACATCCACCTCAACCCTCCTCAGGCTAGCCGCTTCATATCAAAGTAGGATGCAAGCAGAAACACCAAGAGACCACTCACGTAGAGAGTGCCGTACTTGATGCGCCCGCCATTTGCCAAGTGATTCTGTGGGACAGTTAGAAATAGGCAGAAGAATGCACCGGCAATCCAGGTCAGCCACGCGTGTTCCAGGAACGAACCGGCCTGGATCACAAATACGATTGTGAAAGTTACCCATCGAAGCAGACCGTTCATACCAATCGCCCGCACGAGAAGTTCGAAACCATGGAAGTAGTGACATGAAATGCCCGTTCCATCAAAGCTCAGGCCACCCGGCTACGCCCTGACCTACGAGATCTGACGCAGAAGGAAAAGGCCGGCAACGACGGAAAAAAGGAGCAAGATCCCGAGCAGAATAAGCCCTTCAAAAAACGGGCGTCGCGGACTGCTCAGCGAAGGAAATGCCTTGCAAACACTCACCCGAAGGTCATCGCCTTTGAGCTTTCGCGGGCCCAGCTCTGCTTTGACGAAGAAACCCTGACGGTTGGAAGTATATTCCTTGCCGTCAAAACGATACTCGTAAACTACCAAGCGATACGCCCTTGGCCCCCTGATTTGGCTGATGTCGGACACTCCTTGGTGTACGCGCACCACCCGAGCGCTGACCACCGGCCAGGTCAAGTACCACCCATAAATCACCACGAACGCCAGCCCGAACAGTGCCAAACCTGCAATAAAAATCACAGCCTCCATGGGTCTCCGGGCGCCCTAAAGCGACAGGATAGCCGGATGAAAACCGAATTGTGCGCCTTTTCAGGTTCCAAGTTCGAACGTATCGTAGATCGGGCAAATGCTAATCATCAAGGAATAGACGAAGTCCAGATCCGTACTCGCCCCTGCAGGCATATCAACGCCAACACCACCACCAGCATTTCAAGCTCTTTCCGCTCCAGGGCCCATGACAGCAAATAACCGCTCCGCCCCGAATCCAGGCTGCAGACGTATGACGTTCCTTCGTACACGAACTTCCGACTGTCCAGCCATACGTGAGGGTTTGGGTCGAGGCACTTATTCCTCTTGAAACGGCCAACTACCCTTCCGTCCTTGAAGAGTATTAATGTTTTCCAAAAGAAAAACCCTGATTTCACCAAGCGGTATTGACTAACACCGTCTGACGCGCGAAATCCATACTCTTGGGTAAGGGGGTGAGTAAAGGTGACACTCCAGAAGAGCTTCCCACCTCTTATAACCTCAAAACTGGCGCTATCACATTTTTCGATGCTGTAGTCCACCTGAACTCCCTAACCCTCGAGGTGTTCTGCGTTCCGACCGACACTACTAGGAACGCCTGCTGATAAGAGCGACTAAAGCTCCAAGTCCAAGCACTCCGGTCACGGTACCGATCAAAAACCATACAGCTGCGCTCAGGCTGTTCCGTCCTGCGATGAACCCGCATAGAGCACCATGACCGATCATATTGAACAGCACAACGGCCCCTATACCCACACGCTCGTATAACATGAGGCTCACACCTGCAATGAACAGGAAATAAATGAGCAAGACTCCGACACGGAACACTGCCTCCATATTAGTTCTCTGGCCTACAGGTAAGATTTTCCAACTGATTTAAGATCATACTCATCAAGAAGCCAATGACTAGCATGAACACGAACCCAATAATCAACCCTATACCTAAAGCTACCAACGCTGCCCCCAGGCCGAGCATGGCCATAGTCGCAAACGTATTGACAATGATAAGGTATCGGGCGCCCCAGATGGAACAATTGGGGTTGCCAGCAATATCGACGATTCCGACTACAAGCGTAAGAACCGCGACTACGCCTTTCACAGCTTCGAGAAAAGCTCCGAACGGGCCTCCTCCCAGCCCATTCAAGAGGTCACCGACGTCAAGACCTATACCCAGGACGTTCAGGAGGGCTTGGATTGCCGAAACCACGGCCGAACCGTTTCCTCCGCCAGCGATCTTATAAGCTCCCGCCCCGGTAACCGGATCAATGATCAGATAGCCCACGCGGTTTCCATTTGCATATACAACAGGTCGCTCGTGTGCCGTCGCAATCTTTCCCACAAGAACTGCATTCCGTATTTCGTTCTCTATGTCGGGATCGAGGTCGATGCTGGACAGCGCGGTCTCCAGATTATCAGCCGTTATTTCCCAAATTCGCTGTCCGCTAGATCCAGCGAGAGCCAGCGCTTTAACCGCGCTGATGCCCTGAGTCGGAGTCGAATCCGTATGGAGCATCTGCTCAGGGACCGCATGCTCCATCGCGCTTGCCCGAATTCCAGAAAGCTGGAGAAAGTCTCGTGCTTGTTTGTCGCTGTTCTCCTTTGAAACGGCCTGTGATGCCAAGTGGTCTACGTCCATCGCCATTCCAACCGAAGTAACGTCTCTGGGAATTCCGAACCAGTAGCTCGTTTGAAGCGCAGTTGAGTAGATTCCGTAGCTCGGAAGACGATAACTGATCACATTAGCAGCTCGAGATTGCTTTTCGTCCTGAACAGTATTTTGAGCGAGATAGGCCTCGATTACTGCGAATAGAATGCTCCCTGTAGTCTCGTGTTTTGTCAGAGTTGATATGACCGCTCCGTCGGCGCTTTGGAGTGTCTCCAATAGCTCCACCAAGCCAAGTTTGCCCTTTTCAAACCGTTGTTTGCTGACACCTTGGTAGCCCAGCCCTATAGTTCTGAACTCGCCCGCCACAGGGTGGTTTACAGCTTGCTCCCATCCTTGGCTCGGTGACCAGAGCGCCAGCGTCTCAAATAACTCGCTCCCCATAGTCCCCGCTTCAGCAGATTGCAGCACCTCGCCGTCATCTGTGAGCTCGACAACCAGATTGATCAGATAGCCAGGCAACGTTTCTGGCAAATCATCAAGAGAATCGTTTTCCATTGGCGTGTAGCTTGCAATGAGGTCCGCGTCAGCAGCCGTTGCAGGTTTGAATGAAATCGCCAGCTTGCTGTTAACCAGCTCTGGCAGTGATCGTTCGAACGTCATCAGGCGAGCACTCTCTGTTCCATAGTGCTCGCTGCCCAGCGTGTATCGAAACTTGTGTCGAACCTGATTAGGAATCTCACTGAAGCTCGACGTTTGTGCGACAAAGCCATAGGGAAGACCAGCCGCAAGTTGAACTATCTCTTTTATTATTATTTTCTCAGATCCCACGATATCGTTAATCGTTGTTTCCCTGGATTGCGAGTTAAGATAGTCTTCGATTTGTTGACGATACTCGTCGAAGGCCGCATTAACTTGCGACTCACCGCTTCCGTGCAGCCATCCTTCTTCGACATTGATCTCTGTAACGTTTTGGACGTCCGCGACCAACCCTTGGGCATCAAAAGGTGCAACACTATCGAGGTCTTGCTTTTCGATATACTCATACTGCTTAAAACTCGCATCCAGCGGAATCCAGCTATCCCCCACCTGGTGTTTGGCGCCGCGGCTGGGCAGGTAGTCGATCCAGGCTTCGACCCAGACGTGCTCCATGCGGATGTGGCTGATTTTCCCTCCACTGACCATGGCCACGTTGGGGATGCCGCCCTGGCCCAGAAGCTGCTGCGCGGCTTCGGGGACTTCAACGCCGCCGACCCAGTTCATGGCCTGGTCAGCCGGTACATCGACGGTGCCGTAGGCATAGCGGGCCGGGATGTTGGAGGCGCGGTACAGGGCGATGAGCAGGCTGGCGGTATCGAAGGCGTTGCCCTTGCCGGTTTGCAGCGTGTAGTCGGCACCCTGAATGGAACCGTAGCTGGGGATAAACTCGATGGTGTTGCGAACCCAGTTGTAGATCTCCACCGGGTCGTGGTTCAGCTCCTCTGCCTTTGCCCTGATCGCATCGGTCAGTTTGACGTCGGGCGTTTCTTCCAGATCTTCAGCCACGGGGCCGCCCGGGTTGCCGAGCATGTCCGGGGTGATGACATTGGTGGCCAGTTGAATGCCCTGGGGCAGCGGCGAGATGCCGGTCACTTGTTGCAGCTCTTCGGCGGTTTCGGCCGGCTTGCGGGTTTTCTTCGGGTCGGGCGTCCCCCAGGGCAGGTTGTCGGGGTCAGTGAACTGATGCCGCTTCTTCAGCTTCTGATCCTTCATGAAGCCGTGCAGGGCCTCTGCCGCCGTCTGCTGCTCCAGCAAACTGCCCGCATTCAGCAGGTTTTGCAGGTGGGCGGTCATATCCGCGTAACGATTGATGTACTGCTCCACCATCGCGTCGTGGCGCTGCAGGATGACCGGCGCTACGCCTTTGTCTTCCAGTGATTCGCGGACCTCCCCGAAATTGAGCACGGCCTGGCGGTGTTCATCTTCCAGCAGGTCCGCCAGTTCACGAATTTGCGCTACATCCTCCAGGGTCAACTGACTGAGGCCAACAAAACTGAGCACCGAGTCCAGCATGCCGCTTTCGTTCTGTACCCGTTCCGCCAGACGAGCCTGCTTGCGCGCGGCAATCTCCTGCACTTTCAGCAGCCCCTGGTTGAGTTTCTGCTCGTTGGTACCGCGCAGAACGATGGCATTGGCCTGACGCTCCCGTTCCAGTTCCTCGCCAATGGCGAAGATCTGGGGAGCCATGAGCGCGTTCACCATCAATACGCAGATGGCCCCCGCGAAAACCCTCAGGCTTCGACGGGGTGTGCGGATTGCTTCCAGAACGGACTGTCCCTGCTGCTGTTGATTGCTCATATCCAATGTCTTCCTGGTTTTTCCAATCGTTTTCCCAAGGTGAATTTGCCCGGAGGGTGGTCGCTTCCCATCGAAGCGACCGGGCTTCACCCCAACAGGCCTCGCGGCCGGATCATCAAAGGTGGCGCTGAACCTGGTAGAGAAGCTCGTCAATGGCAATACGCGCTTCTGCGGAACGGGGGTCTTCGTCACCCTCCAGCTCCTGGGCCGCCTGCAGCAAGGGCTTGATCGCTTTGTCAAAGCGCTGGTCAGCCATGTAGGCGATTCCCGAGTCCAGCTTCTTCGCCGCGAACTTGTACTTGGCGCTGCCGGAGCCATCTGCGACAAGGTCCTGCAGGAGCGCGCGGGCAACGTTCTCCACCGGCTCCCCATAAGGGCGCTGGACGTCCAGTTGCAAGTCCGCGTGGTCGATCATCAGGCTGCGCCGCAGGCCCGCATCGATGTCCACGTCCAGGGTCACCGCCTGCACTGAAGCGGGCATCTCCAGATACAGCAGGTTGAAGGTGGAGCCGGGCGCAGGGAAGTCCCACTGCCACAGCGCGCTGTTTCGGTCCTCGTTCACTTGCAGGGGATAGCGGCTGCCGGTGATGGTCCCGCCGGAGGAGACGGTAAAACGCGCATTGATGCTCGCCACCCGGCTTTCGTTTTCCAGGGTGAGAAGGACCGGCACCGAGCGACCGAAATGAGTGCTCCACTGGTCGGGCTGAATGTGATCCAAGGCATGGAGCAACAGCGCCTCGTGGATCCCCTGAGCCACGGTCGCCAGATCGAGGATGCCGTAGGCAAAGTAGGCGTTGTCGCCGGTGCCGTAGTGGCCGGCCGTCACCGCCGCCCGGCCGTTACCGGTCGCGCAATCGGATTGGGCGGATCGCCCCTCCGAAAAACGCGCCCAGGTGGCAGCTCCGCAATGTGCGAGAGCCAGACCCTGGTTGACCATACCGTCCAGGTACTGCGGGTTCTCGAAGGCGTCCTCGTTCAGAACAATCGATCCGGCTGCCATGTTGCGGCCGGTGAGCTCGATGCCGATGCCCCGCTCCACCTGATTGTTGCGCCGGTTCCAGGCGCCGCCGATCAGCAACCCCACGCCGCTGTTGTGCGCTTCCACCAGCAGTTGCTCGGTTTGCGGAGACAGTTGCACCTTTTCCGAGAACAGGGCGATCGCGCTGTAGATTCCCGAATTGAACTCCGTCGTGAAGTCCCCGGCGTTGTCGACGAGGGTGTAGTCCCAGCCATTCTCCGTGAGTAACTGGTTCAGATAGGCGAGCTGTTCATCCGGCCGGGAGATGAAGTGCGGCGCATCGTGGTCGGGGCTGTCCACCAGCACCAGCAGACGGCCACGACTGGCTAGTTGCAGATGCTGGGTGATGCTCGGGGGATGCAGATAAAAGCCTTTTGCGGCGAGTTCCTGCATCTCTCCGTCAATGCGTGCTGAGAGTACGCACGCGTAGCCGCCGTATTCGGGCAGGTCGTCGCCCAGCAGAACCTGCAGCGTGTGTTCGGCACTGTTGCTGACCGCCACATCTTCCTGCAGAATTTCCTTCACCAGTTCCCCGTCGGAAAGTTTGAGAATCTGGTAAGTGAGGTCTGCGTTCACCGTTGCAGCGTTACTGCGGTTGAGGGTCGCGAACTCACAACTGCGCGGTTCACGGGGGCGCCCCACATCGTAGTGGCTCACCTCCACCTCGCCCAGCAAGGCCTGCAGTTCCGAGCGAACCACCTGGAAGGTGGCCTGGCTGGCAGTGAGTGACTGCCCTTCGGAGCGGATGGTCCAGATCACCTGATAATCACCCGCGGGGCTGTCCGCCAGTGCCAGTTGTACCTGCCGGGTGGCAATTGCGCCGGGGGCAAGGCTGTTCACGGGCAAGCTGCTCTGCTGAATTACCGCGCCTGTGGGGTCGGTCACCACCAGTTCCCCCTGGCCACCCGCGAAGCTGCTGTTCTCCGCAAGGTTGTGAGCGCGGGCGTCGATGATCACCTGATCCCAGGACTGGTAAACGGGCTTGTCCGTGTACACGCTGGAACCCAGGTTCACCGCGGTTCCGTTCTGGGTGACGATGGAGAAAGGCGCGCTGTCCTGACGCAGAACGCGGCCTGAGCTGTCGACAATGGCCGCAACCGCTTCGTACATGCCCACGTGAACGCCGGCCGTGTCGAAGGTGAGGTCGTCCAGCAAGGTGCTGGCCTGGGCCGGAATATCCGCCACACTGAGCGTACCGTAGTCGGTAACCACCGCTTGCTGGTTGTCCCGCACGGTAATGGACACCAGCGCATCCGCAGGCACTTCGCTGAGGTTGTTCACCACGGAGCTGAGCACCGCCTGCTCGTTGGGGCCGTACACGGTCTTGTCCGTCACGATCTCGACTGCGGTCAGAGTGGGAGCGATTTTTACCACCAGCTCCGGCAGTGTCTGGTGTACCTCATCGCCGTTCACATCGTTGTAGTACACATCCACCTGATGGCTGACCAGGCGCTGCTCCCCGGCGCTCACGTTGAACAGAGCCAGGTCGGAGCTGAGGGTTTCCAGTTGCCCCACACTGAAGGTGGGGAAGTGCCAGGTGACCACGGTTTCATCCCCTTCCACGTCCACGCTCTGGGGTGGCAGTGAAAAGGCCGATAAATCGATGGTGTTGTTGCCTGTGGCAATGGTGTCGATGATGCGTACGTTGGAAATCGCCGGCTCGATCACCTCAATGGTTACGGCCACTGGCGATGCGGCGCCGCCGCGGTTGTCGTTGGCCAGGAAGGTGACAATGTGCTCGCCCATGTCTTCCGCGCCCGGCGTCCATTCCAGAATGGCTTCACCCACCGGGCCGCCGGTGACGGTCTGCTCGAATGTGGCTCCGACCGGGAGGCCCACATGGTTGAGGAATACTTCATCTTCCAGGTCCGGGTCCGTGGCCTGTACTACCTGGGTCAGAGTTTGCCCCACCACCGCGAAGATGCGCGAGCCGGCTTCCGGTGTGGGCGGCGTGTCGAATGCCGGACGGGCGTTTGCGCCCTCTTCCTGCAAGTTCAGAATAAAGTCGATTGCCACACTGCTTTTGTGTTGCTCCTCGCTCCAGTCCCCGATGACCACCTGCACCGCGTACAGACCATTGCTGAACGAGTCGCTGCCGTCCCAGGTGAAGATGCCTGTTTCCGGGTCCACCGCCATGCCCGCGGGAATGGAGGAGATGCTGCTCTCCGCCCGGGTCGCCATGCGCCAGCGCAGCGTATCTCCATCCCGATCAACGGCAGGGATCAGAAACTGGCAGTCGTATTTGGAACAGGTAACGATGGGCGGCAGGTTGCTCACGGGCGAGCGGTTGCCGTCCGCCAGGTTTACAAAAGTGCGGACTCGCCAATTGGCATTGCGTGCGTTGCGCAGGCTGCCGATGCGGCAGCAGCCGTCGAACGAAGCCATCCAAGGATTGCCGTTATTGGTTGGAGAGGGATAGGTGTGGCGGACAATCCCGGATTCATTGCCCGGCTGAACCGCTCTCCCGACGATCCAGTCCTCCTGCCGGTTGCGGGCGATCACTTCAAAATTGAAGTTTGCACTGCGCCCGTCACCAAAGCGGAACACGCCGGGCCGAAAGGTCTGGCCGATGTCCGGGTGACTGAAGGCACTGCTGCGAAAGGCCACGGTCAAATTGAAATCCGCCGTGGACGGGGAAATATCCGGCCGCGCCTCGTAAGTGAAGTGCCCGAACCGGAAGTGGCTGGCGCCCGCCGCGCTGGCCCAGGCAAAAAGAAGGACGACCAGCGAGGGGTAAAGGCAGCGTTTGATGAGCCAATGTTCCTTATTCTTCACTGTCGACTCCTTTCACTTCGATGTTGATTTGAACTTCCACGCCTTCGAGCGGTGCCACCTCGTAAGGTGCGAGCGATTGCTGTACATCCAGTCGCGTCGACGGCGGTACGAAAACCTCCCCGGCCTTGATCAGCCCCGGCACCACGCCGGACACAACCTCCGCCTGCAGGGTGTAGCGGCCGCTTTCCGTGAAGTCCTGATTGACGGTCTCCAAGACCTGGCTGTGGTTCACCGTGTCGGGGGCCAGCTCAATGTTGGCCGTACCTTCCGTGATCACCACGCCGGATGGGGTCAGCAA
Organism: Gilvimarinus sp. F26214L; assembly: GCF_054401055.1. Classification (NCBI taxonomy): domain Bacteria; kingdom Pseudomonadati; phylum Pseudomonadota; class Gammaproteobacteria; order Cellvibrionales; family Cellvibrionaceae; genus Gilvimarinus; species Gilvimarinus sp. F26214L. Next base: position 227,311 of record NZ_JBTIYG010000007.1, on the reverse strand, counting down.
GCGGTAGCGCAGCTCGGTGTTGACCGGCACGTTGGAGCGGTTGAACAGGCTCGCGGTGATCTCCACCTCCGCGCTGGAATCGAGCAGGGCATACTCGGGCGAGGTTCGCAGGTTCAGCGAAGCTATGTCCTCAGTGGCAACGATTTGCGCTTCGCCGCTCAGCTCGGACATGATCTGGCTGGTCGCCGCATCCAGGGCCTGCACGGTGACCTGGTAATCCCCCGGTGGCGTGCGGCCCACGTTCCACCAGCGCTCCAGAGCCACGGTTCGCTCTTCGTGGGGAAGCAGCACTTCAACGGACTCCGCAAGATGCTCCTCGAAGTGGGCGATCTCTTCCTCGCTGGACTGGTCGTCGATGATCGGCAGTTCCACTGCCGGGAAGGAAGTGATCAGCGCACCGCTGCTGTCGGTCACATTCACGTACAGGCGGGCGCGCTGCTCAATGGCCGTTTCGTTGCGCAGGGTCGCCGCGATCTGAACCGGCTCGTAGGCGCCGTAGCCATTCTTGTCCGTCACTACCTGCTTGACGGCGATGCCGCCCATGTCCGCACGGCGCAGAACAATGTCTGCGGTTATGCGGGTGTGCTCGGTCAGGGTAATGAGCTTGCGGCTGAACACGTAGCCGGTGGCGTTCACCGAAATCTCGAACTCCAGCAAATTGATGCCGCTGATTTCGTAAAAGCCATTGGCATCGGTTCGGGCGCTGTTGGGGCCGATCACCACCGAGGCGTTGGCCACGGGCTGGCCGGACCCCATGTCGGTAATCTGGCCGCTCACGGTGGTGGAATCCTGCTCCACCTGGGCGGCCAGTGCGATTTGCCCCAGGTCCGCCGTGGCCCGTTCCGGGACCACAATGGAAGCCTGCACACCCTCGTAGCCACCTTTGGTGAACAACAGGGTCAACTCACCCGCGGCGAGGCCCTCGATAACAAAGCCTCCGCTGGAGTCGGTCGTGGCGCTTGCGTCGGGCGTTGCAACAAGAACCCCTTCCAGCAGCGCGCCCGTATCCGCATCCACAACGGTGCCGAGCACGGTGGACGCCACCGGCTCACCCTCGGAAACCGGCGTAAGGGAAGGTGAGAACACGCTGTGGGTGCCCGCGCGCAGTTCGGTCTGAACGCTGGCCGGGAAGTAACCCGCACTGGTCACCGTCAGAGTCGCCGCACCCGGGGGAACGGTTTGCTGGTAATTACCTTCCACATCACTGGAGGTGGTCAGGCTCGCGTCTCCCAGGTCGATTTCAATCTGCGCTCCGGCGATCGGCGCACCCGTGGATGCATCCCGCACCTGGCCGCTCAACTGTGCCGTTGTGGGAGAAACGTTCAGGCGGATGGTGCCCACGTTGGCCAGTTGCCCCTGGCTCACCGTAAGGCTTTGCACGGCGCTCAGATAACCGGGGGCGCTGTAGGTAAGCTGGTAGGCGCCCGGCTCAAGATTGGCGATGGTAAAGGCGCCGTTGTCGCCGATGTCCGGGCTGACGGAGCTGCCGGACACTTCGATGCTTGCACCGCTGATGGCCGCACCGCTGTCTGCGCTCACCAATTTGCCCGTGATGGAAGCCTTGCTCGGGTCCGCCGGCACAGTGACCGTGCGCAGCAAGTGCACGGCAGCCAAAGCCATGGCGGTCGCGTAGGGGCTTTCATCCCAGTCGCCTTCAATGGACTGGGCAGCGGCCAGCAGCGCGGCTGAATCTTCGTAACGGCTTACGTCCGTAGTGACGGGAACCAACGCGCGCAGGGCCAATGCCGTTTCCCAGTTGTCACCCCAGGCGCCGTCCGCCTGTTGCTGGCTGTACAGATAGTCGATGGCCCCGTTGAGGGACCCGGAGATGTTGTAGCTGAACAGGTGATGCTTCAGCGCGATCACCACCAGTGAGGTTACCGCGACCGAGGACGGTCCGTCGTAACTCACGGAGTAACCGCCGTTCCCGTTCTGCTCCCCCGCGAGGTAGCTGAGCGCGGGGCCCACCACGCTGGCGCCGGCGCCGCCGCTTGCAACCAGTGCGTTCAGTGCGTAGGCCGTATCCATGGGCGTGCTGTCAAAGCCCTGCTGGTGGCCGAACCCGCCGTTGGCATTCTGTCGCGCCAGCAACTGGCTGACGGCCGGCTGGGCATTCTGCCCGGCCAGGGTCTGCAATGTGGCCAGGCGGGAGAGGTATTCCGTGTTGAGGGGTTCGGGCGCAGCGGCAAGGTAGGCCAGCGCGGAGTTCAGGTCCGCCGCGCCGTAATCGAACAAACCGAAGGCATGGGCCGCTTCCGCGGTGGCCTGAAAATCCGTCGCCACGTCCGCGGGTGCGGTAATGGCCCCGTCGGAGCCCTGCTGTACGTCCAGCCAATGGAGGCCCTCTTCGGAGCGATCACCTTCCGATGAGCTATGAACTATTCCTTCATGCGCGACCGAAAAGCTGGAAAAACATGCGCACGTAAGAATCAACAGCCACAAGGCTGGAGTGAAACGCGTTGGCATCACTGCAAAGCTCCCTTTTGTCCTGTTTGGAATTTCCACTTCACCACGGCGAGTGGCGGCTCTTTCTCGCTGAGGATGGCGCGGATTAGAGCACAGAACTTTACAGATGAGCTTGCAGCAACGCGGAATGGTGCGACGTTATAATGCTTTCAGCGCCAGTCAATGTGAACCACTGGGCAACCTGACTTGACGTCTAATACTATCCTCTGAGTGGAATGGAAGCTGGCGCGCAAACAGAGTGGCAAACCACTGCGATCAATCCGCCGGGGGCTGCCGCTTTCTTGTCTGGCCACAACTAAAGCGCCACTATAGCGAGCCATACACCGGGCCCGCCCCGCTGCCCGCAAGAACAACACGAGCATTCAATGGGACTTTCCGCAGCAGACCTCAGCGCCATCTGGCTCACCCTCAAACTCGCCGCAGTCACCACCGTCCTGCTGCTTTTGATCGGCACACCGGTCGCCTGGGCCTTGTCCCGCAGCCAGAGTTGGTGGAAGGGTCCGGTCAGCGCCATCGTCGCCATGCCGCTGGTATTGCCGCCCACAGTTCTCGGTTTTTATCTGCTCATCGCCATGGGGCCGGACGGCCCCGTCGGGCAACTCACCCAAAACCTCGGCATCGGGCTGCTGCCTTTTACCTTCTGGGGGCTGGTCATCGGCTCGGTCATCTACTCCATGCCCTTTGTGGTGCAGCCCATCCAGAACGCCATGGAAGCCATCGGCAACCGCCCCCTGGAAGTGGCCGCCACCCTGCGCGCCGGCCCGTGGGACCGCTTCTTCACCGTGGTACTCCCCCTCGCCCGCCCCGGCTTCCTTACCGCCACCATCCTCGGCTTTGCGCACACGGTTGGTGAGTTCGGCGTGGTGCTGATGATCGGCGGCAACATCCCGGAACAGACCCGCGTGGCCTCCGTGGCCATCTACGATCATGTTGAAGCTCTGGATTACACATCCGCCCACGGCCTCTCCGCCGTGCTGCTGGTGTTCTCCTTTGTGGTGCTGGTGGCCCTGTACAGCTTCAACCGCGACAACCGCGCGGGCGCAAACCTCAATTACGGGGTGAACCCGTCATGAACACGCCAGATCACGCAGAATTGCAAACCAATAACCACAAAAGAGAAATCGAACTGCGCTTTCTCCTCAACTATGCAGGAGCGAACACGCCCGGCTTCACCCTGGACGTGGACCTCACCATTCCCGGCCAGGGCATAACCGCCCTCTTCGGCCCCTCCGGTTCCGGCAAAACCACCCTGCTGCGCTGCATCGCCGGCTTGGAGCGGGCGCAACAGGGGCGCCTCATCGTTAACGGGCAAACATGGCAGGACGGCAGCAACTTTTTGCCCACGCACAAGCGGCCCCTGGGATACGTGTTTCAGGAGGCGAGCCTGTTTCCCCATCTCAGCGCCATGGGCAACCTGCAATACGCCATCAAACGCTCTGGCAACAATCGTTTTGGCAACAAGAACGAAAGCGCGGATCGTCTGGAGCACACCACGGCCCTGCTTGGAATCAGCCACCTGCTGGACCGCCGGCCCCACCAACTCTCCGGCGGCGAACGCCAGCGGGTCGCCATTGCCCGCGCACTGCTGATCGACCCCAAACTGCTGTTGATGGACGAACCCCTCGCGGCCCTGGACCTGGCCCGCAAGCAGGAAATCCTCCCCTATCTGGAAGCCCTGCACCGGGAACTGACCATCCCCATCCTTTACGTGAGCCACTCCCCGGACGAAGTGGCCCGCCTGGCGGACCACCTTGTGGCCATGGACCACGGCAAAGTCCTTGCCTCCGGCCCCTTGAGCGAAACCCTCGCCCGCATCGACTTCCCCATTCCCCTCGGCGCCGACACCGGCGTGGTATGGGAAGCGACTGTTAAAGATATCGACCCCCACTGGCACCTGGCCCGCGCAACATTCCAGGGCGGCGAACTCTGGCTGCGTGATAGCAATTTGCAGGTAAACCAGCACCTGCGCCTGCGTATCCTCGCCAACGACGTCAGCCTGGCCTTGCAGCACCACGCCGACAGCAGTATCTTGAATGTTTTACCCGCCACCGTGACGCAAATTGCCGACGGCGATGACGGCGCTACGCTGGTGCGACTGGATGTTCAGGGCTCACCGTTGCTTGCGAGAGTGACGAGGAAGTCGGTGGAGCATTTGGGGTTGGAGATTGGGAAAGGGGTTTGGGCGCAGGTTAAGTCGGTGGCGCTGGTTGGGTTAGGAGGTGAGTACCGCAGACGTCAACCGTGCTAGTAGGGAACGAACGATCTCATGCGCTGAACGTTTGAGGTGTCTCTTGGAAATACTTTTCAGAACATAGGGTAACTTTCACATGGAGATTCAGAAAACTTCTGTTTCGCACGCGCTAGAACAAGTCTTTAGGGAAGCCGGAAATTTTGTAGTAATCGGACTGTCTGGCCGAACCGGCTCTGGTTGCTCGACCGCCGCGGACATACTGTCATCTACAAATCTCCACCTTCCAGACGTAAGCCAATCACATTACGAAGGCAATGAGAGAAGGAAGTACCGAATCATAAAATCCTATATCGAGTCGAACTGGCACCCTTTCCGTTGGCTTCAGGTAAGGGCAGTCATAACCAGATACATACTGACGCTGAACTACAAAAGCTTTCTGGTCAATTTATCAAACATACTTGGAATCGAACGATCAGCGATAACAAAAGAACTAGAGCCGTTTCGGCCCACTTACAACGAGGCCCATGACCGAATCAACGAATACCTGAATCTTCCAGAGCGTTCACCGGAAGAAATAGATCTCAAAAAAGAGGCCGCTTTTGAGATCTATTTCAACTGGCTGCCCCAGTTCTCTAATGAACTCAGAGATCAACTGAAGAAACTATCGCAAAACGCGTATACCCGATTCTACCAAGCCGTTGGCGACAACATCAGAAGCTCAGGCAAGCCAGCGTCGAGAACTTTCAATTCGAATCGAACGTTTGACTTGGCGATAACCATAAACAAGGTCATAAAATCGGCTCGATACGTGTCCCGCAAAAACAATGAACCTTGCTATATCCTAATTGATGCTATTAGGAATCCGTATGAAGCCATCTATTTCAAAGAAAGGTACGCTGATTTCTACTTAGTGTCTATCAACACTAGCAATGACAACAGGCTTTCTCATCTTCGCAAAAGTCACAAATTTAGCGAGTCTCAAATTTCGGAGCTCGATAATAAAGAGTACCCCAAAAAACTAACTGGCCACGCGAAATTCGTTTCTCAAAACGTTCAAAAGTGTATCGAACTTTCTGACATTCACATCAACAATCCACGGACCGACCAATTCGGTCATAGCGAACTGAGATGCCAACTCGCCTGGTATGTCACACTGATACTTCATCCAGGGTTAATAATGCCTACCGCAATTGAAAGATGCATGCAAATAGCGGCAAGCGCAAAACTAAATTCCGGATGCATATCTCGACAGGTTGGAGCTATCGTCACTGACCAAAACTATTCCGTTAAAGCAATAGGATGGAACAATTCTCCACAAGGACAAGTCCCATGCCTCCTTAGAAGTGCAGAAGACTTAATCAATGGGTCCGATGAGGAAGCTTATAGTACATACGAGAAAAACGATGAGAAGTTTAGAGAGGCTTTACTCGACAAATACGAGCCATACAAATGCTCCAAGCTTTTGAACGGAAGAAACCTATCGTTTTGCTTCAAAGATTTGAAAAACGAGGTTGATAACGACAAGAACCAAGTTCACACACGGTCTCTCCATGCGGAAGAGAATGCGTTTCTCCAGATCACGAAGTATGGAGGGCAGAAAGTAAACGGTGGAATTCTGTTTACAACGGCAAGCCCATGTGAACTTTGCTCAAAAAAGGCATATCAGCTAGGAATAACAGAAGTCATATACATCGATCCTTACCCTGGAATTGCGAATGAACATACTCTTTCTATTGGCAAACATTCACCCAAGCTAACGCTTTTCAGAGGCGCAGTTGGAGAAGCTTACCACAAGCTATATAGGCCTATCATGCCTTACAAGGACGAACTTGAAACGCTTCTTGGTCTGAAGGAGAAGGCAAATCAAAAGGAAATAAAATTGAAAAATCTTGAGACTGAGAATATAAGACTCCGCGAAGAGATAGAACGGCTTAAACATGGATCACGCGAGACCAATTGAAAAACGTGTAACAAAAAGGGGACAGATCTATTTTTATATTTTTCTTTCACTTTCTTGTACTCGGCAAGGCCGACCGCGAAGGAGATATTTGGCAGCTTCTGTAAACCACTTGTCACACGACGAAGAGGGGCGAGCCCATTCGTCCTTAGTCCACAGGCCCGCGTTAGGACAATGCCATGCAGCCCAGACATGATGATGAGGATAGCGCCTTTGCAAAGCAGGAAATCGCAGTGTTCCGGAATTTACTGAAAGGTCTTGGACTGACCTTTGCCATTTTTGTTGGCGTCACAGCGGGAAATCTGGCCAGCAACTACATTATGGTCAGATCGGCAGCATTGGCGCTCGAACGGGAAACTGAGAAGCTGAGTTTGGAAACCCAGGAGCGCATTAAGCGTAGCCGCGAACGAACTGCACAACAACAACGCGCTGCGGCCGAACGCCGGGAACAGCAAGAGAAAGACAGGGCAGAACGTCTTCAGCGTCAGCGCGCAGCTGCGGCAAGGAAGGCTCAGTTGAATAGTACCTGCGATTTCTGGATTGCTGAGTATCGTAAATCTCGCAGCAGTTACGATCAGGCTCAGCGCGATGTCGCCTGCCGAGCGGCGGGACGACCATTCAACTAACTAAATGATTTATTTCCCCAGAACAAATGGGTCGCTATGAAATTACTGTACGTCACGTTGATAACTTCTTCCATCGTCGCTCTGTCGGCCTGCTGGAATGAATCATCCTCGGACGACTCTCCCGCGCCAGCTCCCGAACCCGAGACCGTCGATGAGTGCGAACCCCAGTTTCGCACGTCAGGCGATCCGACTTCCCTCTACGATGTCGAGAACTACAGTTCGTGCGACGCGAGCGATCTGAGCATGACGGGTTTGTGGCTTATAATTTCGGACTACTGGACTACGACGGACACCTATGATGTTCAGCAACAGCAAAGGATGACAATGGTCATTGGAGAGAACAATGCTGGCCATCTAAACGCAAGCATCTGCAACAGAGATCAAACGCTCAGGAATTTCCCGCTTTCAGCAGGAGACAGCGAACTGATCATTCACGACCAGTATGCACGAGCCGATGTCAGCCTGAGCATTGTGAACAACGTACTTATGCAGGGAGAACATTTATCAAGCGCTGAAACCATCGTCCAGCGAAGTACAGTAACCGCGGTAAAGATCGATGATGCTGCTAGAATCGGCTGGCTAGACCTTGACTTTACTCTCGACGGTTACACCTCCAGCGAGAGAAACCTCAATGTTGAATGTTTCGCGCAGCGTTCGGGACGACTTGAGATTATCCCGTATTCAATTCATTTCGAGGGGGAGTCGGCCGTTTTCGTTACCACGGTGGACAATAACGGAACGGACGAAGAGCTTCTCGCCAGTACTTTCACACCCGTTGACCCGAACCGGGAGATTGAGGTCAACTTACATTTCTTCCCCAGCGGATCGGAGATCGAAGGCGAAGAAACAGGCAATACCAGCGTGACATACCTGGAGAATACGAACAGCTCTGTCATCCTAGCCGCTGACGTAATCGATGATGGTTCGCCCAATGATTTTGCATCATTTGAGCTTAGGATAAGTCTTTAACCGCAATGCAATGTTGGGCGACGTAAAGGATAGATCTGTTTTTCTACCTCGGCGCAGAGCCGGGCTTATCCTACGCAATTACGAATCGCATTGTTGGCTGCAGAAACGCAGGATCTCAAAGGATCAGCGCTCTGCATAATGATAACGAGGAGGACAGATACGATATGTCTCAGCTGCGGAGTATAAGGGTACGGCTTGTCAGGTTCGCATTGGAAGAATGCGACATGGACCGAGATCGAGCCGCCAGCCACGCAGAGAAAGAATACAGAAAGCACGTGTGTCGAGAGGTCTCATTCGGAGAATACCAAGATATAGCCGAGCTCACCGATAAGGTTTACGCGGACATGGTCGCGAAAGCGAAACAAAAGATCGCCAAGAATGCCGAGACATACAGGAACCGCAAATAGACGCCCGCAACAAGCGGAGAACAGAGCGGTCATTATAGTCAAGTCAACCGCCTTGGCGCTGAACGGGGGACCAAAAAACTGCGTTTGGAAACGCAGGAGCGTCCTCGTCGCAGCGACCAACGAGCCACCCCACAACAACGCGCTGCGGCCGAACGCCAGGAACAGCAAAAGAAGGGCCGAGCAGAAGACATTCAAATTTCGCTGACGATTTCCAGGAATTCATGATGGAACAGAACTGCCCATTTTGCTCAACTACAGAGCATGTAGTGCAACGTTCTCTGCCCTTTAATACTTTGGCTCATCTTCGCATGGATAGTTTTCCTATCTCTCTAGGCCACTTGTTGATCGTTCCGAATCGTCATGCCGCCGACCTATTCGACCTTACAAGCGCCGAACAACACGCAATCATGGACCTAGTGGAGCAGGGGAAACGATGGCTAGAGCAGCGCTACCAGCCGGATGGCTACAATATCGGTATTAACTGCGGTAAGGCGGCCGGTCAGACGGTGATGCATATGCATTGTCACCTTATTCCCAGGTATACCGGTGATCAAAAGGATCCGCGAGGCGGGGTGCGGTGGATCTTTCCTGAAAAAGCCGATTATTGGGGCAGCCGATGGGCCTGCTCGACTATGAGAAGCGCTTCTCTGCGCTACGCATGAACGTGGCCAAAGGGAACAAGAGCCCCCATAAGGTAGCTTTGTTGCTGGCCATAATAGAGCTCATTGAGTCGCGCGATGTCCCTGTTAACCAATTTTACTTCGATGACAATCTGAAACGCCATTTCACCAAATGCTTCGAGCGGCTGGCCTCTTCTTCAGACAGAAACAACCCCCACCTCCCATTCTTTCATCTGCGGAGTGACGGTTTCTGGCACCACAAGAGTCGACCTGGGCGGCGTGAGAGCTATCAGCTAAACAACCTTGACGAACCGTCTATTCGGAAGATAATTCAACCCGAACGCGGTGGTTGGGACTGGCTTGAATGTGAGTTGCTGGTTGGCGACTACGTCACGATGCTGGAGAAGCAACTCGCGGGCTTCTCCTACAGCAAAACGGAGCATCGAAGGGCCCTGAAATTACAGTTGAGTAATCGTTCAGAAGGGTCCATCGAGTTTAAACATCAGAATGTGAGCGCGGTTCTTCTGGAGCTAGGGCTGCCCTACATTCCCGGATACAAGCCGGCGTTCAACTATCAGCAACAGCTCAAACACGTAGTTGTCTCCTATCTTGCGGGTCGCCAAAGCAACCTCGATGATATGGGTCTCGCTGCAGACAGATGGGCTCCGCTATCTGGCACCAGTCAGCTAACATGGAGTGCGGTGTTTGATCCAGAACCGCCGGAGCACATTCCGCAGGTTACGGAAAGCAAGCCTGGCTACCTGGCGAGCCGTATCGATTTTTCAGAACGTGAGCGCCGGAATCACCAGCTTGGTCAAAGTGCCGAGGAACTGGTCTTTAACCTGGAGAAGAAAAGGCTTGATGCTGAGGGGCGTTCAGATCTGGCCGAGGAGGTCGAATGGTCGAGTAGAGAACGTGGTGACGGGCTAGGCTATGATATTCGGTCTTTCGATGCGCTGCGTGAAGAGGAACGTTTTCTAGAAGTTAAAGCAACCAACTCGGGAAAATACCAGCCGTTCTTTATCAGTGAAAATGAGCGGGCTTTCTCCAATGACCATTCGCAGGCGTTTCTCCTTTACCGGGTTTACGAATTTTGCAGGGGACCCAGAGTATTCATCTTGCCGGGAGCGATTGAGAGCCACGTGCAGCTTTTGCCTCAAATCTATAAGGCGCGGTTCTAAAATCAAGCGCTTTGAGCGGGACAAATAGAATAATCAAGGGGACGGGACGGATTTATTTTTCCTCTTTCCCACGCAGAGCCAAGCACATCTCTACGTGCCTATGAATCACATTGTTTCAGGGGGAAAATTTGATTTGTACAACGCGGGCGATCGCCTGATAGGGGTAGCCTTGACTGAAGGCGATCCCACATCCTTCGCTCAAGAACTTCGTAACCGACTTTTCCAGATCGGAAAAGCCGGTTGTTGAGGTTACAACCTTGTATTCAGCTTTCTTCATCAGCGCCCAAGATGCGGCTGATTTAGTGATCGAGATATACCTCTTGAATTCCTACTTTCAAAGCCCTTGCCAGCAGAACCGCCTCTTCATCAGTAACGCGCCGGACTTGGGATTCGATCTTCGCAAGCGTTCCCCGGCTTACATCCCATGCAAGCAGATTGCAACGCGCCGCCAACTCCTCCTGGGTAATACCCTGAGCTTCTCGGATTCGTCTGATATTCGGACCTACTACGTTCATTCGTTGCTCCGCTAGCGGAGCTTGATTCTGGCAGGAAGATCTGCAAGAATTGCTCCGCTATCGGAACAACCTGCTTCAAGGAGGGAATTAACGTGGGGATTGCTAATACTGCGGGGCACGGTGGTGCTGACCGGCTCCTGGTCTTCTATGACGATTACGTCGAGTTCCAGGAAAGCTGCTCGTTTAAGGCCACAGCCTCAAGAGTCGCCGTGGCCCGAGTAATACTTTGTTCCGATGGATGATGGTCGCAATGTCGCCATAATCCCGTGTTTGGAAGTTTAGATCCCTGTCGAACGCAAAGGATTGAATACCATGTCAATCTCCCAGTTTCCCGTGATTGCCGGCGGCTCATCCGGAAAGCCTCTTCGTTGCGCGCCGGACGTCTATCCCATTCATCAAGAGCTGGTCAAAGCCGGCTCTCGAGGTAGCCATTGGGCTCGACAAGTTACCAAGGAACTAGAAGCCGTCAGCGCCGGTCGCCTTTCACGGTACGGTAGCCGGTGTCAACTGTTGACCGGCGGGACCAGGCGGCATGTGCTCGCTTTCGATGGGGTAACTTTTGTACTGGATGGTCATAGCAAAGGCCTGTATGTGTTAACGGGAGTGGAGTTTCAGTCTGGCGGCACCTTAGATGCAGCTAGGAAAACCTTGAAGACCCACGCCTCGGTCGACGTTGCGCCACCAATAGCAACCACCTTGAGCTCAAAAGGCGAAGCGTTCTTGAAGAGCATCGAGGTGTTAAGGCTAAAGCCTTATGACGATCAGTCTGGTGAATCAATCGACGCTTGGGTAAATGGCGCCACGGTGGGCTACGGGCACCTTATTCCGAAGTCGGAATGGACATTATTCAAGAACGGTGTTACCGCAGCGCAGGCTGAAACCCTGTTTCGTGGCGATCTGTCCCCCTTTGTTGATGCGGTTAGTAAACACGTTAGTACACCGCTGAACACCCATCAGTTCGACGCGCTGGTTATATTGGCGTTCAACATCGGAATCTCGGCTTTTTCAGAATCGTCGGTCGTAGCACTGATTAATGACCCACACGCGACCACGCCTTATGCCAGTATTGAACAAGCCTGGAAGGCATGGCGAAAGTCGCAAGGTGCGGTGAATCGGGGATTGGTTAACCGAAGAGCTGCCGAGTGGAGAATTTATACCAAGGGGGTATACCAGCGATGGTGAATCACGTCAGCCGCTTCAAAACCCAGCCACCTGTCCGTCTAACCTGGCTTCTTTTGCTAATTTTGTTCGGTGGTTGTACCCCTGAATCGCAGGCTTGTACGGGCGTGCCCGTGGAGCAGTATTTCGGCGCCTATAAGGTAGAGAGCGTCGAGCAGTATCGCGGTGGTCTTACGAGTGCGGAGCAGGCGCAACAGCGAATCGGAAGAATGGTCTTGGTTTCTGCTGAGAAGATGATCAGCGACTTCGCATCAATTGAGAACCCTCGATATGAAGTTAAATGCTATCCAAACACTCCGGAAGGAGAGGTACCAAATCGAAAGTTGAGCACATTCTATGGCCTAGGCCAGCAGCGCGAGTCAGTCGATGTTTTGCAGGTATATGCTGAGGGGGACAAGGAAGGCGAGCCGTCATACTACTTTGAGATCATAGAAGGCGGTTTATGGGAGCTGTTCGATGGTTGGGTTTACCAATTGGAACCTGAAGGATAGAAGCCGAACATGCGAAGGCCTAGCATTCAACTCCTCCCCCCGCTCAATGCTCACTGAGGCGCTTCTCCCGCAGCCGCCCGCGACCCCGCAACGCCAAGGAACTAACATGGAAGTAGACGTTTTTGAAAGAAGTACCAGTAATGATCGAACCATCAATGCGGCCGCCTACAATGTCATCATGGGCTTGACGCTCTGTTGGGGGTTCGCCGTGAACTGGTTGATGGTTGCCAAAATCGACCCGCAAATGATAACGGAGATCATCCCCTGGTGGATGTTCTTTGTCGGGTACTTCGCTTCGTGCTTCTTTGGTGTTTACCTCTTCAACGGATCTGACAATCCACTCGTTAGCTTCGTCGGCTACAATTTTGTAGTGCTTCCGTGATTATAAATCTGGTAGTAAGTCAATACGATGCCAATCTCGTACTGGAAGCAGTACGAGTCACGGGGCTGGTCACCGTCGGTATGATGTTCCTGGGGAGCATGTTCCCTGACTTTTTCGCGAGAATATCCGTGGCGCTAGCGGTCGCGTTGCTTCTTGCCATAGTTGTGCAACTTGTCCATTTATTCATCCTCGGTTTTTATCCCGAGGTGGTCGACTGGATATTGGTGTTGATTTTCTGTGGCTACATCGGTTTCGACTGGGGGCGGGCCAATCAGATTCCCAGGACACTGGACAATGCAGTGGACAGTGCTGCGGCCCTGTACATGGATATTATCAATCTGTTCCTCCATATTCTCAGGATAATGGGCCGCAAATAAAGGGACGCGAAAGTAACCCGCCAATGTTGAACGGCTCTCGTTGAGCGAACAGAGGTTTATGCCCTAGGCGAGGCGGCAACCCGGGTTTGTTCGCCGGTAATACCGCCACGACCTATCCCACCTGTATTCCCGCTTCTACCCAGCCTTCCACGTGCTACTACCCTGCCCCCGTTCTGTATGTTTCCTGATGTTCGCATAAGTCCACTACCCTGTTCGTATCAGCCCTGGCCCGGCCGTGAAGCTGGTGGAAAACTGTGCCAGCATCAACTCACGCAAGAGGGCTTCTTATGCGATTCTCGGGGATAGGCTCCAAACTGGTTTTGATATTTCTCACCTCGCTCTTCCTGACCGCCTGCGGAGGCGGGGGCAGTAGCAGTAGTCCACCTGTGGCCACTTCACAGCCGCCCGGTTCGGACGATTCGGGCGATTCATCGGATTCAGATGATCCATCAGATCACGACGATCCTCCCGCGCCGCCCGAAGCCCCGAGTGTCAGCCTCACTCCACAGCCGATCAAATCCTTTCTATTCAGTTGGGATGCTGTGGATGGTGCCACGCAGTACCGCCTCCTGGAGAATCCGGATGGTCAATCGGGCTTTGTCGAGGTGGCGATCCTTGAGGAAGGAACCGCGGAGTATCGCCACGAGGTATTCCTGCCCTCGCGGGTGAGCGCCAGCTACATACTGCAGGCGTGCAATGACGTTGATTGCACCGATTCAGCGCCGGTGATGGTGGATGGCAGCCTTGCCGAGGCGGCGGGCTACATAAAAGCATCCAACACCCACATGATCGGCGACGGATTCACTGATGTAGCGGACGATTTCGGCCATGCTGTAGCACTGTCGGCTGATGGCTCAACTCTCGCGGTCGGCGCTTACGGGGAGGACGGTGCCGGCGCAGGGGTCAACGGCGATCAGCATGACCACAGCGCGATGGGTAACGGCGCGGTCTATGTTTTTCGTCGCGAAGCCGGGGTTTGGCAGCAGCATGCGTACCTGAAAGCCTCGGTACCCGCCAATACCTACCGGTTCGGCTATTCGCTGGCCCTCTCTGCGGATGGACGCACACTCGCTGTAGGCGCGGAGCGGGATCATACGGCGGTCCGTGAAAGCGGAAGCGTTTACGTGTTCGTTCTGGATGAATCGGGCTGGCGGGAGGAGGCCTTGCTGAAAACCTCAAATGCCGATGTTGGGGATTACTTCGGCACAGCCCTTGCCCTCTCCTCGGACGGCAACCGACTGGCTGCAAGCTCCCCACGAGAGGACAGCGATGGAAACGACAACAGTGACAACAGCGTTAGCAACAGCGGTGCGGTTTACATCTTTGATCGGGTAGATGGAAGCTGGACAGAACAGGCTTTGCTCAAAGCACCCAACCCCGATGCAGAGGATCACTTCGGATCGTCACTCGCCCTATCGGTCGACGGACTCGTATTGGGAGTTACGGCCCGAGGCGAAGACAGCGACGCCCGGGGTGTAGACGACACGGAAAAACTCGCTGACAACAGCGCTGAGGACAGTGGTGCAGCTTACGTGTTCGAGTTCGACGCAGAAAGCGGCTGGGCCTTCAAAAACTATTTGAAGGCCTCCAACTCCGAAGCCGGCGACCAGTTTGGTTCAAGCCTCGCCCTGTCCGGCGATGGACAGACCATGGTGGTCGGGGCCACTCTGGAAGACAGCAGCGCCACCGGCGTCGACGGAGATCAAACCTACAATTCCGCCGTTTACAGTGGTGCGGCCTATGTCTTCGTCCGAAACGCGGACGGTTGGCAGCAGCAGGCCTACCTGAAGGCCTCCAATTCCCAGAACAACGATCACTTCGGGTCCGCCGTGGCGCTGTCCGACGATGGGAGTACACTGGTGATCGGCGCTCCCGACGAAGATGGCGCCACCACAGGTTTAAATGGTGATGAGTACGACGACCAGTCGAATATGAACAGCGGAGCAGTATACGGCTTTGTAAGAAGCGATGGCGTATGGCAACAGTTCAGCTATGTGAAAGCATCGAACACAGGAGGTTGGGATTACTTCGGCGGCGCTTTGGCTTTATCGGCCGATGCTACAACGCTGGCAGTTGGGGCCAAAGGTGAAGACAGCGCGGCGACAGGGATTGGTGGAGATCAGGAGGACAACGGTGCAGAAAAGAGTGGAGCGGTTTATCTTTACTGATGACTAGCGCCTTCCCGGGGTGGGCTGCCTGCACAGCGATGGACATGGTCCAAGGGAAAGCTCTGCAGTCACCCACCTACCTCTTATCCAGTTAAAATCCATCCTGGTGCTGAAATCGAATTTCCACCGGAACTCGTCGGAAATGGCCCGCGAAAACACATGTGTGCTGTGAGCCCGGTGGAAACAGGATCGAGTTTATCTGGAGCGGTGGCTAGCCGGCAATATCCCCTTAGTGCCAGCTACTGAGCAAATGGAACAGTCCATCATCCAAGAGCTCGTAGCTGTACTTCTTAATGTTGCTCAAATCCCAGATTCCATCCAGATCTGTGTCTTCACGACCTCTCTCCATCAAAAGGTTGCCGTGCTGGTCGTAGTTGCGCTCTACCATGGATCGACCCGACAGAACACCTTCAGCCAACTCTTCCCGCAGCTGTTCCACCACCCTTCCGTTATCATCAAATTCGAACGTGTCTGTTCTTACAACATCGAAATCTGAATCGGAATCATTATCAAGGTGGGAGATTACCTTTTCGGCACGACCTTTATCGTCATAGGTGATTTCTCGCAGCTCCTGTTCATCAATCACATCGTCGCCATCGCTGTCATCACTGTATCGATAACTTACTAGCCGTCCGCTGGATGATTGACTGTAATTATAGGTGTATGTGTGCACCCTCGTGGAGTCTGGATTTCCATCGTCGTTATTATCGATTGAGACTCTCTGCTCCACGATATTACCTGCATCATCGTAGCTGCGCGTGGTGGTGGTTATTTTGCTCGATGTCCACGTGTCGTGCGAGTCCGTGAACACGTTTTCTACTTCCCGGCCTTCCGTGTCATATCGGTAGATATAGGCCTGGGTGCCCTCGAAGGATCCGTCATTGTCGCTGTCGGTTTTATCCTCGCGGGCGAGCAAGAGTCCGGTATCAGGGTCGTAGGTGTAGGTCTCTTCTCTTACGCTGGCGGGCGTTTCAGTACCCACGGCGCCGAAATGCTGGGAAAGCTGGGTTACACGACCATTTTCATCGTAACTCCAGCGAGATTTTACCCAGTCTGTACTGCTTCGTGATTCCCTGTAGATCCGGTGCCCCTGCTCGCTCCATTGGTTGGTGGTGATAACCGTGGACTCGGGTACACCGTCCGCGTGTTCGTCGGTTTCACTTCGGGTTTCAACAACACGCCCAAAATCATCGTAACTCGTAGTCGACGTGTAGAGATCATCTGTAGCGCCATCCGCGTCGGTGTCCTCGTGACGCTCCTGGCTTACTAATCGTCCCCTGGGGTCATAGCTGTATTCGAGGACCGTGTCGAAGTTGCCGGTGTCTCCCACGTCGATGCTGAAAGCGAGCTTGAAACCAAGCGCGTCATAATCATAGACGTCACGCCTCTCGACACTGCCATCCTCACCGAAGTCGGTGACCAACTCCGACAGCGCGTGAGCCGGTACAGTGATGGAAAGCTGCTCATACAAGGAAGGGAGGGCCGCGGAAGCGTTGATCTCGTACCAGGGGCCCGTTGCTGCTCTGAGATCAGAGAATTCATCGGTTTCGTAGAATAAGAAGACGTGCTCGTCAAAGCTCAGAGAAGCTCGGGCCAGCGTCTGGTTCCACTCACCGACGTCCAGGCCATTGGCGGGGTCGCCGTCCTTGTCCAGCAGAAGGAGAAAGAACGTGATGTTGGAAGCGCGGTCAAAGTCCGTAACCGCTTCGCTTTCAAGGTAATTGCGAATCGCCAGTTCGGTATCGGGAGGTGACATACCGAAGAAGTCGAATGGAGTGATCTGCTTCGCACCCGGCGCGGCCCCCAGTACTATGCCACCAACTGAAAAGGTGACGGTTTCACCGGGTACGAATTGAAACTCGCCACGAGCGTTTGTCACACCGGTATGGCTGGTTGATTCGTACTGCAGGCCTTCTATGGGGCCAGGCAGGAATGTGCCGGTCTCCGTTTGCGGCTGTGAGTTCGCCATCGCGTCGTTGACCACACTGCTCCCGCCGCTGCTGCAGGCACCGAGCAAGGATGCGGTTATCAGAGCCGCTAAAGAAAAAGTTAATTGGATGGTGGGTTGTACGAGCCTTTTCATTGAATTTTTCCTTTTCCCTGTGTCAGCCAACTGGCTGTTCTAACATGCTACGCCCTTGTCGTGTTTCACATTGGTGAATTACCCCTCACCAGAATTCTGCGAAAGCAATGGCAGGCTACGGCGGATAGCGTTCGGTAAGATAAACGAAGATTGGTACGGCGGGCTCTTGATCAGCGTCACAGCATCACCGCATAGGACTTTGCAACAGCAGCGAGGCGCAATGGAGCTCTGGCGCGAGAATAGGATTAAATGACTCGAATATCAACGGCAAGGTGCAATCGGAGACTTCTTTGCGACAAAGTTAACGCTTTTGTCTGATCAAAATTGTAGGGCTTCCGGGCCATTACTGGCTATGAAGTGACAACGGCAGCTACGCATTACCGAAACGTCGGGGACACGCATTGTACTTCGATGCGCAGCTGGCAAAACGTACGTAGTAGGCCCCTGGCCGCTTGCGTGGCCTATGTGGACCTCAATCCCATACGCGCCAAGATGGCCATCAGCCCGGAAACGTCCGAGCACACCTCCATTCAAAAGCGTATCGCGGCCTGGCGGCATTCATCGCAACAACCCAACTCTTTAATGCCCTTCGTGGGAAATCCCCGCGAACCGATGCCGAAAGGCCCACCCTTTCGTCTCGATGACTATCTACAGCTCGTCGACTGGTCCGGAGTTCCGATTCAAATCCAAGGTCGGCGGTTGGCATCGCCTGAAGATGGCCTATCGCAACCTCGGCTATCGACGAACGCCTGGCTTGAGAACCTGCAAGCAGCTCTTATAGCCAACCATTTCCCTTCCTGTCAATGCGGCCCGAATGGAATCTGTCCCCCGCGACTTCTCGGCCCATCGGACCATAGCGCATTGGGTATTCTTCCCCATTGCCGACGACATCATGGCTACGTTCCACTTCATGCCAAGCCGCCTGCTCGGTCTTCCCCGCTCGGAGCTGGACAAACGGGCCAGCGTTGCTCCCATGTACGACTTGATGGAGAAGATCATCAACAGTATAGAACTGGAGCTCTCACCTGATGCCAAGGCGCAGCAAGCCCGCGCCCTGGCCGGGCTGACCGATACCAGTTTGGTGAAGGAGTACCCTCCCTTGAAATGGGACAAGGCCGCTCCGGGTGCCGAATTGAGATACCTCAGCAATAACACCACCTGATCGCCAACCCGCACCCGGGCGCTGAGATATTGCTTTGCCTAGCCTGTCTGTCCGACTTATTTCTTGCTATCAATCGGACTTATCTTGTACCGGCTTTCCCACAATGACCCACCGCGGGAGTCCAGCTTGTTCACCCAGCGACTCTGCCGGCCGGCCAAGCGCTCCATCAGTCTTCCAATGCTGCCAATCTCGTCGTTCGCACCAACTATCAAGTAACGTGATTGGTCATCAGGCAATAGCTGTAAACCTCAAGCCCCTGTTCCTTCTTCCATTCCGCGAGGTTTTCCAGGTAGTAGCAATAATCCTTGTCTTGCACAAACACCGCCTGCGGCAACCCAGGTAAAATGACTCGTGTGCCCGCGTTGGCATCATCACTCCTTGTAGTTTTTCCTTTGTTTTCACTGGCTCCATGCGTTCTGAGGAGAAAAGATTTTGTCGCCATTTTGTGCTTCTTGCTGACCTACGGGTAGCGCTGAGTTGAAAAATAATTCTGTCCCCTTTCTTCACGCGTTGGCATCATCACCCCTTGTAGTTTTTCCTTTGTTTTCACTGGCTCCATGCGTTCTGAGGAGAAAAGATTTTGTCGCCATTTTGTGCTTCTTGCTGACCTACGGGTAGCGCCGAGTTGAAAAATAATTCTGTCCCCTTTTTTCCAATCACTCCTTGTAGTTTTTCCTTTGTTTTCACTGGCTCCGTGCGTTCTGAGGAGAAAAGATTTTGTCGCCATTTTGTGCTTCTTGCTGACCTACGGGTAGCGCTGAGTTGAAAAATAATTCTGTCCCCTTTTTTCTGCTGTTGCCAATTTGTGCTTCTTGTTTACCTAGGGGTAGCGCTGAGTTGAAAAATAATTCTGTCCCCTTTCTTCGTTCCATTGGTGCTCAGCAGACCTGCTCTTGATTAATAGTGCGATGTGCGTCATCTTTTGTTAATCGCCGTCGATGAAGGCACATACTGATCGAACTTCTTTTCCCAGCCAATTATAAGCTTTCGCGAATCGCTCTCAGGACAATTTAATAAAACCTGGGCACAACTTTTTGAACCGCGATCAAGCACATATAGGTTTGCGATGCTTTCCCATGGAAGCAAACAAGAGAAGAGTCCGAAACTATAGATGTAAATCCCCTCGCGGCTTACGGTAATCGCTGAAGCATACGAATTGTCATTAAAGTAAACAAAATCCTGAAGCGGAGGGTTGCTATCCAAATCTACATCACCAACCGGAATAGATTTTCCACTTTTCGCAAGAAACCGCTTTAGAGCTTGCCCCCTCAATGTTGAATACAACAGCACAAGAAACCCATAGGAAAAACAGACCGCAGCTCCCGCTGAGAAAGCAAGGAATAGGCTCCCGGTTTTTTGGTAACCCCAAAAGACCGCCGCGCAACACAATACAAACGCGGCAGATCGATATAGCCACTTCTTCTCTACTTCAATTCGCACAGCGTGCTACCTTGGTGCTGATATGGTGTATGGCGGATTGATCTGCCTCGGAACTACGTGGGGTCCTGGGCCGCTCGGAAGATCGACCCCCAACGTCTCTTCGACTCCCATATTCATAATTCTTCTAGTGATATTCATAAATATCAATTTGTTAGCCGGAGTCATATTCGACCAAACGCTAGGCGCAGATCTCAGAACGCCGATGCCGACTAGGTTAATAGATGTAGCGGCAACTGACGAAAGGGACGCATCCAGGTGGGCGTTGTAGGCCGCTGTACCTGGTGAACCTGGGTCTATATTTGCAGCATGGAGGAGGCAGTTGGTATTACCGCATTCGCTTAGGGGGTTCAAATAGTTCGCCGCTCTAGGTCGGTCCTTAACGAGACTGTCTGCGAAATCTGAAAGCCATTCGTCGAGCGGGAAAGATCCCGGTTGTATACCTAGAATCTCTCTTACTTGGGACTTTATTCCCCCATTGGTGCCATAAAAAGACCGCGAAACGACACTACCATATCCATGTCCTCCCGCACCACCGGACCCTGGCCGCGGACCTTCGCCGGCGCTTAAAGCGCCTTCCCAATCTATGCCGGACAAGAGGTCGAAGAAATCTGATACATCCCACCAAATAACGATGGGCCCAGGCGCGCAGTATCCCCCACACCATGCTGCATCTGCGTAAGATTCGCCACCCAAGTCATAGTAGGTAAAACAATCGCTGAGCTGGAGGCAAGGCGGTCGGGGCTCGCGGGGAGAGTCGGGGTTGAATTCGTAGGTCCTACCGGCCGCAAACCCGCTGGGGTCAGCAAATGATAGCGGTGAATTGAAGACGTATGCATACCGATTATAGCTCTGGCTGTAGGTTGGCGCTTGAACTATAGGATCCGCACTGATGAATCTACCCAAAGTCGGGTCAAAGATTCGCCCGTTCATGTGAATCAGCCCGGTTCTATCCAAATGTTCGTGACCGGTAAATCCGCGCCTGGTCGTCAGGCCCTGACCCTCCAGAAGCTCCTCAAGTTCGCTTTCGCTGAGCTCGCCAGTCCAATGAGCGTTTCTCCGGTTTCCGTGAGGATCGAAAGCGGTAGCGAGTATTACAGCTCCCGTTTCATCTGTGACCTTCTCGACAGAACCCAAGTGGTCACGATGCACGTACTCAAGGACCGTGTTGCTAATCCCCAAGTGATCCGTCGTAGTGACCTGGAGAATGTTCTCGTCAATTCGAGTCTTGTGTATCCTCTGGTAATCCGGGTCGTTGGCGGGCAACACGTCTTCATATTTGCCAATAATAAAGGCCTTTTCTGTTACGAGTTGCTGTGCTTGCTCGTCCCACCAACTACTTTCCCGGTAGTAGCGTTGCCCGTTCGGGCCGTAGCGGAAGCGATCCCGCGCGGTCGGGGTGGCCGTACCCTGGGCATCACCGAGGACAATCTCTTCCGGCAATTGTCGAGGGCTCCAGCTGATCCACTTGTCATCTCCAGTAGCGGCGTCATAGCGGGTGACAGCACCATTTGCGTCATAGTAAAGGGTGTTGGCAATGCCGTCGATCGTCACCTGGCTTATTGCGTGGGGGCCCGCATTGCCGTTTTGGCCGTACTGGTAGCCTGTAACCTCGGTGCCTCCGGGCTGGCTGCTGGTTTTGCTCAGGATGTTGCCCAGGGTGTCATAGAGTGTGCTCAAGGTCTGGCCACTGCTGCCGTCCACCAGGGTTTCGGCCTCCACGAGGCGCCTCAGGCTATCGTAGGTAAAGCGCTCCTCTTTCTGAACCCCTCCCGCTTGGGCCAGCCGGCTTTCCAGAATTCCATCGCTGCGCCAACGGTAATGATTATCCTGAACGCTGCCATTCCCGGTATTGATGGATTCCAGTCGCCCGGTGTTCGGATCATACTGACGGGTGGTAATCACACCGTTCCCATAGACTTCTTCCACAGCGTGGCCGAAGGCATTCATATCGTTGAACGTCTTCAACGGGTTGACGCCGTCGGTGATCTGCAGCAGATAGCCCTGCCCCGTGTATTGGTAATGGACCTCGTTAGCTGCGGGGTAGACCACCTTGTTCAAGCGTCCATGGCCGTCGTAGCCATAGCTGTGGCTGTAGTTGCGAGCACCAGCTCCAACATCGATTGCGGTATCAACGCGATTCAGTTTCCCAGTATCGGTATAGCCGTAGCTTTCCGCAAAGCCGGTAATCCCGCTCTCCGTATAACTTCGACTTGCGAGACTGCCGAGGCCATTAGCCGGATCATAGGTCCACTGCGCCACACCCGCTTCATCGATCTGCTGCAGCAGGCGGCCCAGTTTGTCGTAGCCGTAACTGGTCGACTGGCCCATATTGTCCATCTGACCTATCACCTGTCCCAGCGCGTTATAGCTGTTGGTCACGGTGCCTACGTTGGGCCCTGTCATACTGATCCGGTTGCCGGCATCGTCATACGTAAAACTGGATCGAGTGGACTCATCACTATTGATGACGACAGACTGTAACAACCCGCTGCCGTCATAGGCATAGATTGTCGCCACCTCGTTGATGCTGCCTGCAGCATCAACGGCTTTGACCAAATCGCCACCAAGATTGTAGAACTCATGCCGAACTTGAGTATCCACCATGGCGCCGCTGCTATCGAGCACATCCTCGGTCACGGCCACCTGTAGCTGGTGGCTGGCCGGCACCGGAATATAGTCTGTTCGCGCCTCGCTGCCGTCCGGACGCAAGACCTTGGTGAGTCGATTACGGATATCGTATTCGTAGCTCGTGAGAGGCTTTTTCTCGCCGGGGTAGAAGGGGGCAACCTCGAGATAGAGCCGACCAAGCGGGTCGTAATTGAACTCCTGCCTGGACACCCGTACCCCGTCGAAAGCGGCCGTGTCTTGTTGGATGAGACGACCCAACAGATCGTAGTAGCGATCCACAGTGGGAGAGATTGCCGATCTCGTGGTCACTTTATAAGCAGCCAACATACTCCCGTAAACCGGACAGCTACCCGCCAGACATTGAGTATACTCGGTTTGAAATTGAACGCCGTCCGCGTTGACACGCTCGGCTTCGCGGCCAAATGGATCGTATTCGGCATCCGTCACGCGGTTATTGGCATCAATAACACGAGTCGCAAACCCGAAGCGGCCATCGTAGGAGACACTGATTGACTGCCCAAGCGCGTTAGTGATGGTGCCCGGGTAGCGGCCGTCGATAAAGCCAGCCGCCGTTACACTGCGACTTTCGATGTTGGCACCGCTGGTGGCCTCGCTGATTACATTGCCCTTTTGGTCATAGTCATAATCGATTGCGAGTTCCAGATCTTGATGTCCGGGGAAGCGCGTCAAGCTCGCAAGTTTGTTTGTATCACCATAAGGAGAAGACACTGCGCTGCGAACACGGTCCGGAGTACCGGAAACATCTCCCGAGTAATCCCTTGATTCCTCACTTTCCACAAATCCGACTAACCAGCTGCCCCCGGTACGATTCAGAATTGTGGTGATCTTCTGGTGGCTGCGCTCGATACCGCTAACGTTGGCGATTGGAACTTCACCCCAGAAGCTCTGCTCCGTGGAAAAACTGGCATAGCGTGCAATCTTTTGTGTATCCACCAACCCATCTGTAAGTTCGCCAACAGTGTCGTAGTTTCCTTTGACATGGTCTCGGGTCTGGAGGCGGTAGCCAAGCGGCTGGTTTCCTTCGATGATGGTCTCAGTGCGTTGCTCCAGAACGGACTGGTAGGTGGTCCCAGCGCCGGCCGAGAACGTAAGCTCTTTCAAGCGAGACTGCCGCTCGCTCAGCTGCTGGGCCGCTGCCTCATAGCTGCTTTGGAACTGTAGCTGTCGTGCGATTTTGCCAAAGTGTGGAAAATCCTGGCGGAATTGGCGGTAGGTGACGATGTCGGATTGCAGGTCGTGAATCTTCTGCGCATAGAACCCAAGGAAACCCCAGTTATTTGTACTGATCAGGCCGACTCCCTGGTAGAAGTAGGCAGTCTTGTGCCAGCCGTCGGATGTACCGTTGGACCTATGAACCTCTCCAACAACAGTGCGGTAGTCTCCGTCTTCCGGTCGAGCTCTTTTGCATTGGAAGGAATAATCCCTTCGTCAAACGGGCGCTCGAAGAAAAGCCCGTCACTGGACCCTTCTCTGATCATTGTGTGATAGAAACGGGTCGCCTTACCCAGTCCATCGACAACTTCGCCTATACCCGTATTGATATCTATCGGGTTGGCGCTGCCCGGCTCAAACCAGCTGAAGTTCAACGGATTCAGACACTGGGCGCCATAACCGAATTGATCATAACCGCACAGTTGGACCTGCTGCAGGCGTCTATAATGGTCGACCTCAGAGTCAGCCGGTGCCTCTTCTGTGATAAGCCGGTATTCCCGCAGTGGTTTGTCATCCAGCGATACGTTGATATGGTGAAGAAGTACAAGCTGCTCCTGATCAATCTCTCCCGGATCCAGCGGCTGGGGCGGTGCATCGTCCCTGGTACCGTATGCAAATTCAATCTTTGCGTCGCCACCGTTTCCATAGACGATATTCAGGGGGTAGTTGATCCCTTGCACAGTATCTCTGTGGTAAGAATACTCGATGGTATTACCGAAGGCGTCAGTGACCTTGTTCAAGCTCCAGCCAAAATATGGGGAGTCCTCCACCCTTAGGCGACTGTCTTGAGTGTAGCCATACTGACTGACTCGACCATCCGGAGAGGAAACCTGGAACCAAATCTTACCATCCGTCTCCTTGAGCTCTACAAGGTTGAAGCTTTCTCGCAATGTGCGATAAAGCGAACCGGCTGCCCAATTATCTCCAGAAACAAGAACGAGTGGCTCACCATTGAGGCAGAGGGAGTCGCTATCATCCATCCTGATAAAGTCTTCGCTCGGGCGGTTCTTGACGCATCTGCGGATTTCGCCCAGCCCCGCTAAACGCCATCCGTAGCCAAGAATATCTTCGGGCAGCACCTCATTATTTCTCTCCCTGTAGCGCGCACCTGAGTATTCGATCGAAAGGTTGGGAACAAGGCCGTTCAAGCCGGGGGCCACTTTAACCGGAATGGAAACCTGTGCATCGCCTTGGTTGCTTACGCCTGCATTGTAATCCATCGTGCCGGGCACGTCGGCGATCGCCAGGCCCACTGCGGGCGCAATCCCCTCCAGGTTGTGGACATCGATCCAATCCCCTACCTTCCAGCCGGAACACGCGTCGGCGTTACAAGCGCGAACTCGGTAGCGGTACTTGCCTTCGACCCTGCCGCGTACAAGGTACTGAGTATCCTGACCTGAGAGCACAGTGCTCCAACAGTCGGTTTCGCATTGAGGGTCCGCATCTCCCTTTGTCTGCTGTTGAAGCTCGTACGAGGTTACGACACCGTTTGGTCGGGACCACTCGACATCGTAATCACCGAAATCACTTTCAAGCGGATAACCCGTAAACTCTGGCTCGCCCGGTTCGACCAGTGGAGTGTTTACCTGTACCACTTTTTGGTGTTCTGTTGGGGTCCAGGAGCCACAGCCCTGCGCGTTGCACGCTCTGGCGCGGAATCGAAATTCTCCAGCTGTTCCCTCCTCGATAAGCACCGGCATTCTAGTATTGGTGCCAAGATCGCTGCTACCGCATATAGCAAAGTCAAAGGCAGAGCCATCGATACTGCACTGAAGCTCATAACGGGTTACCGGGTCAAATGTACCAGAGACCGCGGACCAGGCCACCTCAAAACTCCCGCTTTGTTCCTCGCCGTCGGCAGGTTGCGTGAAATTGTCCACGGCGTCTGGCCTGCGATTTACCGTGACCGTGGATGATGTTCGCCAACCGCTATATTGTACGTGGGTACCGCCTTTGGCATAGGCCCGTACGCGGTATTTATAGGTACCGTTTGTTAACGCTCCTGAAGCGGGAACGGAAATAGAACGGGTGCTTGTACTGGCCGCTGAGTAAATTCGGCTCCAGTCTGAGGAGGTACTGCAGGCTCCCTTGCACTGATACACCTGATATCCGGTAACCGCAGGCGTGGCGCTGGAGGCCCCCCAATTCACCGTGAATTTTCCTTCTCGGTCGGTGTCACCTCCATCGGTAACGTCGCTTAGTCCAATGCTGGGAGGGGTATTTGGTGCGATGGCAAGGTTTACCCGTTTTTCAGCTGTATAGGCACTGCACCCGGCGAAGTTACAGGCTCGCACCCTGAAATCCCAGGCTCCGGTAGTGAGTGAGGAAACAGTAACCGATGTTCCGCTCGTCTTGGTTGGAGAAGACCAGTTTCCATTATCTTTCTGCCTGTACAGCTCATATATATTCACCAGACCCGATGCGGCAGACCACGAAACAGCCACCGAGCTCGACCCGCTAGTCGCTGGGGCACTTATCGAACCAGGTTTCCCTGGAGCTGGAACGTTGACGTAAACATTCGCACTGGCAACCTTTACGTGGCTGATGTCGAATCCACCGCAGCAGCGCGCGTCCAGCCACAATTCAAAGGTATAGGTCCCATTAGCGCTCGGTGTGAAAGTTCCCGAATGATTGCCCGTCCTCACTCCAGTCCGGAACGTCCCCCTGGCAGCCCCAGTGTATTTAACGTACCAGCGGACCAAGTTGGGATCTTGATGTATATTCCAACTCAGGTTGAACGCCCCATTCGCTGAGGATGGCACGCTGGTAAAGCTGTGTGAAAGGGCTGCTTCTGAGAAAAGGAGGAGAACAAGTGAAGGAGTCTGGATGGCTAATCGCATGGCGAGCTCCGTTTGTTATTTTTGTATCCCTAGTCCGAATTGTTATTGCTCCATACAATGCTGTCACGATTGAACAGCTTGTATTTTTTCCAATCTGATCGCTGGGCATCATATTCGCAAAACCGAAGGGGTGACTTCTCCCTATTTTCTGGTTAAATCGGCAGGAATGCTGCTCCAGGTCGCACTGCCTCAAGAGCTGGAACGGGATCGACTCACACGTTTTCGTAGACTGATGAACAATGATTGAACGATGGGTTCGATTTGACGGCGGCATCGGCTGGCAAGCGGGACACGCAGTGTTCAACTGCTCTTACGGCAACCCGAATATGTAGACTTTCCTACAACTGGCCGACTGCGAATCAACACCAAGGAGAACAAAAATGCCCGAAACACAAGGAATCAACCATCTGGGCTTGGCGGTAAAGGACCTGGAAGCGACCAAGTCCTTCTTTATCGAGGCCCTCGGGTGGGAGGAATCCGGGTACGATGAGTCCTACCCCCGAACGGCCGTGTCCGATGGCAAGGTACGACTCACCCTCTGGCAGGTTGATTCCGCGCTCCCGGTGGAAGAGTTTCATCGGCGCAAGAACATTGGGCTGCACCACCTGGCACTCGAGGTTCAGTCTGAGCAGCAACTGAACCGTGTGTGTGAGCGGGTCAAACTCCATCCTGGTGTTGAGATCGAGTTTCCACCGGAACTCGTCGGAAACGGCCCAAGGAAGCACATGATGTGCTACGAGCCCGGTGGAATCAGGATCGAGTTTATCTGGAGTGGTGTCTAGGGAAATGACACAGATTTATTGCCAGCTACTCAGTATATGGAACAACCCATCCTCCAGGGGCTCGTAGCTGTACTGTAAAAGATCGGTCACATCCCAATTTCCGTCCAGATCCGTGTCTTCACGATCTCTCTCGGTCAGTAGGTTTCCGTTCTGGTCGTAGCTCCGCTCCTGCATATAGCGACTCGCCAGAGCACCTTCATTTATCTCTTCCCGGAACTCTTCTATCACCCTTCCGTTGTCATCGAAAACGAACGTGCTGGTGCTTACGGTATCAAAATTTGTGTCGGCATCATTATCAAATTTGGAAACTATTTTTTCGGGCAGACCGTTATCGCCATAGGTGATTTCTCGCAGTTCCTGTTCATCAAATACGCCGTTGGCGTTGCTGTCATGGCCGTAATGATACCTGACTAGCCTTCCGCCGGGCACTTGGCTGTAATCATAGGTGTATGTTTCCACCTTCGTGGATTCTGGACTTCCGTCATCATCCGGGTCGTACGAGATTCTCACCTCCAGGATATTTCCTGCATCATCATAGCTGCGGGTGGCCGTGGTTACTTGGCTCGAAGTCCAGGAATCATAAAATTCCGTGTACACTTGTTCCACTTCCCGACCTTCACTGTCGTATCGGTAGATGGTGGTTTTGGTTCCCTCGAACGTTCCGTCATTGGCGTTATCGACCTTTTCCTCACGGGCGAGTAACAGACCGGTATCAGGGTCGTAGGAGTAGCTTGTTTCTGTTCGGCTTTTTGGCGTATCAGTACCCGTGGTGCCCGATTGCGAATGAGCCGCTGTAACAAGGCCACGCTCGTTGTAATCCCACTGATCCACGCTCCAGGTCGCGGTGTTTCTTGACTCCCGGTAGCTGCGGTTTCCCTCCTCGTTCCACTGCTGGGTGATGATTGAGATTGACTCCGGTATACCATCTGCGTCCTGGTCAGTTTCCCGTCGGGTTTCAACGGTGCGCCCAAAGTCATCGTAGATCATCGTCGAGACGACGACTTCATTTGTAGTGCCATCGTCATCGTTGTCCCGGCGGCGCTCTTCCTTCACCAAGCGTCCTCTGGCATCAAAGCTGTACTGGACGACATTATTGTAATTGCCTGTGTCGCCGGTATCCGTACTCACCGACTCCCTCAGACCAAGTGCATTGTAAACGTACACCTCGCGGCTCTCGACACTTCCATCTTCATCGTCATCCGTGACGAGCTCCGATAGAGCATGAGCGGGTACGGTGATGGAAAGCTGCTCATACAGGTAAGGCAGGGCCGCAGTAGCGTAACCCCTGTACCAGGGCCCGGTTCCGGCTCTGAGATCGGAAAATTCGTCGGTTTCGTAAAAATAGTAGAAGTGCTCGTCAAAGCTCAGGGAGGCGTTGGCCAGCGTCTGGTTCCACGCACTCACCTCCAGGCCGTTGCCGGGATCCCCGTCCTTGTCCAGCAGAAGAAGAAAAAATGTAATGTTAGAAGCCCGGTCAAAGTCAGTCACCGCTACGCTCTCCACATAATTGCGAACAACCAGTTCGGTATCGGGAGGTGACATACCGAAGAAGTCGAATGGAGTGATCTGCTTCGCACCCGGCGCGGCCCCCAGTACTATGCCACCCACTGAAAACGTGATGGTTTCACCTGGCTCGTACTGAAACTCGCCACGTTCGTTGGTCACACCGGAATGGCTGGTTGATTCATATTGGAGACCCTTTATGGGGCCGGGCAGGAATGTCCCTGTCTCTGTTTGCAGCTTCGAGTCCGCCGCCGCATCCCTGATAACACTGCTTCCTCCGCTTCCGCCGCAGGCATTCAGCAAGGATGCTGTTATCAGAACAGCCAGGCAAAGAGTTGATTGGAAGGTGGTTTGTATGAGCCGTTTCATTGAATGTTTCCTTTTCCCTGTATCAGCCAACAGGCTGTTTTAACGTGCTACGCCCTTGTCGTGTTTCCCATTGGTGAATTACCCCTCACCAGAATTCTGCGAAAGCAATGGCAGCCTACGGCGAAATAGCGCTCGGTAAGATGATCTCAATATGAAGAGTGGTACGTCGGTGGGCTCTTAATCAGCGTCACAGCATCACCGCCAACAACTTTGAAGCAGCAGTGAGGCGCAGTGGAGCTCTGGCACGAGAATAGGATTTACTGACTCGAATATCAACGGGAAGGTGCGAGTGGGGAAGTCTTTGCGACAAAGTTAACGCTTTCGTCTGATCAAATTGTAGGGGTTCCTGGCGATTATTGGCTGAGATGCGAATGACGCAGAAACAGGGGCACACGCATTGTGCCAACGTGTTAAAGAGCGGTGAACTCGTGCATCCGCTGACCGAACAAGCCGACTTGGTCTCGACGTGAGCATCTTGTGGGTTAAAACGCCGCATCTGCCCTTTCGGCTGCGCGTAGCCATTGATGCATTGGCAGAGTCGCTGCCAAAATTCATGGCCGATTAGAGGGAATCGCGATTATGCTGTCCAGCAGCTTACTCATCAGGTTGAGCCGAGCGCGGAGTCTGCTCGACATTGTGAACGAGTCCGCGCCCCCGGTTGAAGAGGTGGCGGCGGACATCGGAATGTCGACGTACCACTTCATTCGGCTTTACAAAACAGTGTTCGGGGAGACCCCTCATCAGCACCGAATCCGTGCCCGGTTAACCAAAGCCAAACATCTGCTGATGGCGAGCGAATTTTCCGTGACGGAGGTGTGCCTGGCCGTGGGATATACCAGTATGGGAAGCTTCAGCGAGCTCTTTGTACGCCGCTTCGCTGTAACCCCGAGCGACTACCGGCGGCGATTCCGCCCGATGGTAACCGCGGGCACCCCAAAGCAACTGATGCCTTGCTGTTTTTCGCTAATGGGCGGAGCGCCGAAATAAAGACCGCAATTTTCAAGAAGAAGGGTTGCTTCACCGCCCGGTAAACTGCCGGCCACATTCTTAAAAGCCACTCGCCAGCCCGACGGAGGCTCCATGCGAATCAAACTCAACAGTATTTTTGTCGACGATCAGGACAAAGCGCTGCAGTTCTACACCGAAATTCTCGGATTCATCAAAAGCAAGGAAATCCAGGCCGGGGAGTTCAGGTGGCTCACCGTGGTTTCCCCCGAAGGCCCCCAGGATGTGGAGCTTGTGCTGGAGCCGAATGCCAACCCCGCCGCAAAAACATTCCAGCAATCCCTGTTTGAGCAGGGTATCCCGCTGACGGCCTTTGAAGTTGATGATGTAAAGGCCGAGTACGAACGGCTCAAGGATCTGGGGGTAAGGTTCACCATGGAGCCCACCGACATGGGCGAGGTGACGATTGCGATTTTTGCCGATACCTGCGGCAATCTGATCCAGCTGTATCAGCCGCGATGAGCTGGCACCTGTTCCGGTAAAAATAAGCACCGGAACAGGGCCCCAAAGGCGTCAGTCGATTCGTCCCTCGTGAATCAGGTCCGTCAGGCGCCGGTGCCAATCGATATCCCGCCACATCCCTACAAATTGCGGGCCGCAGAAATGGCTTGTGGACAAGCCGATCCAGCGTCCGGTTTTTACAGCCTCCTCTACGCCGAATGCGCACAACTCCTTGACCCAACCCCAGTCGAGAAGCGCCCCGTCCCTGTAGGCCACCAAAGCCCACCCTTCGGTGGTAATCAGGGGTTCGTCGGCCTGCCGTGACCACTCCGCCAGCAGGTTAATCCCCCTCTTCAGGCACTGCTTCCAGTGGTCGGGTTCTGCCCGGTAAAGGCTTTCGGCATTGCGCGCCAGAATCTCGTACATTTTAGGGTTGAAGCTCGCGTCGCCGAGGTCGAAGCCCATTCGTTGATCGAAGTCGCTGACCTCCGTTTGCGACATCCAGATATGAGGCTCGAGCAGATCCATGAATGAAACATCCTGCTCCCGCCAGTTAAGATATTCCGCAGTGTAGGAAAAGCAGTATCCAAGACCGGGATGCGCCTGCCGCAGTATGGCAATGGAGTCCTTCATCCAGCGCGTGACATCGGGCCGGGTGCGCGACGGCCCCACACCTTCCGGGCCCGATCCGAGCCGCAGAAAAGGTGCCCACAACGGTGCCGGCCATTCGTTACAGAGGTCCACCCACAGAATATTGTCGAGCAGCCCTGCACTCGCGATGGAGTCCAGCGTGCGTGTCCAGATACGAGCCAGGTCTTCGGGGGAGGCGATTCGCATCCGCAAGTCGTCACTGTCCTGCCGGAACCAGCTTGAGAGCGCGACTTTGACGCCCCGCTCCGCACACAAGCCGATAAATTCGTTCAGTGCGGGCTGCACCCGGACTCTGGTCAGCCCCGGGCTTCCCCAGTCGTGCTGATTCCAGACCGGCAGCAATTCCCATTCACGGCCCGGATCGGCGTCGATGAGGTGGGGATAGGGGTCGATACGCACCGCGTCGTAGCCCCGCTCCTTCAGCTCGTCCAGTACCTTGCCCCAGTCCTCATAGCCCGCGCCTGGCCAGCGGCGCTCCAACCAGGAGAAATCCCACATCGCAATCGCCAACGGGTGGGTCAGTCCGGATTTCAGCATCTTCAAACTCCTTCAATAGATGAACATGAAGCCGCTACTATTGCCCATTGATCTCGCGCTGGGAAACGAGTAGTTTTCGAAAGATTGTTAAAGAGAGTTTGAAGATCCATGCAGCGAATGCTCCCAGGAACCCGCGCACTCCGAACCTTCGAAGCGGCCGGGCGTTACCTGAACTTTACCCGCGCGGCCGAGGAGTTGGGCCTGACGCCGGCGGCCGTGAGCTACCAGATCAAGGAGATCGAGGAGCAACTCGAGGTCGTCCTGTTCACCCGCTCCAGCCGCCGCATTCAACTCACTGCAGCCGGTGCGATGCTGCTCGAAGCA
The DNA here is from genome assembly GCF_054401055.1 of Gilvimarinus sp. F26214L. NCBI lineage: Bacteria > Pseudomonadati > Pseudomonadota > Gammaproteobacteria > Cellvibrionales > Cellvibrionaceae > Gilvimarinus > Gilvimarinus sp. F26214L. The sequence goes on along the minus strand of NZ_JBTIYG010000007.1, from coordinate 194,784 downwards.
ACCAGTGAGGCCTTGGAGAAGCTTCACCGGGCGGCCAGCCGCGCCCGCAAAATGGCCCGGGGCACCGCCCACCTGCGCCTCTCGGTCGGGGCGAGGTTTGCGGCCCACTGGCTTTTGCCGCGTTTGTCGCGCTTCCGCGAAACCAACCCGGATCTGGAACTCACATTCGACGTTACGGATCGAGTGCGGGATTTCGAGATCGACGATGTCGACGCCGCCATCCGCTTTGGCAGCGGGCGCTATGCCGGCGCACTCTCGGATCGGTTATTCGATACGGTCATTGTTCCGGTGTGCAGCCCGAAGCTTCTCGAATCCAGCCCGCCTCTGAATGAACCCGGAGACTTGCTCCACCACACCCTGTGCCATGTGGATTGCCAGACCGAGGGGATGATCTGGCCAAACTGGCCCACCTGGATGGCCGCGGCCGGCATCGACAATTTTGACGATAGGCGGTGCCTGTCCTTTACGGACTCGAGCCACGTGGTCCAGGCCGTAAGCGACGGCAACGCGATCGGCCTGGTTGAACTGGCGATGATCGAGAACGAACTGGCTCAGGGGCGATTGGTGCGGCTGTTCGATATCCACGTCAGCCCAGCCGACGAATACGCCTACCACCTGGTCTACCCGGAGAGCAGCCGCCACAATCCCGGCCTGCAGGCACTTCGCAGGTGGATCTTGAATGAGGTGTTGCGCCCACTAAACCCTTGAAACCGGATGTAAACCCATGTCACCAACGCTTCACTACAGACGCGCGACCAACCAGGACGTGGCCACCCTGCGCCACATTATTTACCCCACACTGAAGGAATACGGCCTCGAGCCGGACCCGGATTCCACCGATGCGGATGTGGAGGATGTTGAGGGGCACTATGGCGGACCGGGCGGTTACTTCTGCATCCTGGAGGCAGACGGCCAGCCCATCGCCACCGGTGGCATCAGGCCCATGACCGCAAACCGCTGCGAACTGCGCAAGATGTACATGCTCAAGGAGGCGCGGGGCAAGGGCTACGGCAAACAGTTACTTCGACATCTCTTGGAGGAAGCCGGGCGCATGGGTTACAAGGAGGTGATGCTGGAGACCGCCTCGGTTCTCACGGAAGCGATTGCCCTGTATCGGGCCTTCGGCTTCCGGGATGCGAACGACCTGCTGGAAACCGCGCGCTGCGACCAGGCGATGGTACTTTCATTGGAAAACGAGCGGTAAATCCCGACGCACCGGACCGGGCTCCGATGGTAGCCAGAACAATAATACTGATGTGTGTCGATTGGGGAGACCATCGCGCGACTAGTGAAGAGCAAGGCGACGGGACAAATGAATGACCGCGTCGCCGTACTGACCGGAGCTGGGCAATACTCGTCCGGCTCCACACCTAAAGCGCATATGGCACTGCACCAGGAGACGTATCATGGCAAACGAGACGGGCACGGTTCGGCTACACAGGGTGTTGCGAGCGCCGGCCGAGCGGATTTACAAGGCGTTTACGGACAAGAGCGCCCTGGAACGCTGGCTTCCGCCTTACGGCTTTACGGGCACCATTCACGAAATGGACGCCCGGGTGGGCGGCGGATACCGGATGTCGTTTTCGAACTTCGGCACGGGAAACAGCCATTCGTTTACCGCCGAATACCTTGAACTGAGCAAGGGACGTATTCGGCACGTGGATCGTTTCGACGACGAGGCGCTGCCCGGCGACATCCTTGTTACGATCGATCTCAAGCCGGTCTCCTGCGGTACGGATCTCCGCATCGTTCAGGAGAACATTCCCTCAGTGATTCCCGAGGAAATGTGCTACCTGGGTTGGCAGGATTCACTCGAGCAGCTTGCAAAACTGGTGGAGCCGGAGATTCCGGACAACTAAGACAAGGCAGACGCGATCGGCGCTCGAACAAAAACACCGGCTGGCCATCGCCTCGCACGTTCAGGCGCTGGCATGCCGCGTCTACAAAAGTTTGCGCCATCGGCGCCGGTCCTGCCTAGCGGGGCCGGTGCTGTGTGCCCTCGCCGGCTGTGATAAACAGCACCGTTGCCTCCTCTTCCACGTCGGCGGTATGCCATACGCCCGGCTCGTTGATGGCATATTGCCCGGGACCAAGTTCAACGGTGGCGACGGTGCCGTCCTTACTCTCCTGGTGCAGTCTAACGCGCCCCGCAACGCACAACACCACTTCACTGCCGCTGGGGTGCATTTCCCACATCTGCCACGGTTCGGCAAAGGTGTGCATGGCCACGAGGCGCCCCTCCGCACCGTCGGCCGCGTGGCGTGCGCTGTAGTCCTCGTACCACTCCATGGCACCGGTGAATCTGGGCTCTGGTTCGGCGCTCGCTCCCAGCCCCAGGTGGATCGGGTGTTCATTTATGTCGTGTTTCATACTGGCCTCCGTCGAAAGTTCGGTTGCGGTTACACCAGCGACTCGGTTTACCCCCCGCTTTGCGACAAACCATCCGGGTGCGTCGTGCTCCGGACTGGCCCCATCAGTACCCCACAGGTGGTACTAACACCGCAACTACCGTCCGCCTCATCTTAGGAGCGCTGTTAGCCGGTCCCCTGCTGCGCGTTTGCTTGCGGCGGGAGTCCGTTCCGCTCAATAACAATAATTCAGGTGCGACTATGAGACCCTGCCCCAAATTGCGCTGGGCGCTGCTGGCGCCCGCCCTGGCTTTGCCACTGGCCGCTACGGCTGCCACCATTCTCTCTGAGGATTTCTCGGACGGCAACATCAGCGCTTGGTCCATTTCCGGTAATGTGGACGCCTATAACAACGAATCCATCCGCCTGCGCGCAACGTCCACCGCGACCCGCGCGGTACCCACGACCGGCTATTCGTCGGTGTCGGCTGATTTGGTGATGTCCGCCTCTTCCCTGGAGAACGGCGAATTCTGCTACGGGGAAGTCTCCACGGATGGAGGGTCGAGTTGGACGACCGCGCTGACCATCAGCAATGGTCAGGACAACGGTGTCCACTACAGCGCCAACACTTCACCGGCCGGTATGGACAACAACCCCCAGGTGCAAGTGCGCTTCCGCGGCACCGGGGCCACGACGGGTGATTACTGCTATGGGCAGTCCATCCTGGTGACCGGCAACGGAGGCGCGCCCACGGACCCGGATATCGACGCGCCCTCCAGCCTGGATTTTGGCACCGTCGCCCCCGCTGGCAGCAAGACACTCAGTGCGGTCGTGAGCAACACCGGTACCGCCGATCTGGTGATCAGCAACGTCAGCAGCCCGGGCGCACCCTTCAGCATTAGCAGCCACGATTGCGCGACTGTAGCTGCCGCCGGAAGCTGTCAGATCAGTGTGGAGTTTGCGCCCGCGGCCGAGGGCAGTTTTGCCAGTTCGATCACAGTGGCCTCGAACGATCCGGATGAAGGCAGTGTTGTCATCGGCCTGTCGGGCAGCGCCCAGCAGGGTGGCGGTAGCGTGGAGAACTTCGATCCGCTCACTGGGGATGGCAACGTCAGCCGCAGCGAGCTGACTTTCAGCACTCTGACCACTGGCTCCGACCCGGGCGCGCTGGTGGACTACAGCAACTATGCTTTGCCGTCCGGCGCAGCCATGCCCAGCAACAACTTCGAAGGCACACTGGAGCTGTTCGGCGAGAGCGGGGGCGGCGCCTTCGATGAGCATGTGGACACCTTCCGTTACACGGGAGCGCAGGACACCACACGCAAGCACCTGCCGGAGTTTGAGTTCGAATTTGTCCAGACTGGCAGTCACATCTTCCCCGTTGAGCGCGGCTCCATACCCAGCTCGCACCCGGAGTGGGAATATGTGCTGACGCCGGGGCGCGTCTGGAATGAAACCAGCGATAATGGTTACAGTCGCGCGGCGCTGCCGTTCGCATTGCAGCAGAAGAATGCCAACTGCATTCACAACGGCGTAATGACTTTTCTGTTCAAGAACGACGGCTCGGTTTCCGAGGTGGCCTATCAGATCGCCGGCGAGACCTGCCTGTATTTCAAGGTGGATATGTGGGGCCAACTGGACGCAAGCTATACCCCCCACAATGTCGGCAACTCCGCCACTCTGATCGCAAACTACCAGGCTGAAGTAAATGGCCGGATGCCGGTGAAGCCACTGGCCGCACTGGCGAGTGATTATCCGGGAACGGATCCGGACAAGTTCGCCGCGCCCGGCGGCAAGGACCCTGCGCACATGTCCCTGGTAGGATATGTGATCGACGGCAACCATTATGTGGGCGGCTGCGCAACACGCCGGGGCAGCTACCCCTACTGCGAATCGCTGGCGGTGCCCTCGTATTCAAGCGCAAAATCCGTGTTTGCCGGCAGCGTGCTGATGCGCCTGGAGCAGAAGTATCCCGGCAGCTTCAGCCAGGTCATCGGCCATCATGTTCCGGACTGCGCGAGCAACGGCAACTGGAATGATGTGACATTTGATAATGCCCTGGATATGGCAACCGGCAACTACAACCTGTCCGGCTACATGAGCGACGAGGGCGCAGTTCACACCAACGACCTTTTCCTGCCCGAGGACCACGCGTCCAAGATCAACTACAGCTGCACCGAATACCCGCGCAAAGCCATGCCGGGCAGCCAATGGGTGTACCACACGAGCGATACCTACATCCTGGGAACGGCGATGAATGCCTACCTCAGGGGCCTCGCCGGGAGCAGTGCGGACATCTTCACCGATATCCTCATCGATGAGGTGCTCGCCCCCCTGAACGTGAGCCCGACCGCGCACTTTACCCGTCGAACCTACGACTCGGTTGCGCAACCGTTTACGGGTTGGGGGCTGATGTGGTTGCGGGACGACGTGGCCAAGATTGGCAGCTTCTTCTCGGGTTCCGGACAGTCGGTTCTGCATCAGGGTCAACTGGATGCGGCACTGCAGAGAAATCCGGCGGACCGCGGCCTGGACCCCCTCGCCGATTACAAGTACAACAACGGGTTTTGGGCCCATGAGATCAGTGGCAACCTGTCCGCTTGCTCAGGGGACGTCTGGCTGCCCTTCATGTCCGGCTATGGTGGCATCTCGGTGCTGATACTGCCCAATGACAGCGTGTACTATTACTTCTCCGATGACGACGAATACCCATGGATGGATGCGGCGGTGCAAGCCCACGGAATCCGCAGCTTGTGTGAGTGAATGTGCGTGACTTTTTGAATGGCAGAACGAACCAAGGGCGCGCCTCGCGCCCCTTGGTTCGTGCGGTGTAAATCCTGGCTCGTTGCCGGAACCCCGTTAAACTGCTTCGCTCACCGGTTTTCCATCCAGGAGGGACAACGCTCTCTCGACGCCCACGATGTGGGTGTCCTTCAATTCCTCCATCACCACGTAGCTGGCTGACTCCTGAACCCCTGGCAGTGCCAGAATCGTTTCTCCCAGAAACTCCCGGTACTCTGCCATGTTGGCCACTCGTGCCTTGATGAGGTAGTCAAACCGGCCCGATACCAGGAAGCACTCCTGCACCGGTTCGAGGCCCATGACGATCTCCTTGAACCGGCGGAAGATATCCCGGGATTTGCGCTGCAGCGAGACCTCCACGAACACCAGCAGGCTGGCGTCAAGGCAGGCTGGGTCGATCTGGGTACTGTATCCGCGGATAATCCCGGCGCGCTCCATTTTTTTGACTCTTTCCATGCAGGGCGAGGTACTCAAGCCGACTTTCTCAGCCAGCGCCGAATAGGTGATGCGCCCGTTCTCCTGCAGCTCTTTTAAGATTCGAACGTCGATTTTGCTCAGTTGATGTTTCTGCATGGGACCGTTTGCTCGGAAAATTTTATTGTGTGCTTCAATATTTCAAAAAAAATACTCTTTTTGGCCCCGTGATTCAATAAATTTATCGGCACCATCCCTCCTATACTGCGCCCCTCGTTCGACCGAACCAGGAGGCAATCCACAATGTTGATAGGCGTACCCAAAGAGATAAAGAATCACGAGTATCGAGTCGCGATGAGCCCTGCCGGGGTTCGTGAACTGAGTGCGAGAGGCCACTCGGTTCTGGTCGAAGCCGGGGCTGGCGAGGGCAGCGGTTTCAGCGACGAGGATTTCCGCACCGCTGGCGCCGCAATCGCCGACAGTGCGGCGGCCGTCTTTGCTGAGGCAGAGATGATTCTCAAAGTGAAAGAACCCCAGGATGGGGAGTGCCGGCAGCTGAAGGAAGGGCAAACCCTGTTCACCTTCCTGCATCTCGCACCGGACCCCGAGCAAACTGCATTGCTGATTGACTCCGGAGCCACCTGCATTGCCTACGAGACGATTACGGACGACTCCGGCAGCCTCCCGCTGCTGGCACCCATGTCGGAGATCGCCGGGCGGATGTCCATCCAGGAGGGAGCCTGGTGCCTGGAGAAAGCCCGCGGAGGCTGCGGCGTTCTGCTGGGCGGTGTCCCCGGTGTGGAACCCGCCAACGTGGTGGTGATCGGCGGTGGCGTGGTTGGCCTTAACGCCGCGCGCATGGCCTACGGACTGGGGGCTCACGTCACCATTCTGGATCGCAGCCTGCCGCGCCTCCGGCAGATCGACGAGATGTTCAACGGGCGATTGCGGACGGTCTATTCCACCACGGACAGTATCGAGAAGCACCTTGCGACGGCCGATCTTGTCATTGGTGCGGTGCTGATTCCCGGCGCGGCGGCGCCCAAGCTTGTCACGCGGAAAATGCTTTCGATCCTGAAGCCCGGCGCCGTGCTTGTGGATGTGGCCATTGACCAGGGTGGCTGTTTCGAAACCAGCCATCCGACCACCCACGAAAACCCCATCTACGAGGTGGATGGCATTGTTCACTATTGCGTTGCCAACATGCCCGGGGCCGTCGCGCGCACCTCGACGCTGGCGCTGACCAATGCCACCCTGCCCTATGTTTCGATGCTGGCCGACCAGGGCATTACCACCGCGCTCAAAAACAACCCCCACCTGCTGAACGGCCTTAACGTTCACCGGGGGCAAATCACCTCACAGGTTGTGGCGGAAGCTCTGAACTACTCCTTCTGCCCGCCCCTTCAGGCGATCGACGCATAGTCCCCAGGCTAGCCCTTCGCCGGGGCCGTTTGCCGAAGAGCGGAGATCGGCCCCCAAGCGTCGGCGACTCAGGGATCGATGACCAATGATTCCAGGAACAGGCGCACGGCCGGATGCTCCGCCGCACTGCGCTTGAACGTCGCCGCATTCTGAATCCGGTAGCGGAACCGCTCGGGACGCAGCGCCACCAATTGCCCGCCTTTCACGTACCGCTCGGCCAGATACTCTGGCAGAAATCCCACGAACTGCCCCGACAGAATCATGGCGAGTCGCGCGGCCATATGGTTCGCGGTGGAGCGGTGCGGAAACAACTGGTACAGGTGTGCCGCTCCCGAGAGCACGGCATGACTGGGGGCGGCGAGTTCCTGCCGGGTGATCAGCTCCTCGCTTGCGTCACCCGCCTGCGCCAGACTGTGCCGGCCACCGCAGTACAGCAGTGAGTCGTGGTCGAACAGGGGCTGGTAGTCCAGACCGGGCCGCCGGGCGTGGAGTGGATTGATGCCCACATCGGCACGGCCCGCCAGTATCTCCAGTTCCAGTTCCTGGGGCGCGGCCAACTGAACATCGAGCTTCAGTTGTGGCGCCTGTTCGCGGATGCGGGAGATGGTGGCAGGGAGGTTCAGGCGCGGGATTTCCAGAACATCGTCCGGGAGAACAATGCGCAGACTGCCAGTGAGCTGGGATTGAATGGCGTTGACCTGGCTCTTGAAGGTGTCCAGATGGCCATCCAGTTCGAGGATGGCTTGATAGACTGCCTCGCCGTTCTGCGTGAGTTTGAAATCGGAACGGCCTCGCGACCGGATACAGAGCTGCATCCCCAGGCGCGCCTCCAGGTCCGACAGGTGGACACTGATGGTGGAGCGGCTGATGTTCAAAGTCACTTCCGCTGGCGCCAGGCCGCCGGCGCGCACGACCTCGCGGAAGACACGCAGGAGGCGCAGATCCATATCGGTCAGGCGGCCGCCCAGGGCCGTGCTCGTCTTGCTCACCTTTGCACTCTCCCAGATCCTCCCGGGCAGCGGCGGGCAGTTAGTTGCCCACCGGACCCCACGGTTCGTTCAGCTTAGGTCAAAATTTGGTAATCGTAAATTTTAGTTGCAAAGATACTACTATTCACCGCGCCCCGCCCGCGGGAGAATGGGTGAAAACCATAAACTCCCGGGAGATATGCGGTGCAACTGTTCAATCGTGATTTGTTGAAGCTTCAGAACTATATCGACGGCGAATGGCGAGACGGGGCTTCCACATTGGAGGTGCGGGACCCGGCCAACGGAGAATTGCTGGCCCGGGTGGCCGACGGCAGTGCCGCCGATGCGGAGGCCGCTGTTGCGGCGGCCAGCGCGGCGTTTCCGGCCTGGAAAAGCAGGACCGCAGGGGAGCGCGCGGCGGTGCTGAAGCGCTGGTATCAACTGATCATGGACAACGCCGACGACCTGGCCCGCATCCTCACCCTGGAACAGGGCAAGCCATTGACGGAGGCCCGGGGCGAGATTGTCTACGGCGCCTCCTATATCGAGTGGTTCGCCGAGGAGTGCCGCCGCGCCTACGGCCAGACGATCCCCACCCACAACGCCGCGATGCGTCTGAACACTATTCGCCAGCCGGTGGGCGTGGTTACCTGCATCACGCCCTGGAACTTCCCCAACGCGATGATCACCCGCAAGGCGGCGCCGGCGCTGGCGGCCGGCTGCACGGTGGTGATCAAGCCCGCGGCGGAGACGCCGCTGTCCGCCCTGGCCCTCTGTTATCTGGCCGAAGCGGCCGGCCTGCCGAGGGGCGCCATCAACGTGGTGGTTGGCTCCGACCGCCGGGGGATCGGCAAGGTTTTGACTGAAGATGCGCGGGTGGCCAAGTTCACCTTCACCGGCTCCACCGCCGTAGGGAAGCTGCTGATGGCCCAGTGCGCCACCGGCGTCAAGAAGATGTCCATGGAACTGGGCGGCAACGCGCCCTTCATCGTCTTCGACGACGCGGACCTGGACACGGCGGTAAGCGCATGTGTGGCCACCAAGATGCGTAATGCCGGCCAGACCTGCGTGTCCACCAACCGCATCTATGTACACCAAGCAGTACATGACCAGTTTGTCGAGAAGCTGGGGGTGGCCATCTCCGAGTTGAAAACCGGTCACGGCTGCGATGACGGGGTAACGGTCGGCCCGCTGATCAACCGTGCCGCGGTGGACCGGGTGAGCGACCTCGTGCAGGACGCGGTTGCGGCCGGGGCGAAAGTGAAACTGGGCGGCGAGGGTCTGCCGCAGGGCGAAAATTTCTTTGCGCCGACACTGATCACCGATGTGACCGACCGGATGCGCATCGCGCAGGAAGAGATCTTCGGCCCTCTGGCGCCGGTGCAGAAATTCACCGACGAGGACGAGGTAATCCGCCGCGCGAACGCGACACCTTACGGCCTTGCCGCCTATGTGATGAGTGAAAACATTCGTCGCGCCAACCGCGTGGTGGAGGCCCTGGAGTACGGAATGGTTGCCTGCAACACCGGCGTTTTCTCCACCGCGGTTGCGCCCTTCGGCGGCTGCAAGGAGTCCGGCATCGGCCGCGAAGGTGGTGTTGAGGGCATGGCCGAGTTCTACGAGACCAAGTACTGCTGTTTTGGGACCTGATGGGCATGCGCGATGCGCATGCTCAATCGACACCCGACATAATCAGAAAACAAACGGAGCAAAAACCATGTCCGAACCAAAGACCGACGCCTTCTGGATGCCCTTCACCCCCAACCGCGCCTTTAAATCCGCGCCGCGGTTTGTGGAACGCGCCGAGGGTATCTACCTGACTGAAAAAGGCGGCCGCCAGATCATTGACGCGACCGCGGGCCTCTGGTGCTCCAACGCCGGCCACTGCCGCCCGGAGATTGCCGAGGCGATTCACCGGCAGGCCAAAACGCTGGATTACAGTTCCATCTTCAACTTCGGACACGAATTGAGCTTCGAGTACGCCGAGCGCCTGGTGAGCTACACCCCGGACGGCCTTGACCATGTATTCTTCGGTAACTCCGGTTCCGAGGCGGTGGAGAGCGCGTTGAAGATTGCCCTGCAATATCAGCGCGCACGGGGCAAGGGTACACGCACGCTATTTATCGGTCGCGAGAGGGCCTATCACGGCGTGAACTTCGGCGGAATCTCCGTGGGCGGTATCGCACCCAACTACCAGAGCTTTGGTCAGCCGGTTAAGTCCACCCACATGCGCCACACCCTGGATCTGGAACGCAACGCCTTCAGCCGCGGTCTGCCGGAACACGGTGCGGAACTGGCGGAAGACCTCGAGCGTCTGGTGGCCTTTCACGGCGCGGATCAGATTGCTGCGGTGATCGTCGAACCCTTTGCCGGCGCCGGTGGCGTGATACTACCGCCAAAAGGGTATCTGCAACGCCTGCGGGAGATCTGCAACAAACACGACCTGCTGTTAATTTTCGACGAAGTAATTTCCGGCTGGGGCCGCACGGGCTCTCCCTTCGCTTCCAGCGAATTCGGCGTGACCCCGGATATGATCACCTCCGCGAAAGGAATCACCAACGCTGCCGTGCCCCTCGGCGCCGTGTTCGTAAGCAACGAGATTTACAGAACGGTGCTGGACGCAGCGCCGGAAGGGGCAGTGGAATTCTTCCACGGCTATACCTATTCCGCGCATCCGGTCGCCTGTGCCGCGGGCATGGCAACCCTGGACATCTATGAGCGCGAAGGGCTGCTGACCCGCGCCGGCGGTGAGGTGGGCCAGCATTGGGAAGACGCACTGCACAGCCTGTCGGACCTCGACAATGTGATCGACGTGAGAAACTACGGCCTGGTGGGCGCCATCGAACTGCGCGCGCCTGAAAATCTCAAGGGCAAGTTCGGGGGCAAGGTCGCCGGGCTGGCCTGGGACGCTGGTGTGATGGCACGCGGAATCGGTGATGCGCTGTGCATGTCTCCGCCGCTGATCATCGAGCCCACGGAGATCGACGCCATTGTCGACAAGTTGCGCGGTGTGATCGGCTCGTTGTAAAACTGGACGCAGGGCGTGGGCACGACAAAACCCGCCTCACTCCACCTTGGCAGTCTGTTGAAAAACTTCTCAGCAGTCTGCCAGGCCCCCCGCATTCAAAACCTCGGCGAGGGGCTGCAGCTGTTGGCGGTAGTTCTTCCACTTGCCCACGGAGGATTTGTACACCGGCTGGCGAACCTGGGCCGCGCTGGCGGTCGCAGTCCCCTGCTTCTTCTGCTGATGGAACTCCAGCACCGACTCCGTCCATTCCAGTCCGCAGAAATCAAATAACCTGCGACTCTCCTCCTCCAGGTTCTCCACCAGCTTTTCGTAAGGGGTGTCGTATATAAACCCGGGCAGCACGTTGTGCCAGTGCTGCATCAATCGGCGGTAGGCCAGGTAGTACTGGCCAAGCTCAGACTGGTCGTAGGAGAACGGGTAGGCATTGCGAAACTGTGTTTTCAAAATTGCGTAACAGCTGTCCATGGGATCGCGGCACAGGTGCACGATACGCGCTTTCGGCAGTGCCATGCGGATCAGGCCCACATAGAGGAAGTTCATCGGGTTCTTATCGATGATGACGCAGGCCCCATCTGCCACCAGCCGTTGCTTCAGTTCGGCCTGATAGCGGCGGCCCAGCCCTGCGAAGTCGATGGCAGAGGACCGGCGTACAAAATCGGCCGGTCCCTCGATCGTTGCCGCTGTTCCGGTTTCCTTCCGGACCGGAGCCTTCAGCTCTCGAACGGCAGAAGTCAGCTCCCGGGCGAAGGTCCCCGGCTCTCCAGCGGAGTACACGCTGTCCGCCCCGCATAACAGACGGTCCACGAGTGTGGTACCGGTTCGCGGCATACCCAGTACAAAAATGATGCCTTCGCCGCGAGCGTTCTGGTCCTGTGCTTGCTCGTAGCCGCCAATCAGTTCTCCCGTGTATACGTTCTGAATGGCTTCCAGCCTTTCCAGGTCCTGCTCCAGACTGTAGCGGATACCGCTGCGCCGCAGTCGACAGGCTTCCGCGAGCGCGGCAAAACTCTTCTCGTAATCCCCCAGATCTTCGTATTCCTTGGCCAGGGCAAACCCCAGTTGGCTTGCTCCTGCAGCGGGAAGATTTGGTCGGGAGCAAGCCCTCTGTAGCTCGGCGATATGGTTTCTCTCGTCCGTCTGCCTGCGAAGGTCGCTGCGATTCTTCCAGGCTTCGAAATCGTCCGGACGCCGGGCAATCACCTGGTCATACAATGCTTCGGCTCTTTCCAGGTCGCCCGTGGCCCGATTCGCGGCCGCGCAATTGAAAAGGATCTGAACATTCTCCGGCGCCAACTCGAGAGCGCGTTCGTAAAGGGATTTCGATTCCGAATGGGTTTCGCAAAGCGAATAGAGGTAGGCTGCCTGGGCGAGAGGTTCTGGATGCTCAATGCCGGACAGGGAAAGCCCATCGAGCGCTTCCCGGGCTTCACCCAGCCGGCCCGCCCTGATGAGTACCTCGGTCAGGTGCAGGCTGACATTGATCCATTGAGCCGAGCCTGGCTCGGCGCAGCGCTGCCCCTGTTGCAGATACTCTATGGCCTTGTCCAACTGCCCCAGGCCAGCAACGCTGTCCGCCAGCAAGCGCCAAACCTTGATCAGCAGAGGGTCCAGTCCCAGAACTCGCCTGGCGGTTTCGGCTGCTTGCAAAAATTCCTTGCGCCGCAACTGGGACAACGCAGAGTTGTACAACTGATTTGCGTCACTCATGATCTTACCAGTGTCAGTATCATCTGACGGTCAGCATAGCATCATGATCAAGGGAAGAACGGGAACGGCTCCACCATCGACGCCAAAAAAAGCCGGCCAGGGCGGCCGGCTTTTTTGCAGTCAGAAGCGGTAGCTTCCGGAGAGGCCAATGGTTCTCGGCAGGCTGATATAGTCCTTGGACGAGTTGCCGAGAAAGTTTTCACTCGGGTCTGTACCCATGTAGCGTTCGGGCATCAGCCCGGTCACCCCGTCCTCGTTGAAGACGTTCTTGACGAACAGACTGGCGACCCAGCGGTCGGCTACCAGGGAGGTGTTAAGCCCCCAGAGTTGGAAGGCGTCGATCTCCGCTGCGGTCAGGCTGTTGCCGATGGCGTTCTCGGTGTCGGACTGGTAGTAACCGTTGATTCGCGAGACCCAGTCAATTCCGTCGGTCAGCGAAGTGGTGTAATCCATGGCTATGGAAACGGTATTTTTGGCGGTGCTCGGGAGACGCTCGCCGTCTTCGGCGATGGTAACCCCTGTCGGGGTCACGAAATCGTCCGTCAACTCCCCGTCCACGTAGGTATAGCCGAAGGTGTAGGCCAGACTGTCGGTGAGATTGCCATCCATCTCGAATTCCAGGCCCTGCACCCGCGCCGATTCACCATTCATGGCCGCGAAGAAGCCCCAATTGGGTGTCGCCGTGTTGAGTTGCGGGTCTTTCCAGTCTGTGTAGAACGCTGAAAGTGTATAGCGGAACGCGTCGGCCGTGCCTTTAAGACCCAGTTCGTAGTTCAACACCGAGTCCGAATCGTACTGCAGATAACCCGTGTCTTCGGCGTAAAATCCGATGGTGGGCACTGCGTTGGAACCCCCACGGCGATAACCCTCGGAAATGGTCGCGTAGCTCATCAGCCCCTCGGAAATGTCCCACGACAAGTTGCCCTTGAACAGGGTGTCGCTTTCTTTCACTTCAAAGGACGCGTCGCCGTTGCCGAGCGTCGGCCAGATCGGCAGCGCCAGTTGCGACTCGTTGACCAGCTCGTTGCGGAAGCTTCGGATGCCCACAGTCATGCGCACTGCATCGGTGAAGTTGAAGGTGGCCTCGCCGAACAGCGCCTTGTCGACGAAGTTTCGACTGCGGCGGAAGTAGAAGTCCTGATCCTGTACGTCGGCTGCCCACCCCGTCAGAGTATCCGCAAGACTGACGCTCGGGTCCCAGGGCGTAGGCGCGGCGGCGGTCCACTCGGCCCACCCGGGCATGATGCTGTTCTGACCGGCCTTGGAGTCCTGATCCATGTAGTACAGGCCAAAAACCCAATCCACCGCCGCATCGGCTGCATTGGAAACCAGACGGAGCTCCTGCACCAGCGCCGAGTCTTCGTAGAAGCGCTCGGCCTTCGCCACGGGGCGCGGGGTACCGTAGTAGAGCCCTTCAAACCAATCCATCGCCGCGTAGAAACCGGAGTTGTCGCTGATACCCGTTCCACTGTGGTTGTAATCGGCGGTGCTGGAGGTGAGGGTCGCGAAGCCCATATCCACCTCCACTTCCAGGGAGGTCAGGTCCACATCACGCTCGGACGGTTCGAGAATGACCGCGCCGTTCTCGTAATCGTCGTAGGGCTGCTCGGTACCGTTGACCCAGTGAGTCCCTGTAGTGACCTGACGGCGCCCGCCAATTTCATCTTCCTGCTGCTGATAGGAGAGTTGTACCGTGGCGTTGTCCGTTGGTTCGAACAGAAAGGCCGCACGCCCGTAGGTGATATCGACGGTGTCCGCATCCTCGACGCTTTGAAACACCGGTCTACCGTTGGTGAGGTCGCCGTCTTCGGCAACCGGTCTACCGTTGTTCGTCCGATAGACGTTGGTATAATCGACGATGCCGTCATTGTCGATCTGGCCGATGTTCGCGCGGAAGGCGACCTTCTCGCCCAGCGGCAGATTGACCAGCGCATCGGTTTTGAGGTTGTAGCCTTCGGAACCTTCTGTCTGACTGAAGCTGGTGCCTACCTCGGCCTCAAACTCCCCAAGCCGGGGCTTGTTCATGATGTAGCGCACAGTACCGGCGAGGGAACCCGATCCATAAAGGGTTCCTTGCGGGCCGCGCAGAACTTCCACCCGCTCGATGTCCTTCAGTACAAAGTTCGCATAGAGCGGGGTATCGTCGATGTAGGTCGCAACGGTGCCTACGGCCGACAGGGGTACATCGCCGTTGGCCCCCGTGTCGATGTTCATACCGCGAATGACCACACCGTTCACGGTGCCCGAGTTACGGTAGCCGCGATCCACGACGGTCAGGCCTGGAACACCGCGCATCATTTCCGCTGCGTCGGTGACCTGAGCTGCCTCCAGGTCCGCACCGGATACTGCGGATATGTTGTAGGGGATGTCCTGAACGTTCTGAGCGCGGCGGGTTGCGGTCACAACGATCTCTTCGAGAAGTTGCGCCTCTTGCGCGAAGGTGACGCCGGGGGCCGACAGTGCATAACTGGCCGAGACCGCAGCGACGGCTGTTGCAAGGCTGGATTTTCTGAATTTCTGTTTCATGATTCCCTCTGCGTTTTTATAGTTGAGGCGTGCTGTGCCGAACACGGGTTTGGGTGGCAATAGATTGCAAACCTTCCGGTCGACTCAGTTCCCGGGGGCAATCAGTCGGGGACCTTCAATGGGCCCAGCTCTTCATAGGCTGGCGAGACTGCGCCGGCTTCGTATTGCGGGTAGCGCACCGGTGTGTCGCGAAAGCTCTTGAGAGTCTGCCCCAGGCCTTTCATGCCCCGCTCGCGCACCCGCCTTACCTTGGAAAAGTCTGCTTCGAAGGCGATCACTTCCTCGTTCACCGAGGCTTCGTGGATCACCTCGCCCTCGGGGCCGACGATGATCGAACGGCCGACGCCCTGGGTGCCCGCGGAATTGACGTCCACCACGTAGCACTGGTTGGTGACCGCGCTCGCGCGAACAATGGCCAGTTCCTCCCGGCGATCGATGGTGTCTGTTTTGGTGGGATGGATGATCATTTCCGCCCCGAGCCAGGTCAATGCACGCGTGGTTTCCGGAAACCAGATGTCGTAGCAGATGGAAACCCCAAAGCGACCCACCTCCGGCACGTCGAATACCAGGAACTGGCCACCGCCGGTAACGCCCCTCTCGTAGGGAAGGAAGGGGTAGATCTTGCGATAACGCCCCACCACTTCGCCGTCCGGGTTGATGACCGGAGTTGTGTTGTAAACCGCGCTGCCACACTTCTCGTACATGGAGCCCGGAACCAGCCAGATGCCCAGTTCCCGTGCGGCACTGCAAAAGGCCGCTTCCTCTCTTGATGGCAGTTCGCGGGCGTGTTGGACGCCCACGCCCCGCAGCGCCAGTTCGCTCAGCACGACCATCTTCACCCATGGGAAGCGCAGCTTGGTCTTCTGAATGCGCTGCAGCAGCAGCTCAAGATTGTCGGCGTCGGCGAGGGTCAATTGCAACGCCGCCACGCCAAAGTGTTTGCTCCCGTTGATCACGCTCATTGCCAGACCATTCCTGCTGTACCGGGGCCGCGCCAAGTGCGGCCGACTGTATGGGCCTATCTTGAAAGAAGCGAGCGGTGGACAATAGGTCCAGTTGCTCACATCCCATGAGTCCAATCGCCCGTGCTGGCTTTTACGGAGCGTCTCTCCGGGCTTTGGCTCCATTGTCTGAATGCATCTGGCCCTATATTCTCGCTCACGATCGGTTAGCGTTGTTCCGGGCTGTGGGGCAAATCTGCCGCACCGGTCCTGTTCCCCCTGGATGGCCGCCGGACCTCTACAGGGCGACTATCAAATAATGAATCTGGCATATCCACCGGGAGTTATCATGAGCAACAATGCGGAAAGTGTGGCAGGAAATAACGGCGAAGCCCTCGGCAATGTGATCCGGAGCTTTCCTTCTGCGGATCCCCAGGGCTGGACAGCCAGCATACTACTCGCGTTTTTGTCCTCTGCCGGCCTTTATTACGTCAACATCTTTCCGGTAATCGTGGATTCCCTGATGGCCGGCGCCGGCCTGTCGGCGGGACAGGCGGGGGAGATCACCTTTGCCAATACCATGGGTGCAGTGATCGGCGCGTTTACCGTGTCGCTGCTGGTGCGAAAAATCCCACGGTGGAAGCTGGCCGCGTTCGTACTCCTCATCTGCTCCATTGGCATGGATGTGCTGACCATCTCCCTCGCCAATGCGGCACTTCTGATCCCGCTCCGATTGGTGCATGGGATACTCGGTGGTGCGCTGGTGGGTCTGAGCTTTGCCGCGATTGCACGCAGCGGCATCGCCGGTCGCGCCTACAGCATGGTGCTGCTGGTGCAATACACCGGTGGCGCACTGGGCCTGGGCTTTCTGCCGGCGCTGGTATCCCTGTACGGGACCTACGTACCGTTTTATGCGCTGATCACCTTCAGTCTGCTGACGCTGGCCATGCTGCCCTTTCTGGCCGACTACCCACTGCCGAGCAAGCAGGAGGAGAGGAAAGTACGGGAGAGTGCCAGGGTAGCGATCACGCCAATGCTGATCACACTGGTGTCCCTGTTCTGTTTCCAGTTTGCCAACATGGCCCTGTTTGCCTTCATCTTCGATCTGGGGAAGTCCTTCGGACTGCCGTTGCCATTCATCAGTCAGACGCTGTTCTGGGCCAATCTCATCGCCATCGGTGGAGCTGCCCTCGCCGCCTATACCGGGCAGCGTTACCCGCTAACTCTGCCGTTGGCTGTCGCTCTGGTGGTGACGCTGCTGGGGCTGGCGATGTTTGTTTTCAGCCACATGAAAGTGGTGTTCATTCTCGCCAATATTGTGACGGGCTTTACCTGGGCCTTCTGCGTGCCCTACCTGCTGACCATGACCTCCCGGTTCGATGCTGCGGGACAGATGGGAGCTTTCGGTGGCTTCGCCTCGAAAATGGGGCTGGCCTGCGGGCCTCTGATCGCCGGCTATTTCATATCCGGTGGGGGCAGCTATACGCAGCTGATAGCCATAGCCTGCGGGATGCTCGCTATATGCCTGGCGGCCCTGCCGGCGGCGGCGCGGCTGGATAGCGCTTCTACCTAGGGTGGGCCCTCGCGGTCGCCCTTATTCCCGCGCGAGAACGGCGGTATCGATCAGCTTGCCGCCTTCGTCAAACCACTTGATGCGATGTTCGTCCGCCACTACGTAAAAACTTCTTTTGCGTCCGTAGGACCAGTTCCGCCACTGACGCACCCACATATCACCCTGCAACCACCAGCGTCCTGCGTCAGTCTCGTCCACGTCCACGTCGTTACGGGCGTATCCGAGCATGGTGCCGTCGGCCAGCAGTTGGATCCGGTAAGACTCTCCCAGGGTATTGGTGCCCAGCAGTACCGCGCCCGGAAATTCTGCCTGCAATTCAGCGGCACCAAGGCGGCGCCCGCTAGCGGTTTGGAGGGTTTCCTCGGTATCGGAGATCTCGCCGTTGATCAACTGCGCCAGCACCTTGATGCCCGCCTCGATTTTATCTGTAGCGATCGCTGAAAAGCCGAGGCGCAGTGAGTTCGACTCCCTTACACTTTCGACCAGCAGACCCTCCTGCTCCGCGCGTTTGTGCAGCTGCTCCACATCGATGCTATGGGGCAACTCCAGCCAGCAGGCGGTACCACAACTTGCGCGGCGCACGTGCAGTTTGGGTAAGTGATGCATCAGCGCTTCGCCGAGTGCTGTCCAGCGCTCGCGCAACTGCTGAGTGATACGGAAGGTGGCCGCATCCAGATGGCCCGATGCCACAAACTTTGCGAGCAGCCGTTGATTGATCGCCGGGACCCGCTCACGCAGCGTATAGCGCAGGGCACGCAGCCGCTGCACCACCGGTTTGGGCGCGACCACAAAAGCGAGTTGCATTCCCGGATCAATCACCTTGGGGAACTGGTAGAGATAGACCACCGATTCGCCGCCGCTCATGCTCTTCAGCGGCGGCAGCGGGCTGCCGTGATAGCAGAATTCATGGCCGCAGTCGTTCTCGATAATGACCGAGCCTCGCCTCTCCGCTCGCTCCAGCAGTTGCCGGCGGCGCTCCAGGCTGGTGGTGACGGCAGTGGGGTTATGGGCATTGGGTTGCAGGAACCAGCAGTCGCCAGTTGGCGCTGCTTGATTGACGAGGGGGCCGTCGCTGTCCTGGGGAAGCGCATGTATCTGCGCCCCCGTGCGGCGAAAAATTTCCCCGATTTCGGTGCAGACGGGCTGTACCAGAGCAAGGGAGCGATTGGCGTTCAGCAGTAACTGCCCAAGCAGATAGCAGGCCTGGTGCAAGCCACTGGTCAATAGAATCTGGCCCGGCTCGACGTAAATGCCGCGACGGGGCAGGAGACGGGTACAAATCTGTTCCACCAACTGCCGGTCATCTTCATTCGCCCCGAGCGTTGCCCACTGAGCCACCTCGCGGCCTGTGTAAATGTCCCGGGTACACTCTCGCCATTCGGCGCCAGGATAGAGGCGCGGATCGTATTCGTCGCTCACAAAGGGAAAGGGGTACTGAAGCCAGTTGGCCGGCCGCGATTGCAGGGCACGGCGACTGACGGAGACGGGGTTGCAGTGGTCGCGCCAGAAGGCGCGGTCCACATCGGTATTGCTGGCCCCCTCTGTGGACCCGGTATGACTGACCACGCCCTGTTGCAGAATCGCCTCGTTGACATAGAAGCCGCTGCGCTCACGGGTGACCAGGAAGCTATCGTCCACCAGTTGCTGGTAGGCGAGAACGACTGTATTGCGAGCAACCCCAAGCTGCTCCGCCATTCTGCGCGAGGATGGCATCTTGTGTCCGGCAGGGATGCTACCGGAGAGAATGCCCTGGATGATCTTTTCCCGTATCTGCGCCTGCAGACTCTTGTCCGCCTGCGGGTCCAGTACAATCAGTGATTCTGCCATGGTAGGGCCGCTGGGTTTTTGCGCCGCCGTACGAGCAACCGCATGTTTCCGGGAGGGAAATAATGCTCTCCATGGCGTGGGTAAATCAAGGCAGGAAGAGTTGCACAATTTCGGAGATGAACACAAGGTTCCCCCCGCGATCGGTGGAAATTGATGTTTGTTTCCAATACTATCCAGTCACCAATATAACGATTATAAAAAAGGGGTGAGCCCTATGAACAAGTTGAACCTCCGAAGTGTGACTGCCCTCCTGATTAGCGCCACTTTTCTGGTCGGCTGCGGCGAACAATCCAGCAAGTCCCAACAAACCGCGACACCGACGGCAGAGGCTGAAACCACCAGTGCTGACACGGGGATGGTCGGCGAGGTGGTGGAAACGCAATGGGGCGCCGTTCGCGGCGACACCGTGTCCGAAGCGGGTGTTTCGGCCCGGATATTCCGCGGCATTCCCTATGCGGCGCCGCCGGTCGGTGACCTGCGGTGGCAGCCGCCGCAGCCCGCCACGGCCTGGGAGGGTGTGCGCGATGCGACCGAATGGCCCAACCGCTGCCCGCAGGGGGAAAGCAGCATGGGTGCCGGTGGCCCCATCAGCGAGGACTGTCTTTACCTCAACGTTGTAACGACTGCCGAATCCGCCAGCGCCAGGCAGCCGGTGATGGTGTTCTTTCACGGCGGCGGGCTGACCTCGGGAACCGGCAACTCCACCACCTACAACCATCCCAAGTTGCCCAGCAAGGGGGTGGTGGTCGTAACGGTCAACAGCCGGCTCGGACCGATTGGCTACCTGGCTCACCCCGCTCTTTCCGCTGAATCCGGGCATGGTGCCTCCGGCAACTACGGTACATTGGACCTCAAAGCCTCTCTGGAATGGGTGCAAGCCAACATCGCAGCCTTCGGCGGTGATCCTGACAATGTCACCATTTTCGGAGAATCCGGCGGCGGCACCAAAACCATTTCGCAAATGGCTTCGCCATTGACCGAGGGCCTGTTCCACAAGGCAATTGTGCAAAGCGGCTCCGCTCTCGTATCGACCCAGCGAGTGACCATGCTCGAGGATGCGGAGGCAACAGGCGAGAAACTGGCGGCTGCACTGGGCATCGACAATCCGGAGAATGCGCTTGAACAGATGCGTCAGGCCAGCTGGCAGGACCTTATTGCGGCAGCGCGCAAACCGGAGGTGGGGTTTCGCGCAAACGTGGTTGTTGATGGCTACGTGATTCCCGATACGGTCAATGAACTGTTCAAGCAGGGCAAGCAGCACGATGTGCCCCTGATCGTGGGCGCGAACGAAGGAGAAACCAGCCTGCAGACCAGTGTGCCCCTGATGGCAAACCTGCACAGCACCACCGCATCGGCCGATACTTACGTGTATAACTTTTCCCACCTGCCGAAGGGCTGGCGGAAGGAAGAAGGTTGCGTGGCCTTCCACGGCCTGGAGTTGACCTATGTCTTTGGAGCCGTTCCCACCGGCCTCACCTCGCCCACAACTCTCTATCTCGCCGGACGCGGCGGTTGCTCCCAGGAAGTTCCCGAGCACGACGATCTGGATATGACAGTAGCCGACAACACCGCCACCCTTTGGGCGCAGTTTGCCAGGACGGGCAACCCGAGTGTGGATGGCCTGGTGAACTGGCCCGCCTATACGGAAGAGAACAATCGCTATCTTGAGATTGGCAGCATGCTTGGAGCAAAGACCGGCATCGAAAGTGCGTACGTGGCACCGCCGGTTGGCGAGTAAGGGAGGGCATGCGTCGTACCCGAACGGGTGGGACGCATGCGCCCCCGAGCCGCTTTTGGCTCAGCGAAAGATCGCCTGGTGCGAAAGAAAGCGATCCATGTCTCGAGGGAAACGGCTGAAGCCCGGCCGTCTCCCGGCGAGACCCGCGATGGCTAGAAGCCCAAACAGCCATCCACATTGACTCCGTTACCTTCGATCGATGGGGCTGCACCCGGCAGGTGATAGGTTGTGTCCGGACTGCACTTCAATCCGGTCTGGTTACCTGTGATGTCGTTGACATCGCCCAGAGACACTGTTGTATTCTTCCGGGCTTCAAGGCCGATGCGATTGCCCGTAATCACGTTGCCATTGCTCAGTTGCACCACCGCGTTGGTATGAACGTAGATGCCGAACCAGATTGATCCCTGCACCGTTGCCTCGGCGAAGTGCAGGTGCCCCCCGAAACGGCCAAGCGCTCCGATAAACCGGTTGCGCAGTGTGACTCCACTGGTCGGGAATCCATCGGGCCCGGTTCCGGATACATTGATCACACCCGAGGCAGAAGATACAAGTCCGTAGTCATTGTCTTCGATCAACTTCACCACCGTCGCTCAGCTCCACCGGGATGGCGAGGTCGTGGGTGAGCAGGCGCTGGATTTCACCGGAGTTTTGCGGGTCAGGTAACGGCGCCGGAGGCTGGCGACTTCGTCCTGACCGTCTACTCCCATCAGGCAGGAATGGGCAACGCCGGTGTTTACGAAAGGAAACTGAACATCCAGTAGCGGGGTTGTGCTCGGACCGGGGAATCGTCCAGCTTTCTTTTAGAACCGCTCATCATTTGATGAGCCGAACTTCACGCGTTCTGGTCAATTCCAGGACGCGTGAAGCAGACACGCGAAAGGCTAGTTTTCAAGCTCGGCCCTTAATTTGCGGGCCTGATCAAGTCCGCCCGCGTTCTCTACGTTACTGTAACCCAGGCTCTCGAGCGTTTGCTTCGCCATGCCGGCGCGGCCACCGCTGCGGCAGAACAGTTTGATCGGAGCGGATTTGTCCAGATTGAGCTTGGCAATTCCATCGGCGATTTCCGTGTGCGGTATCAGGGTACTGTCTTCCATGTGGTCGACTTTGTATTCCGCTTCGCTGCGAACATCAATCCAGACGTTGTGCCCTTGGTCTTCGGCCAGAGCCACCAATGACAACAGGCTCAGCAATGCAATACTGATGGTATATTTAATAGAACGCACAATAGACTCCTTTTTTGTTTAGATGATTACTGTTCGGGGCACCTGAGCGTAGTTTTCCCAGTAAGTGGCTTTTTCGGGAACAGCGCTTAGCTCAGGCTGAACATTTCCTTTTTTGTCCGTGACGCGCGACACCAGGGTGTGTTCGCCGGGCGCGGGAGCTGTCCACTGGCATGAGAACAACTTCCAGGAGTAGCGGCCGTTCTGCTCGTGCCACTGGGCCGGTCGCCATGGGCCGTCGTCAATCTTGACTTCGATGCTCTTCAAAGGCGTCCCGTCGTTAAGGGCGAAACCGCTCACTGTGTATTCATCGCCGCGTCTCGTGAGGCGGGTGATAACCGATTTCAAGTTCATCCGCCCCACCGAGCTTTCGACCCAGCGATCTTCTTTGCCAGGGTCGCGCTTCAGCGTGACGTAGTCGCGCGCCATGAAACGGCCCATGTAGCGCGTGTCCTGCACATGGATACGGCTGAGCCATTTCACGTTGGCAACACCGTACCAGCCGGGCACGATCAAACGCAACGGTTTACCGTGAAACAGCGGTAGCGGTGCGCCGTTCATCTCATAGGCGAGCAGTGCACCGCTGTTCATTGCGTCCTCGACCGACAGGCTGCGACCGAAATGTTGCTGTACCTTGCGGCCGCGAATCTCTTCTTCACCCACGTCGGCGCCAAAGAATACCACTTCAGTCCCTTCCGGCTTAATCCCGCAATCATCCAGCACCTCGTCCAGGCGCACACCGGCCCACCTGGCGTTGCCGATCAGACCATGGAACAGACGGTCCTGGTTGCCGCCGCATTCAAACCCGACATCGAGCTCCCTGCGACGGTAACGTTTAAGTTGTTCCAGAGGGAAGGTCTGCGGTTTCTTCACCAGGCCCGTAACGCCCAACTCGAAACTGCCCGGGTCGAGATCCGGCTGTCCATAGTGCTGCACCACGTAAAAGTCAGCGTTATTGGTGTAGAACGAGGATATCTGCCGCGTGTCGAGGTAGTGCATGGCACCGGGTTGCGCCGGGCCACGGGCAAAATCGGCCGGCATATCACTGAAGGGAACCAACTCCTCACCATCGGCCAGGGCCGGCATCATCCAGGCGGGGAGCGCGGCGAGGGACCCCGCCAGAAGACCTGTTTTGATCGCCTCGCGCCGTTCGCGTGCCTCAGGGGAATCTAAAGCGGGTTGGTCGTCAGCCTTGTTGATAGTATCGGCTGTTGTCCGGGGTTGCTTGGGCATGGGAGGGTCCCTGGTTTTTGCTGAATCATGACATTACTCAGCAGTTCGCTATTGTTCAAGCAAATAATAGTTAGCGCGGGAGTCCTTTGTCGTTAGTCTGGGACCTGTCAGCGCTCTAGTGATTGTGAAAGACAGTTGGGCTGCTGCCGTTTGGCTTCAGGGCGGGTTTTGCTATGCTCAGCGCTGTTCTCCATCGACCGGAATCGAACGACTCTTCTGATGCCCTCTTCAGCCCTAAACTGCACTGTGCAGTCGCTCCTTCCAGACGCCCGTATCGAGCCCTTTGCACCCCCCGATTTGCCCCTCGAGCTTTACTTGATCAATGCCGACTTTCCCCGCGAGCGCATTCCACCGGAGGTGGCCTTGCGGCTGATGGAGGAGCCCTTCTATTGGGCGTTCTGTTGGGCCTCCGGCGCGGTGCTGGCCCGTTACCTGTTGGACCACCGGCCCTGGTGGCAGGCAAGCGGGTGCTGGATTTCGGCTGTGGCTCGGGGGTGGTTGCTATCGCCGCTGCCATGGCGGGCGCCGCCGAAGTTATCGCCTGTGATATCGACCCGCTAGCACGCGCTGCCACAGACGCCAACGCCGGCCTCAACCGGGTGGCTTTGACGCTCAGCGAGGACTTTGATCAGGTGCGCGGCGAGATCGACGTAATCGTCGCCGCGGATGTGTTGTACGACCGCGGGAACCTTCCCTGGCTGCACCGGTTTCGGGAACGGGCAAACGGAGTGCTGGTTGGGGATTCGCGCATCAAACTTTTCGATTTTCCCGGATACCGGAAACTTTGCGAAACAGGCGGCTGCACCCTCCCCGATCTGGATGAAAGTGCGGAGTTCCGCAAGGTCAGCATCTATGCGAATGATGCGCTGTCGATTTAATCTCCGACAATCACTTTCTGGCGGGAACAACACGCCAGATTGTGTTCGACAGATCGTCCGCAACAATGAGCGCACCGCGCGGATCCACCGTCACCCCCACCGGCCGCCCACGAGTCTTTCCGTCAGCGCCCATAAAGCCGCCTACAAAGTCCACCGGCTCGCCCCCTGGCCGGCCATCGCTGAATGGAATGAAGATGACCTTGTAACCAGCCGGCTCTTCTCGATTCCAGCTCCCGTGTTCGCCTACAAACACACCTTCTGCAAAGGACTCGCCCATGGCAGGGACTGAGAAATCCAGGCCGAGGGCGGCCACATGCGAACCCAGGCTGTAGTCGGGAACGATGGCCGAGGCGACCTTGGTCGGATCCTGCGGGCGTACGCGCTCATCCACATGCTGGCCCCAGTAACTGTAGGGCCAGCCGTAGAACCCCCCTTCCCGCACGGAGGTGAGATAGTCAGGGACCAGATTCGGGCCCAGTTCGTCCCGTTCGTTCACCACTGCCCAAAGTTGGCCGATGTCGGGGTGGAAGGCAAGCGCCGTGGGATTGCGAAGCCCGGTGGCATATTGCCGGTGAGCTCCGGTTTCGGCGTCAATCTCCCAGATCACCGCCCGGTCCACTTCAGCTTCCATGCCGCGCTCGGTGATGTTGCTGTTGGAGCCAATGCCCACGTACAGGAACCGACCGTCCGGTCCGGCAGCGAGTGCCTTGGTCCAATGGTGGTTGATGGCTGAGGGCAGCCTGGTAACCGTCTGCGGGGAACCACTGGCCCGAGTTTGCCCGGCGCGGTATTCGAAACGCACGAGAGCGTCCTGGTTGGCCACATAGAGGTTATTGTCCACCAGAGCGAGCCCATAGGGAGCATTGAGGTTCTCCGCGAAGACCTTCTGGAGTTCATACTCACCATCCCCGTCGGCGTCACGCAGCAGCGTCAGGCGGTCGCCGCTCTCAACCTGGGTGGTGCCCTTCGCCTTGATGTAACCGGCAATCACATCTTTTGGCTTCAAGGCCGGCGCGTTGCCGCCCCTTCCTTCAGCGACAAGAATGTCGCCGTTGGGAAGAACCAGCGTCTGCCGAGGAATCTTGAGATCGGTGGCAATGGCCGTGATGGTGTAGCCTTCGGGCACTGTCGGAAGCTGCTCGCCCCAGGGAGCCGGGTCGGCAATGGTCATACTGGGCAATAAGCCACGCTGCGGCTCTGGCAGGACCGGGTCCGGCCCTACGAGCCTCTGGTCGGGATCAGCGCCGTCGCAGCCAATCAGCAACGCCATCAGCAGTGATATAGTCAAACCTCTCCACGACTTCATCGCGCACCTCCCACCCGCCGGACGGAAAAGCCTGCCCATGTCGCTGCGCATGCGAGCAAAAGCACGGCAGCGGAAAGAATGAGACCATCTGGCATGCTCCCCCAGGCATCGCGCGCGTGAACCAGGGCGTTGATGAAACCAAAAAGCCAGGTGGCCAGTAGCAGAAGCGTATAGATCAGGACATGCATTCCGCGGCCACGGATCAGATCGACGACGGCCCACAGTATTGCGAATCCCGCGAACACAAGACCACCAGCAGTAAGCCAGGAAGCGAAACTACTCCATTGGATCTGGTACGTCGAAAAGTAGGCGATGTCGCTTAATAGTGCTCCCAGGAACAGGGGCACACTCCCTGCGAGCAGGACTGAATGAACAGGGTGGACCATTATCTGATGTGCTTGATCTTCCGTGACTGGCACAGGATTTACCTCAATGCTGTTTGCGAGGAGCGCTTCCCTTAACTTCCCTCCCCAATGCAATAATCGACCCGATCAGGGCAGTTGCCAGGCCGAACAGGGACGTTCGGCTCGCGAATCGAGCACGTAAGTTCTTGGTTCGTGGTAGAGGGTTTGCGGACATGCGCCGCATTGAACAAACCCAGGACGGCCTTTTTCAACCCGCTGCCAGAAATCGCTCACAAAAAAAAGGCGCCCCGAAAGGCGCCTTTTTTCGAATCCCCATCTGCTACTTGCTCGCCACTTCTTTTTTCTGGTCGTCAGCGATGTAGTAGGAGAAGTATCCGATGAACATTTCGTCCCAGGTCTGCAGACCGAAAGTAAGCTCCTTGCTGGGGTCCGGGTTCGCCGGGTTGTACTTCGAGTTGTCGAAGGCTCCGGACACGCGGACCTTGGTGCCGGCCGGAAGCCTGATCGGTTCTTTCAGCGCGAACGTGGGCTGCCAGTTGTAGCTGTAGTCGGGCACGTTCATCAACACCTTGGTGCTGCCGTTGGGCAGTTCCGCAGTAAACTTCATGTCCTTGCCACGGAAGTGCATGTGCGGGCGCAGACCGTAGAGGACGATCTCTTCCTCGAACAGGTGGCTGGCCTCGGTCTTGTGCTCGAGAGCGTGCGGCGGGATTGTGAACTGGGTGGCAACCGCCGTGTTCAGGTACTCGTGCTCGGGAAGCTCGTCCTCGTCGTAGAAGTAAACACCCAGCAGGGTTTCGTCGGTGGTGGCCTTGCCGTTGGTGGTGTAGTGGAACTGCATGGCCAGGTGATGACCCTTGGGCACAAACACCCCGGTGTTCTCCGGGAAGGTCATAGCGTCCACTTTGCCGGGGGCATAGCCTTCAAGGAACTTGCGGGAGTTGAGGCCGGCCGCGGGACCGTCACCCCGTCGACGGGGCGGCGGGGCTTCGCCGATCTCGCCCTGCACTTCCTGACCCGGTACGAATTCCTCGGTGGGTGGGACCACATAGGTCAGCAGGTGGTGGAGTACCGCGGGATCGCCGGGAATGAACTGCACGGCCTTGATCCACTTGTCCTCTTCGAGACCGAACGCAACAGTGGTGTTGATGTAGTCCAGTACCCCGGTGGCCGGTATGTCATGTTTCGGCAACTTCAGGACCAGATCCGGCTCACCCATCTGCCATGCGCGCAGGTCCGCGTGCGCGATTTTGGTCAGCGGATCTTCCGGGCTGTCGCCGCGCGGGGCGCCCGCATCGATCCAGTGCACCAGGGTCTGCAACTCGTCGTCGGACATGTAGTTGGCGTTGGTAAAATGATTGAAGTGCGGGTCCACCTGCATGGGCGGCATGCGCTTGGTCAGGAGCACCTCTTTGATCATGGGGCCGAAACCAAGAACCATTGCGTGGTTGTTCATGGCAAAGGGCCCGATGCCGCCCTCACGGTGGCAGTAGGCACAGTTCTTCTCGATCACTGGAGCCACGTCAGTCGCGTAATCAGGCACCGCTTTCTGGTGGGCCATCTTCACCGGGAAGCTGATGTCGCACCCTTTGGGGGTTTTGACTTCGGTCATGCCGCCCGGAGTACCGGCCACAATGTTCTGCAGGGTTTTGCCGATCTGCCCGCTCACCGGACCCCGATAGTTGATGGTCATCTGCTCGGGGTCGAGCACCACCACCTGACCGGCCTTGGTGATGCCGAGCTTTTCGGCAATCAACTGTGAGGAATCATCAAGAATGGGAAAGTCGATGGACTTGGCCTGGGCCGTCTCGATGAGCGAAGCGCGGTTCTCATCAGCCACGGAGTTCATCATGTAGAAGGCCACGTCTTTGCCCTGCCATTTGTCGCGCAATTTACGCAACTGCGCGACGCTCTTGTCGGCCGCCTTGCAGCTATTGGCCTGGGAAAAGATCACCAGGGCTTTGTTAAAGCGCTGGCGACTGACCTTCATGAATTCACCCTGATGATCGATCAGGGCGAAATCGCCTATTTTTACGGGGGCTTCGGCGCCGGTGGTGTTGGGCGTGGCGAGTGCATAGGAAGCCAGCAGAGTGGCACCGAAAGCCAGCATCAAATTGCGGGCATCAATCATGTTATTTACTCCTTCCGGTGAAAGCCGTCGGCGCTATCCTAACTTGTCCAGACAGACATTGGGGTTAAGTAGGTTTAAGCTATACCTTCAGCGTCTATCAGGGTTACCGTTAATAACCAAACTGGCAGACGACGGAGTGCGGAACAGGGCTTGGTGTTGGGTTACGGCCTTCGGCCTAACCCAACCTACAAAAGCGCATGCCACGAAGCCGTGCGTAGGTTGGGTTAGCGCAGCGTAACCCAACAATCAGGGTGCGATTAAGTTGCATGTTGCGTAGCCCCGTGATGGGTGCGCCGCCAGCGGTGTTGGGTTACGGCCTTCGGCCTAACCCAACCTACAAAAACGCATGCCACGAAGCCGTGCGTAGGTTGGGTTAGCGCAGCGTAACCCAACAGCAAGCCGTGCCCTGGTACGGCGCCAGCAGTAGAGAGGAAGCAATGGATATGAGAGTGAGAGCGGCCGAGGCGCACAACGAGCGACGTTTGCGTGCGCTGGACCCGGCACGGGCGCCGCGGGGCCGAGGTTTTCTGTCCTGGATGGGATTTGCAATCGGGCCTTACCGGCGGACCTTCTGGCTGGTCACGCTGGTCATGGCCATGCGCCATACTATGGCCGCGGCCATTCCTCTGTTCTTTTCCTATTTTATCGGGCTGGTCGCCGCGGGCGGGCTGGACTTCGGCGATGCCATGGTTCGCGCCACGCCCTATCTGGTGGTCTTCGCCCTTTTTCTCGCCAGTGTGGCCGTGCTCTATCCGCAGCTCATCATGGTGGACCTGGCGACGCGCAGCCTGGGCATGTACGCACTGGACCGGATGATCGCCATGGACACAACCTGGCACGAGGACAAGGCCAGCGGTGCGAAAGGCCAAAAGATCAACAAGGGGCGCGAATCCTTCAAGATCCTGCTGGACAGTTTCTTCTGGGCCATTCTCGCCCAGGTAGGCTTGTTCGTGTCCCTGGGCGCAGCCATTGCCGTGCTGGATGTGCCGCCGCTCTTCTATGCGCTCTACCTGCTTTTTGGCCTGAGTTACTGCGTTATCGCCGTATTCACACTTCCGGCCCTGCGGCGGCGCTTCGACCGGTTCTACGCAGCGTTTGAGGAATTGTTCGCCAACGTTTACGACTTCCTGTCTTCGGTGACGACCATCAAGATTTTCACCCTGGAACGCCCGATTCTGCGCCGTGCCCGCACCGTGGAGTTGGCGGGCCATCAAACGGCCCAGCGTCTGTACAGCTTCCAGGGCTTGCGCTGGATACTGCTGAATCTTCTGGCGGGCCTCTGGATCGCGGGTATCTTCGTCGTGGCCCTCTATTTCGCCACCACCGGAGCGATGCCCCTGGAAGCGTTCACCCTGGTCCTCATGTTCACGGTCAGCGCCTGGATGCGTTTCGAATGGCTGGCCTACGAGCTGAACGCCATGGTGGAGGCCTATGCCGGCTTCCAGCGTCTGACGGATGTATTGGCCGACGCCCGGGATGCGGTGGAAGCGCCTGATGCTGCGACCGGCGAGATCTTCACGCCACGGCGGGGCGAGATCACGCTTTCCGACCTCACCTTTGCCTACAAGGCCTCCGTCGATCCGGTCATGAAAAATCTGAACCTGTTCATCCCCGCGGGCCAGAAGGTGGGACTGGTAGGGCCGTCGGGGGCGGGCAAGTCGACTCTGCTGAAACTGCTGTTGGCACTCTACAAACCTCAGAGCGGCTGCCTGGCCGTGGACGGGAGATCGGTTGCCGACCTGGACGTGCATGCCTACCGTCAGGCTTTCGCGGTGATTCCCCAGGAGCCGGCCATATTCAATATGTCCCTGCGGGACAATATTCGTTTTGCGCGGCCGGAGGCCACCGATGGGGAGGTGGAGGCCGCCGCCCGTGCGGCCCATGCCCATGACTTCATTGCGACCTATCCACAGGGATATGAGACCGTTGCCGGCGAGCGCGGGGTGATGCTGTCCGGCGGCCAGCGCCAACGCATTGCCATTGCCCGCGCCGTGCTGCGCGACGCACCGATCGTCATTCTGGACGAGGCCACCAGTGCCCTGGATTCGGAAACCGAACAGCTGGTGCAACAGAGCCTGGACAATCTGTTTGCCGGCCGCACAGTAATCGCCATCGCCCACCGCCTGTCGACACTGGCGCGATTTGAACGCATCGTGGTGATGGAGCAAGGCCATATCGTGGAAGACGGCTCCCACGACGCCCTGATTCACAAAGCGGGGATTTACGCGCGGCTATGGGGCTTGCAGGCGCGCACGGCGGATTAGCGGGCTGTAAAAAGTCGTTCAACACTGCCAGGCTCGCCCGGGAGTTTTACCAGGGCCACCACTGGGTTCCGCCGCGGCCATAGTCCTGCGCTGCCCTTTCGAAACGGTTGCGCAACGGTCCGGTAAATCCCCCGGCCGCCAGGTAGGCCGGCAAGAACAGGATTCCCAGAATTTCCGATTGGCGGGTATGCGCCTCTTCGTGACGACCGACGTTTACTGTTGGGTCGCCAAAAGCACCATAGTGTTCGGGCTGAAGGCGACCTCCATAGGACACGGTGTTGCCAATAGTGATGGCGCAGCGGTTCACGGTGAGCGGGTTGCCATGGAACTGGATGGCATTGTGTCCCAGGCTCCAGGTGGGCCGGCATTGCGTCAGACGCAAGGCAAAGCCGATATTGCCGATCCCGTAGCCCAGCAGGCCGTAGGCAATGCCAATGACGGTGTTGGGCAGATTCCACACCTTGCCGACCACGCTGCCAAGTACCACCCGATTCATCGCGGCTGAATAGCTACTCTTTCAACGGTGGACCACTGAACTCGGCTTCAATGATGATCTGCACCTCGTTGCCGACGCCCATGGTGCTGCCTTCCGGCGGCAGGCCGAAGTCCATGCCGTAGTCGGCGCGCTTGAGAGTGCCGGTGGCCGAAAATCCCACCCGCGCGTTGGGGTCCATCTCGTGCCCCGCGTAACCGCCGTTGTAGCGCACATCCAGAGTCAACGGTCGGGTGACGCCGCGCAGGGTGAAATCGCCTGTCACCTGCACCTGGTTCTCACCGACCGTCTCCACCTCTTTGGAAACAAAACGAATTTGCGGATGCTGTTCCGCTGCAAGCCAGTCCTCGCCCTGCAACATGGCATTGAAGTCCAGTTGCTCCGGGGTTGGGAAATCGGTCTCCAGTGAGCGGGCATTCACTTCCGCCTGCAACTTCGATGCTTCGAGATCTTTCGGGTCAAAGTAGAGCTCGGCATCAAAGTCGGTGAAGCGGGCCGTATACATGGAGAACCCCAGATGATCCACCTTGAAGATTACGCTGGCATGGGCGCGATCCAGTTGGTAGTCGCCCGCCGGCACCGGCGCAGTGGAGGGTTGCTGGGCGAGGGCCGTCGTGGCCAGCAGCAGAGTGGCAGCTACGAGAGTTTTTAATCCAGTCATAAGTCATCCTTTGTGAAGTTGAATCAAGCCCGTCGGAATCGAGCAGCTATTCTGCGAAACTCTTTGGCTTTGACAAGTAGCTTGTCGATGGTTGGACGGATAAATCGACAGCGCTCACTCCTCCTGGATGCCCAAGCTTGCGTCGCAACGTCAGCCGGTGCACATGGCCCTTTGTCGGATAGCGACACTCGGTTACAGTAAAGAACTCTCACGAGATAACCGTACCCATGACCCTGAGCAATCCCTGCACTGCCCCGCCCTGCCCCGGAGCCAACTGCACATCCACCGGCAAAGCGGCTGCGGCCCTGGCACAGTTCATTCGACACCACCCCCGCCTGATGATCCTGACGGGCGCGGGGGTGAGTACCGACTCCGGCATTCCCGACTATCGGGACGAGGACGGCGCCTGGAAACGCAAGCAGCCGGTCCAGCATGGAGATTTCATGTCCAGCCTGGCGACGCGGCGCCGCTACTGGGGGCGCAGTCTGGTGGGTTGGCCGGTGATGCAGCAGTCGCGCCCGAACTCTGCCCACCGGCTGCTGACGGAGCTGGAACAGCGGGACCACAGCCAGCTGCTGGTGACGCAGAACGTGGATCGCCTGCACCAGCGCGCCGGAAGTCAGCGGGTTATTGATCTGCACGGCCGCGCCGATGAAGTGATCTGCATGAGTTGCGGGTACCGCTGCGACAGGCAGTCAGTTCATGAACGGTGTCTGGCGATGAATCCCGATTTCCAGCGCTTCCGCGCCACCACGGCACCGGACGGAGATGCGGACCTGGAGGTGGACTTCAGCAATTTCCGGATCGCGGACTGTCCCCATTGCGAGGGCATTCTCAAGCCTGATGTGGTGTTCTTTGGTGACCACGTGCCCCGCGAACGCGTTCAGGCCGCCATGGATGTACTGCGGGCCAGTGACGGGCTGCTGGTGGTGGGCTCGTCGCTGATGGTCTACTCGGGCTTTCGCTTTTGCCGGTTCGCCCGGGAATGGGGCAAACCCGTGGCGGCCCTGACCCTGGGCCGCACCCGGGCCGACGATTTGCTCCACCTCAAGCTCAATGCCCGCATCTCAGAAACGCTCGCCCTTGCGCTGGGGCAGCTCTGAACATGGAGGCACAGATGGCTGAACTCCCGACCAGAACTTTCACTCGCCGCACACTCATCAGATTGGCGGGGGCAAGCGTAGCGGCGGTTGCTGTCCCCGGGTGTGCCTCGACCACAGGAGCTAACACCATGTACGGTTTGATCGGACAAATTAACGCAGCGCCCGGCGAACGGGACAATCTGGTCACGATACTTCTGGAGGGCACAAGAGACATGCCGGGCTGCCTCAGCTATGTCATAGCGGAAGACCCGACAGACGCCGACGGGATCTGGATTACGGAGGTCTGGGACAGCCGGGAGAGCCACCAGGCCTCCCTGTCCCTGCCCTCGGTGCAGGACGCCATGGCAAAGGGCAAGCCGCTCATTGCCGGGTTTGGCTATCGCTTCGAGACCTCACCGGTCGGCGGTCGTGGTTTGTGACGGCCAATCGAGGCGCATGAAAGGCGACGTGCCCGACCGCCTGGCCTAGACTCCGCCGTGGGTCGCTCCGTGGTCGTCCAGTGCTTTGCGATGGAAATGCGGAAGCCGCTCGAGCGCATAGTGTGCGGCGGCCAGACGGACCTGGTTGCGGTCGCCGTCGAAATGACCAGTCTCGCTGTAAGCATAGGAATTCTTGCCGCACCTGACCGCCCATGCGAAGCAGACTGTGCCCACCTCCGTGCCGTCATCGGCGGGCGCCGGGCCCGCGAGGCCCGTGTTGGCAACCGCCACGTCGGCGTTGTTGCGATTGAGCGCGCCCATGGCCATTTCCAGTGCGACGGGCTCACTGGTAAGGCCGTGATGCTCAATGGTGTCCAGATTCACGTTCAGATAACGCTTCTTCGATTCCGGTGAATACACCGCCAGTCCGCTGTCCAGGCAGCCACCACTGCCGGGAACGCGCGCAAGTTCCGAGGCGATCAGACCCGCCGTACAGGATTCGGCGGTGGCCAGGATCAGCTTGTTCTCTTTCAGATAATCGACGGTTTTTTCCAACAGCTCCATACGCGATCCTCGCGCGACGTGTTGCGGGTGCCTCGTTGAGGGTATGCAAGCGCCAGACCTTCGCAGCCCCCCAGTCGGTTCGAAGGATGGAAAGTGCGCCGACTTTGTTTGCTGGCGCTTTGTGCCTCAGTGGTCGCCAAACCTGCCCCTTCAGCTGCGGTCCTAACTGCGGACCCACACAACAATGGAGGTTGGCAATGGGAATCCTGTCGTGGATAGTCATGGGCCTGATCGTAGGCGTGCTCGCGAAACTTATCATGCCGGGCAAGGATCCCGGCGGTTTTATTGTCACGATCCTGCTGGGAGTCGCGGGGGCGTTCGTCGGCGGGTTTATTGGCTCTGCGCTGGGCCTGGGGGAGGTGAGCGGATTCAACCTGGGGAGCTTTCTGCTGGCGACCGGGGGAGCAATTCTGCTGCTGATTCTGTACCGCGTAATCAAGAAATAGCGGGGCACCAGCTGGCACGGCCCGCCCGCCTTTCGGGCGCGCCGATTGCCTCGGCTTCGCCAACCCTATAACGCGCGAATGAGACCTTCCTGGGCTACGCTCGCCAACAGGCGCCCGTCCTTTGCGAAGATGCTGCCGCGGTTCATGCCCCGGGCATTACCTGCCCACGGGGTGTCCATGACGTAGGCCATCCAGTCGTTTGCCTGGATATTGTTGTCGTGAATCCAGAGCGCATGATCAATGCTGGCCGACATCAGCTTACCTTGCGCCCAGCTCAGACCGTGCGGCCGCGTACAGGTACTCAGCAGAACACTGTCCGAGGCGTAGGCCAGTGCTGCCCGGTGCACTCTCTGGCTGTCCGCCAGGGGGTCGCGAACACGAAACCATATTGCCTGCTCGCGCTTTCTGGGGGTCACGAGGAAGTGCGCGGATTCATCCACGGACCGCACCTCCACCGGGCGCTCCCTTTTTACCACCTCCAGCACCTTGGGACTCAGCTCACTGTGATGTTTGTCGGCCAGCAGTTCGTCCGGGAGCAGTTCGTCGGGGTCCGGCAGACTGGGGGCGTCCAACTGGTGCTCCAGTCCGGGCTCCACCCCCTGAAAGGAGGCGGTGAGGTTGAGAATGGGTTTGTCGTTTTGCAGAGCGACCACCCGGCGATTGCTGAAGCTGCGCCCGTCCAGATCGAGATGCACCTGATACCGAACCGGTAGCTCTGCGTCGCCGGGGCGCACGAAATAGTTGTGGCTGGAGTGAACAAGCTTGGTGGCATCCACCGTCTTGGCCGCGGCCATCAATGCCTGCCCCAGCACCTGGCCGCCGAACAAACGCCCCGTTTCACCCGCCAGGGGTTTGCCCAGGAACTGGTTGTCGCCCAGATCCTGGACGTCCAGCAGTTGATTCAGCAGCGATGTTGGTGTCATGGAATTCCCGAGTGGCTGTGGTCAGAAGCAGGAACCGGCCGGCGCGGCCGCCCCAAGCGGAGAGCGGGCATTGTACAAGCGGAACAGATTTCCTCAAGCTGCTTGCCCCGCCATATAGACTGGAACATGGAGCCCCGGTGGATGTGCGGACATTCGTTTCAATGCAGTCCGTCGTCGTCCTCGAACATTCTCACCATGTACCCCGAATCCAGCGCCTGCCTGAGCGCCTGATCGGCCTGCAGCAGGTTCTCGTCCCGAAGCGTCGCGGGGGCCATGAACTGGCGTTTTTCGATGTCGACGTCCTTGAAACCGGCTCGTAACAGGTAGAGTTTGCAGAGCTGCTCGGCGCCGAACGCATCCTGAAAATTGATGTAAACCATGAAATGCATGCGCCGCCCTTCCGGTACGCCGCTTTGTGTTCCTCTGGCTGTGGCATTGGCTGAAAATACGTACATGAGTTATCTCTCTGTTGTCTCCCTGGCGATGTCCTGAGAGGCGATGTCCTGAGAAGCCGTGCCCTGAGGAGCAGTGCCCTGAGAAGCAGTGCCCCGAGAAGCAGTGCCCTGAGCGGCGATGGCTTCGGCCAGCGCATCACACACCACCCGAACCGAGGGAAGCAAACCTCTCCGGTGCGGAATTAACAGCGTCGATAGCACCTCGCCTGCAGTCCAGTCCGGCAGAACCCGTACCAGCTTGCCCGTTTCAAGCTCCCGCTGACAAAGTTTCCGGGGCAGGCGGGCAATGCCGAGCCCTGCGGTCGCGGCTCGCAACAGAACCGTTGATTCGTCGGCCGTGAAGCGTCGCTTCGGCCGAACCTCAGTCTGGCGCCCGGCTTGGTCCCGGAGTATCCAGTTGTCTTCGGATTGGGAGCTCAGCAGACCCTCGTGTCCGGCCAGGTCTTCGGGTCGTCCCGGCACGCCCTGCTCTTC
Organism: Gilvimarinus sp. F26214L; assembly: GCF_054401055.1. Taxonomy (NCBI): domain Bacteria; kingdom Pseudomonadati; phylum Pseudomonadota; class Gammaproteobacteria; order Cellvibrionales; family Cellvibrionaceae; genus Gilvimarinus; species Gilvimarinus sp. F26214L. The sequence goes on along the minus strand of NZ_JBTIYG010000007.1, from coordinate 158,555 downwards.
GAGGTATGAAGGCGCTGCGATCAGGAAGATGGACCCGCTGCCGATGCGGCGCTGCACCAGCTCCGAATCCGGCAGCGGCTTGAAATGGTCCCGCACCGCGATATCGAAACCTTCCTGCACTATATCAACGAAGCGATCGGTGGCGTGAACCTCCAGCTGTATCTTGGGATAGGTACGGGCAATGGTCGGTAGCAGGTCGGCGAGGGAAATCTGTGCGGTTGGAACGGAACAGGTGATGCGCACCGCTCCGCTGGGTTCGGCGAGGCGGCCCTTGACCAGGTTCTCTGCCGCTTCGGCTTCGATCAGCGCTGCAACGGCGTGTCGGTAGAAGTTGCGGCCCATTTCGGTGGGTACGAAACTGCGCGACGTGCGGTGGATCAGGCGCGCCCCGACGCTCTTTTCCAGCTCCGCCACTCGCTTGCTCAGGGTCGACTTGGGGATGTGGAGCTTTCTTGCGGCGGCGGCAAATCCCCCGTGATCCATGACATGCACAAAAAAATGGAGGTCGTTGAGATTCAGCACTCTGATGCCCCTGGATCGTTTCTGTTTGTGAACGATGCAACCACGGTCAGCAGTCTACAGAAGCTGCGTCCACAACCATATACTTTCCCTCGTCGGCCGGCGGCAAACCTGAAATCGCAACCTTCTAATCGCAACAAAAGGAACCGAAACATGGAACCTGTACTGTTTTATGGTGTGCCTGCTGGCTGCTCCTTTGGGTCCATAGTGGCGCTGGAGTGGCTGGAACAGCCCTATCTTCTTTCCCGGGTCGGAATGCTGGAACAACCCTGGGATCAGCTCTTTGGCAAGGTCAATCCCCGCTTCCAGACCCCGGCGTTGCTAACCGCCTCGGGGGAGACTCTCACGGAAAGCATCGCAATTCTGAACCATCTGGTCGCGCGCAGCCCTGGCTCCAGCCTGTCACGCCCAGCCGGGAGCGTGGAGGACGATCAGCTAACCGAAATGCTTGCCTATCTGAACACGGACTTCTTCTCAGCTTTTGGACCGTTGTGGACACTCTATGAAGCCAACGGACTAAGTGGGGAGCAAGAAAGCCTTCTGCGCTCTCTCGGTCGTGACGACGTCGCCAAACAGTGTGCGTTTCTGAACGGCTTGCTGGCGGACCGCCAGTGGTTGCTGGGACCCAAGCGCAGCATCGCGGATGCCTACCTGGCCGGTGTCGGCCGCTGGGTGCATTACCACGCTCTGTTCGACCTGGACAAAGAGTATCCTCACCTCGCCCGCCATCTCCGTAAACTTGCCGAAGATCCGGCGGCCGTCTTCGCCGCCGAAATCGAAGACGGTAGAGAGCCCACAGGCGGCGGGTACTTCAGGGGCCACGTTACCCTGGACGAACTGCGCTCCCGCCTCGCCGCGTGAGTTTCTGCAGGGTCGAACAGGGACGTTCGGCCGGCAGACACAATGCCACGTGGCTTCGCTATTCGGGATCCATATTCATCCAGATCTGCCCCACCACCGCGTACAGGGCGATCAAGCCCCAGCCCCCGTACATCAATCCTTTGGAGCCCAGCTTCTGGTCTCTGTGCAGACGAAATCCCCACAGGATCAGTGCCGCAATCAGCGTCTGCAACACCATGATGCCCATGGCACCCCGGCTGGTACCGATGCCCGGATCGATTCCGAAGGCAATGACCCCGGCACCGACGATGCCAAAGGTCAGCAGGAAGAAGCTGAATATGCGCAAATATTGAAGCATGGTTCTCCTTGTGTTGGGGCTGGGTTTGACATTTTTCACGTGCATTTTGCACGCCGCCGGCGTCTTGCGGGCCACTGGGAGATGAGGCGTTGACCGGTGATTCACCTTTGTCCACTGCTGATCGTACCACTGAGGTGGCTCCGCCAGCTCGGGCCCGATACAATCCATCCGGCCCAGCCGCAGCCGCGGCGTCCCCCAATTCGATCGACGCAGGACTCATCATGCGAACCCTTGCCAATACTCTTGCCACCACAACCACGACACTGATGCTGCTATTTCTGGTTGCCTGCAGTTCGGGCAGCCGGCCAGCGGACACACAATCCGCAGCGACTCAGGAAAGCGAACGCCTCAACGCCTGGCTGAATGAGCAATTCGAGGAGGATCTGGACTTCAGCCCGCAGTTTCGTACGCGCCTGGGCGAAAAGAAGGATTACGACAAACTTGATGATGTGTCCGAAGCTGCGATGGATCGCCACCTGGAGTGGCGCCGGAACAGCGTCGCGGAGATGCGCTCGATGTTTGACTACGAGATGCTGACCCCGGAGGCGAAAACCTCCTACGACATCTGGGAATACCTTCTGGAGCGGCAGGAGGAGGCGCTGCCGTTCCGTCGCCACGAATATCTGCTGGGTCGCGGGGGGCCGCACGCTTCCTTGCCGAATTTTCTGATCAATTTCCACAAGGTGGAGACGGTCGAAGACATGGAAGCCTATATCGCGCGTCTGCGGGAGGTGGGCCCGGTACTGGAAACCTACCTGGCGCGCGCGCAGGCCGCCGCGGCAGAAGGCATACGCCAGCCGCGCTTTGACTATGACTTTGCGGCGGCAGAGATCGAACGGGTTCTCGATGGCGAGCCCTTTTCCGGGGAAGGCGACTCGCCTTTGTGGGCGGACGCGACGAGCAAAGTCGAATCTCTGGAAGAAAGTGGCGCAGTTTCCCCGGACCACGCCGCTGAACTGCTCGACCAGGTCCGCGACGCGCTGCTGACCAAAATGCAGCCCGCTTACGACCGAACCCTGGCCTGGCTGGTTCGCGACAGCGAGAACGCCCCCGAACCGGCGCTGGGGGTCTGGGCTCTTCCGGAAGGCGAGGCCTACTACACCAACCAGTTGCGCCAGATGACCACCCTTGACCTGAGTGCGGACGAGATCCATGAGATTGGGTTGAAGGAAGTCGCGCGCATCCGCGCCGAAATGGAAGCCATCAAGGAGCAGGTGAACTTTGACGGCACACTGCAGGAGTTCTTCGTGTTCCTGCGCGAGGATCCGCAGTTCTACTTCCCCGACACGGAGGAGGGCCGACATGCCTACCTGGATCTGGCGACCCGTTATCTGCGCGACATGGGCGAGCGGCTGCCCGAGTATTTCGGCATTCTGCCCAAGGCGGACTTGCTGGTAAAACGGGTAGAACCCTTCCGGGAGCAGGACGGGGGCGCCCAGCACTACATGGCCGGGACTCCGGACGGCAGCCGCGCCGGGGTGTTCTACGCCCACCTGTCCGACATGTCGGCGATGCCCAAGTACCAGCTGGAGGTGATCGCCTACCACGAGGGCAATCCGGGCCATCACATGCAGATCTCCATCGGGCAGGAGTTGGAAAACATTCCCCGCTTTCGTACCCAGTACTACTACACGGCCTACGTGGAGGGCTGGGCCCTTTACTCGGAATTGCTGGGCAAGGAGATGGGATTTTTCCAGGACCCCTATTCAGATTTCGGCCGCCTTTCCACCGAGATGTGGCGCGCCATCCGGCTGGTTGTGGATACCGGCATGCACGCCAAACAGTGGAGCGAAGAGCAGGCGGTTCAGTACTTCCTGGACAACTCGCCGCAGCCTGAGGCCGCGGTTCGGTCGGAAATCCAGCGCTATCTGAGCTGGCCGGGCCAGGCGACGTCCTACAAGATTGGCATGCTCAAGATTCTCGAACTGCGGGCGATGGCCCGCGAACGCCTGGGTGAGCAGTTCGACATCCGTGGCTTCCACGATACAGTGCTGGGCGGCGGCGCCCTGCCCCTGCCGATTCTGGAAGATCGTGTGGAGCGCTGGATCGAACAGCAGCGCGGCTAGCCGCTGTCAGGTCGGCTCCCCCTCGCCCTGCACTGTTACCACCAACGACCGGGCACCGCCGTGATTGCGGTGCTCGCACAGGTAAATTCCCTGCCACGTCCCCAGATTCAACTCGCCGTTGGTGATGGGGATGTTCACGCTTGTCCCCAGAATGCTGGCCTTCAGGTGGGCCGGCATGTCGTCGCTCCCTTCCAGGGTATGCAGGTAGTAGGGCTCGCCTTCCGGGACAGCGCGATTGAAATAGCTCTCGAAATCCTGCCGTACAGTCGGGTCGGCATTCTCGTTGATGGTCAGTGACGCGGATGTGTGTTTGATGAAGACATTCATCATACCCACGCTGACCGCGCGAAGCTCCGGCAACTGCCGAAGAACCTCCGAGCTGATCAGGTGAAAGCCCCGCGGTTTTGCGCTGAGCCTGACTTCTTTCTGAAACCACATGGATTGCCACCTGCATTCGTTGATTGCCCGAGAGAGAGTCCGCTGAATCACTCGAGGCCGCGGACGCCGGCGCAGCATAAACGGTGCCGTGACATTGCGGCAACGTCCGGGAGCCCTCTCACCAAACCCGCTCCTTCACATTGGCAGCCTGGTGAAAACGCCCGGCTGGACTTTTTTGCTATGGCGCCTGTCCGCGCCCCCTTCATATCAAGCACCCGGCGCGGGATGAGCGAGCCGTTGAGCTCAACCTTGACAGATTAGGACGACCGCCCTACTGTATCGCGAACCTAGGACGTGCGTCCTACCCAAACCCATGTGACAGTTCGGACGAGCGTTATGAAGGCAGCTTCAACCCGGAACCAGATCGTTCAGGCTGCAGATCAACTGTTTTACCAGAAGGGTTTCGAACATACGTCCTTCGCGGATATTGCCGCGCAGGTGAACATTTCACGCGGCAACTTCTATTACCACTTCCGCACCAAGGACGAGATTCTCGATGCCGTGATCGAGCTGCGCCTGGCCAACACTCAGGCCATGCTGGACGACTGGGCGGCGCAAGGGGACAGTCCGGAAGAGCGAATTCGTTGCTACATCCGTATTGTCATCGCCAATCAGAGCAACATCATGCTTTACGGCTGCCCGGTGGGCACCCTCTGCTCCGAGCTGGCCAAGCTGGGCCATCCTGCCCAGAGCGATGCCAGCAGAATTTTCACTCTTTTCCGCACCTGGTTGCGCGAGCAATTCGTGGAGCTTGGCCGCAAGAAGGATGCGGATGCTTTGGCCATGCATGTTCTCGCCTGGAGCCAGGGGGTTGCCACACTGGCGACCGCCTTCCATGACCGAACGTTTATCAATCAGGAAGTGAAGGGTCTGTGTAACTGGCTGGAAACCTGTAAGCAGCAGGCCACGTAAATGCGTTATCAATAACTCAGAAAGGAGGAGTGATGTTTATTGTTCTTTTCAGATTTTCGACCAACAGGGAGCAGGCCGGACAGTATGTGGAGAGTCACAAGGCCTGGATCAAACGCGGCATTGACGATGGGGTGTTCCTGGTCGCGGGGAGTCTTCTGCCGAAACAAGGGGGTGCCGTACTGGCCCACAATATCACCTTGCCGGAGCTCAAGAACCGGGTGAATGACGATCCCTTTGTTGCTGAAAGTGTGGTCAGCGCGGAGATTCTGGAAGTCGCACCCGCGATGGTGAGCGAAAAGCTGCAGTTTCTTCTGGGTTGACCAACCGGCAAACAGCCGCGTTCTGATTGCACGTTCTGTTTTAATCGCCCGATTAGTGCCCTTTTTGGAAAGTCTTCCTAATTGGAAGTTCTTCCTAATTGGACGGTCTTCCTAATTGGACAGGCATCCGAAATGGGCATCCGAAATGGGCCGGAGGTAAGTGCCACGGCAGCACTTCGAGGTTCGCTCCTGTGACACGCCGTGGATACATCCCTGTAGGCTCGGACGCGGCATCCATGCCGCGTACGGTCACAGGAGCAAACCTCGAAGCGCCGCCCGCGCGCCAGGTACAGACCTATGCTTTGGATGGACCTCATTCCGAAGTAAACAGAACAGGCACAGTAACCAGTACAGTAACCAGTAGCGACGAAGTAAACAGGACAGGCACAGTAACCAGGCACAGTAACCAGTAGCGAGCGCAATCAGGACAGCCGCAATAAGGACAGGCACAGCAGTCAGTTCGCAGGACAGGCACCACCACCCCACTTACCCTGCATGCGTCAAGATTTGTAAATTGTCGGTTAACCTATCTATAACTTAATCGGGTCATGAACAGTTCCCAAGGGTCGGGTCCGCTGATATGCTCACAAACCCGGAAGGCGACCCGCGACTTACAAAAGAACTTACAAATATTCGCAGCCAAAGCTGCTGTAAAAAGCACCACAAAAATATTCGCCTTATCATCTGTTTATAACCAATAATCGTACGGGCGCGATCTGACGCGCTTATTGCCGGAGTAATACGAAATGCGACGTTCTCTACTTTCCAGTTCAACCATTTGCGCGGCTGCGCTGCTCGCCACCCTGAGCATGGGCGCAAACGCCAAGTCATCCGACTACGAGGCCCCGCGCAATTCTCTGGGCCAGCCGGATCTCAGTGGTTTCTGGAGCAACGCTTCACTGACTCCGCTGATGCGTCCGAAAGAGGTATCTGACCGGCTGGTCTACACCGAAGAAGAGGTTGCGGTGATTGAAGGTCGTGCGGAGACCTTGTTCGAAGAGAACAACCGGCCGACCGATCCCGATGCACCTGCCGAGTACCGCCACAAGACCAGTGTGACGCGTCCAGAATTCGAAGCGGCCGGCGGTGATGTAGGTGGGTACAACACCTTCTGGCTCGACCCGGGCAATATGGTTATGCGGGTCGGTGGCGAGCCACGCACTTCCATCCTGACCACCCCCAATGGCCAGGCGCCCGCACGCAAGAAGAATGCACCGCCACCGCCCGCCCGTCACCGGGCACCGGCTGGGGAAGCCCATTATGAGACCCGCTCTCTGGGCGAGCGCTGCATCATCGGCTTCGGACGCAACGGCGGACCGCCCATGTTTGCCAACGGCTTCTACAACAATAACTACCACATTGTGCAGGCGCCGGAGCACGTGATGATTCTGGTGGAAATGAACCACGACGCGCGCATTATCCGGCTGGATGACGAGCACCGTACGGATGACGTCCGCCCCTGGTTCGGTGATTCCATCGGCTGGTGGGAAGGCGACACGCTGGTGGTTGAGACCATCAACCTGCCGCCCGAGCAGCATTTCTTTGGCGCATGGGAGAATCTGAAGGTGACCGAACGCTTTACCCGCGTTGCCGAAGATCGCCTGCACTATGAGTTCAGCGTCGAAGATCCGACTGTATGGAAAGATGCATGGGGCGGCGAATATGAGTTCTCTCCGCTGGACGGCGAAATTTTCGAGTACGCCTGCCACGAAGGTAACTACTCCCTGCCCGGGATCTTATCCGGCGCGCGCATGGAAGCCGAGAAAGAATAAGCTTCCAACCAACAGCCTCTCGTCAGGCCCGGGGGTCTCCCCGGGCCTGTACTCCAGCAACCACCTTCCTGTCTACGCCCCTCTCCCCGGTATCGCTTCAGCTCCGTATAATCGGCTTCGTTATGGTCGAACCTGGAGCCCGAAGATGAAACGCCTTGCCGAGATTTCCGACCAGCCGGCCGTCTTTTCCATCTACATGCACGAGTCCGTGGTGCCCTACCTCGGCTATGATCCCATGGACCAGGAGGCCTTCGGGCCGATCTACCGTGACCTGATTGCGGATGGGACCTTCTATGTCTATGAAGTGGACGGCGAGGTCGCCGGGTTCTACCGCTCGATGCGGCGGGCCGGGCGCACCCGGCATGTGGCGATGCTGGGGACGCTGGCGGTCGCGCCGGCCTTCCAGGGGTCCGGGCTGGCGAAGAAAATGGTGGAGGCCGAGATTCGTGACCTCAAGGCCAGCGGCATAAGTCGGATTCAGCTCACGGTGGAAAGCGATAACGCCCGGGCGATACGCTTTTACGAGCGCCTTGGTTTTTCCGTCGAAGGCAGGCTACGCAACTACTACAAGCGCAGTCACGAGTCCCATTACGTGGACGACCTGATGATGGCCCTGTTAATCTGAACGGCCGCTGCTCAACGCCTTGGCAAAAGGACCGACCATGAAGAAACTGCCACTGCTCCTCGCCCTTGTTCCGGCCTTTGTGGGCTGCGCTACCGGCTCCGGGCGGCCACCGCCCGGACTGTCCGACGGCATGTTGCAGGCGTGCCCATCGAGCCCGAACTGCATCTGCAGCGAGTACCCGGGAGACGAAGAACACTACACAACGCCTGTGAGCACCGCCGTGGATGCCAATACCATTCGCCTGGTAAAGGAGGTGGCGAAGGATATGGGCGGGCGGCTGGAGGCCGAACAGGAAAATTATCTCGCCTTTACCTTCCGCTCCCGCGTGTTTCGTTTTGTAGACGATTTTGAAGTGCGCCTGGTCCCCGAGGACGATTTACTTCATATTCGTTCCGCGTCACGGGTGGGCCATAGTGACTTTGGAGTCAATCGACGTCGCGTGGACCAGTTCAAAAATCAACTGCAAGAACGTTTGTAAGTTTCCGGGGACGGTGTGATTAAATGGCAGTGGAGCGCGTTCGACGCTCTGAGTGCGGGCGAGTTGTACCGGATCATCGCCGCTCGGGAGGCGGTGTTTGTGGTGGAACAGAATTGCCCCTACCTGGATGTGGACGGAGTGGATCCGGACGCGATGCATCTGATCGCCTGGGACGACGGTGTGTTGTTGGCGTACATGCGCGTGGTGAAGCCGGGCATCAAGTATGCTGAGCCCTCCCTCGGCCGGGTGCTGACTTCACGTGAAGCGCGCGGGCGCGGCCTGGGCCGGGAGCTTATGCGCAGAGGCCTGGAACAGGTCGATAAGTTGTACCCCGGAATGGCGGTGCGCATCTCCGCCCAGGCCTATCTGGAACACTTTTATGCCGACTTCGGTTTCCTGCGGGTTTCCGAACCTTACGATGAGGACGGCATACCCCACTTGGAAATGCTGAAACGGGGCCCTTAACGGACGCCCTGAACAAAAAGAAAACAGGAAGGAAGCCATGAAAGCCCTCGCCATTTGTATTGCCAGTTCCCTGCTCTTCAGCTCCCCTGCCTTCGCGCAGACCTGCCCCGACACGAGCCGCTTCAACGAAGCCCGGGAGGTGGTTCGCGACCTGAACCGGATTGTCGCTCCGAGCGGAATCCAGGATTCTTACAAGACCAGAGTGGGCGGTATCGATCAGTGGCTCAACGTTCGCGGGCAGGACAAATCGAACCCCATGATATTGTTTGTTCATGGAGGCCCTGCCGCACCGGTGACTCCCAGTATGTGGCAGTTCCAGCGTCCGTTGGAGGAGTACTTCACCATTGTTAACTGGGACCAGAGAGGGGCGGGCAAGACCTTCGGGGAGACGGACCCGGCCAGGATCAGCGATACGATTCGAATCTCCCGCTTTGTGGACGACGCCATCGAAGTCGCCGAGCACATCAGAGAGCGCTACAAACAGGACAAGGTCCTGTTGATGGGCCATAGCTGGGGAACGATCGTGGGAATGCACGCGGCGCTGAAGCGCCCCGATCTTTTCCACGCCTACGTAGGCATCGGTCAGGTGATCAACACCCGGGAAAATGAACGCATCAGCTTTGAATACGGCCTGTCCCAGGCCAGGGCGAACGATAACGAGCCCGCGGTGCGGGAACTCGCGTCCATTGCTCCCTACCCCGGCGACGAGCCGATTACCCGCGAGCGGATCGTGCTTGCGCGCAAGTGGGCCCAGTACTATGGCGGGTTAAGCGCCTTCAGGAATGAGTCGAACTATTACTACAAAGCGCCACGCCTTTCGCCCGAGTACAGCGACAAGGATCGCTGCTCAATCAATGCTGGAAATGTTTTTACCCTGGGGCGAATCCTTCCCGAATTTCTGGAAGTGGATTTCAGTGCGGTTGACGAATTTCCTATCCCAGTGGTGATGCTGATGGGCCGGCACGACTACACCACTCCCTCGGAGCCCACCGCCGCTTGGATGAAGAATCTGGATGCGCCCTACAAACGCGCCGTCTGGTTCGAGCGCTCCTCCCATATGGTTCCCTGGGAGGAGCCGGGAAAGCTGCTGGTGACACTTCTGGAAACCGTACACCCTCTGGCGACACAGTCCACCGAATAGCGGATGCGCCCGTCACCATGCACCTCCCGGCAAGTGGGGGAGGTGCGCGCCTGTGGCAGCCTCACTCCAGCACCACCCCCAATCCGGAAATCGCACCGAACAGGAACAGCACACTCAGGAGGATGCCGCCCTCGAAGAGGGGCCGCCGCGGGCAACTCAGATAGCTGCCAAGGCTGCACACGCTGACAAGGACGGTATCTCCCGGCGACTTGTTCGGCCCCATGGCCGCTTTGACGAACAAGCCTTGGCGACGCGACACATACTCGCGCCCGTCGAACTGATAGGTGTACACGAGCAACCGGTCCCCTTCCCGACCCGCCGGGGAATGGGTGGGTCTCCCCTCCTCAATCCGAACGACCCGCCCCGCAACCGTCGGCCAGGACAGATACCAGAGATAGAACCCGAGCAGGAACAGCGCAACCCCAAGAAGGCTGATAAACATCAACATTTTGAATCCTTCCGCACTATGTTGATTGTCGGCACGCGAAATCAGGCCAAGGCCACATCCTTTGATCTTGCGAGGTGGACCCGATCCACACGATCCAGAACGGACATGATAAACACAAAATCACCCGTGTCCATGTGGCGAACGTCTCCGAATGTGTACGAGTGGGTGCCGTCCGTCGCATTGGCAATGGCTCGACAGACTGCTGCTCGTTGCCCCGTGGCGACCGCGGCTGTAAGGTGTATCCGTTCGGTGCGGTCGACGTCCGGCAGTTCCGCCCTTCGCCTTTCATTCCTTCACCTTCAGTTGTCAGGAGCACAGAACCATGCACAGAAGCCGACTCGGTGGATTCATTATCGATTGCCATACGGACGACCTGGAGAGCGCCGCGCAGTTCTGGAGCGCAGCTCTCGGCATGCCCATCACCGACGACAAGAGCGAAAAATACATCCAACTTGAAGACCCGGGGGATCGCCTCAGCGTCGAGGTGCAGCGGGTGGAGCATCCCAGCCGTGTACACCTGGACATTCAGGCGGACGACATCGAGGCGGAGGTAAAGCGACTGGAGAAGCTCGGCGCCCGGAAAGTGGAAGCGGTCGCCACCTGGGTCGTGATGGAGGCACCCACGGGCCAGCGCTTCTGTGTCGTCCGGCCGCAGAGCGACAATTTCGAGAAGGGCCTGAACACCTGGGAGTGATACTGTGCCCATGGCAACAGGTGATTTGTCGCTACTGATCGACAAAATCCATGTGATAACAAGGGAGATATGACGATGGGCAGGAAGCGACACTTCCAAATGCTGGCCGATTACAACCAATGGATGAATGGCAGAATCTATGAGTGTGCCGGGTCGCTGCCGGCGGGGAAACTGGCGGAAGATCGCGGCGCTTTTTTCGGCTCCCTGCTCGGAACGCTGAATCATCTGGTGGTTGCGGACACCGTATGGTTGCAGCGTTTTGTGGAGCACCCCGCCTGCGCCGATGTTCTGAAGCCGGTCCGGGAGTACGAAACGCCTCGGGAACTGGATCAAATTCTGTTTTCCGAACTGGCTGGCCTCACCGAACGACGCAATATGTTGGATGAGCTGATTCTGCAATGGGTTGCAGCGCTACGAGAAGAGGATCTGGATACGATTCTGAGCTACAGCAACATGAAGGGCATACCCGCGCGGCGCCGGTTAGACAGCCTGATGATGCATTTTTTCAATCATCAGACCCATCATCGCGGACAGGCCACGACGCTGCTGTTTCAGATGGGCTGCGACCCGGGAGTTACGGATCTGCTGGTTCGACTGGCGGAGGAGTGACTTCAAAAGTTAACGGGAGTTGACGGGCCGAGAGGCACGAACTGCGGATACTCAGGATGAGTATCCGCAGGCCGCGCGTTCTCAAAGCGTGGATCAGATGCGAATGCCCAGGATTTCTATGACGCCGATGGCAATCAGATAAATGGCCACCACGTAGTTGAGGAGTTTTGGTTTTACCAGCACCAGAATGCCGGCGAGGATGGACAGCAGAGGAATCAGTTCAAGGTGCAAAGTCATGGGTCTTCTCTCAGTGTTGTTGTCGTTCGTCACATCATAACAATGCAGGCGCCAGGGGGAATAGCAGCGGATCACACATTGGCTGTCCGGTTCAGCCCTCAGGCGAGTGCGCGTTCCGCGCAGACCACGCCAAAGGTTTATAGCCGAAAACGCTGACCGAACAGCGACTTATACGCCACGGGCACCGCGTCCGGACAGTCATCGTAAAGTCGCGCGCAACTCGTGGCCACTTCCGCCCAGATGGCTTAAGCTTCGACGATCGCTGTCAAAGGGGGCGCTGCGATGGACTTGGTACAGTTGGCCGTTCCATTCTTCATCCTGGCCATGGGGCTGGAGTTTCTTTATGGGACGCTGCGGGGCCGGCAATATTACCGACTGAATGACACAGTCAACAGCCTTTCCCTGGGCGTGCTCAGCCGGATCGTGGACCTCCTTCAAATCGGCTTTGCCGCCGTTGTCTTCGGCGCGCTGGTGCAGTGGTTCGGCGTCCCCCAGTGGTCCATGGAGGCAGCCTGGCAGTGGGTCGCCGCCTTCGTCGCCTATGACTTCTGCTACTACTGGAAGCACCGTTACGGCCACGAATGGCGCATCATGTGGGCTTCCCACGTGGCGCATCACCAAAGCGAGGAATACAACCTGAGCACCGCGCTCCGGCAGACGGGCACCGATTACATCGGCTTTGTGTTCTACATTCCACTCTACCTGGCGGGGCTTCCCGCACATGCAATCATCACCGTAGGCAGTCTGAATCTGATCTATCAGTTCTGGGTGCACACCCGCCACGTGGGCACCCTCGGCCCCCTGGAATGGGTTTTCATTACCCCGTCCAACCACCGGGTACACCACGCCCGCAACCCGGAATATCTGGACAAAAACTACGGCGGCGTTTTCATCCTCTGGGATCGGTTGTTCGGCACCTACCAGCCCGAGCGGGCGGACCTGCCCTGCGCCTACGGCATTACCACGGGCCTGCATAGCTGGAACCCGGTGTGGGCCAACTTCCACGTCTGGGTGGACACAGCCCGGGTCGCCGCCCAATGCCGCTCCTGGAAGGACCGTCTGAGCGTCTGGTTCCGTTCGCCGGGCTGGCTGCCGGAACACCTGCGAGAACAAGCCACCCAGGCCCTTCCCCCGGACGCGCCAAAATACGATCCGCCAGCCGATCGCTGGACCCGCCTCTACGCCTTTGCGCAGTTCTGGCCCGTCACCGCACTCTCCCTGTGGGTGCTGACAGTCCAGGCCGAGTTGGCGCGCCCGCTGGTGCTCACGCTGTTCGGCTGGATGGTGTACTCCCTCTATGTATTCGGCAGCTTGCTGGAGAACCGAAGCTACGCCTGGAAACTGGAAGTTGTTCGCCTGCTTCTGTGCCTGCTGGGCGCGGGATACCTCAGCCTTGTTCCCCTTGCGGCTTACCCCGCTCTGCCGGCCGTCGCTCTTGGCTATGCCAGTATCAGCGCGCTGGCCATTCTGGGGCGGCGCATCCGGGTACCCTCACTGATTACGAGCGGGGCACGCACAGGGCAATAGCCGGGAGGGCGCCCATGCTGACGCGCTTTCTCAATTACCTTCTCGACAACCCCCTGGAAGGCTTGCGCACCTCGCCGTTCCGGGCGCCGCCGCGCACCTGGCTACCCATTCCTTTATTCGCCCTGTACGCACTCGGCGCCGGCTTCGGTGGCGGGGTGTTGCGCCTGGAACCGGTAGTGTCCGATTGGGCTGTGTTCCTGGCCATCAGTCTGTTCTTCTCCCCCGCGGTGCTGGAAGAGCTGGTTTTCCGTGGGCTTCTGATTCCACGTCGCATTGGTCAGCACGGGCGCCGCGCCACCGCACGCGCAATCGGCTGGAGCACCTTCCTTTATGTGGCTTCCCATCCTCTGGGCGCACTCACCACCAGCCCGGGCGCGGCGGACTACTTTCTCGACCCGGTTTTTCTGACCATTGTCACCGCCCTCGGACTGAGCTGCGCCTATGCCTATGTGGTATCCCGATCCCTCTGGTGTCCCGTTCTGATTCACTGGCTGGCGGTGATCACCTGGGTGTTTCTGCTGGGCGGTTACGAGGTGGTTCTGGCGCTCGAGGGGCATGCCTGGCGTGCGCCGGGGGGAACAGGCCCAACGGAGTCGGGATAGTACGGCTGAGCCAGGAGCTGGCGCCCACCATCGCGGAAACTCCGGACCTGGAATGGATCCTGCGGGGAATGAGACAGGCCCACCTCGGCCGCTCGCGAGCAGAAGGACCCTCACATGCCGGATGCCTACCTGAACCAGATTGCCACCGCAGTGCCCGACTACGACGTGCATAGCAAATTTGTCCAATACGCGCCGCGCCTCCTCCCGGACCCGCGCAGCCGGCGCCTGTTTCAGCGCATGGCGGAGCGGGCGCAGATCGAGCACCGATTCTCTTTCATGGAGCCCCACCCGGACGACGACAGGCTGGATACTCAAGGCTTCTATTCGCCGGAGGTTTTTCCCGACACAGCACGGCGCATGGCGTTTTACGAAAGCAGCGCATTTGGGCTGGCGCGCCAGGCGCTCGACCAGCTGGATCTGGCCGGGGTCAGCCATCTGATCGTTACCACCTGCACCGGATTCTATGCGCCGGGGGTCGATCACCAGATCATCGCGCACTACGGGCTCTCCCCCGAGGTCGAACGCACGACCGTGGGCTTCATGGGGTGTTACGCCGCGCTGAACGGTTTGAAGCTTGCGCGCCACATCGTGCGCTCCGAGCCCGGTGCGCGGGTGCTGCAGTTGAATCTGGAGCTGTGCACCCTGCACTTGAAACCATCGGGCAGCCTGGAGGAAATACTGTCCTTCCTCATCTTTTCCGACGGCTGTGCGGCCAGTATTGTGTCTGCGCAAAAGGAGGGGCTCGAGTTGCAAAGCTTCCGCGCCACGGTGATTCCCGGAACGGAGGACCAGATCACCTGGCGCATCGGTGAGATGGGCTTCGACATGAACCTGTCGGGCAAGGTGCCTTCCACCATCGCCGCAGGCCTTCCCTCGCGACTGGGTGCCATTCTGGAAGGCTGCACCCCCTCAGACATCATCCACTGGGCCATCCACCCGGGCGGCCGGACTGTGCTGGATGCGGTTCGCGAGGGGGCGCATCTTGAAGAGGAGCAACTGCGCCCCTCCCGCAACGTATTACGCAACTACGGCAATATGTCCTCGGCCACCATCATGTTCGTGCTAAGGGAAATCATGGACGACGACGCCACCGGACCTGGTTGCGCAATCGCGTTCGGCCCCGGACTCACGGTGGAGAGCATGCGTTTCGCAAAGGCGGCGTGAACATGAGCGGCCTCGCGGAACTGGATCGGCGGAGCAGCGAAGCAGAATTGATGGATGACGCTTCGATCAGCTTCGATGAATTTCATCACTGTTTGCGCAGCCTGGAGACCATCAACCACCTGACCCTTGCCTACCGTCCCACACTGCGCTGGCTGCGGCCCTGGCTCCGCACCGGGCAGCCCCTTCGGGTACTCGATGTGGGCAGTGGTGGGGGCGATATGCTGCGGCAAATCGAGAGCCAGGCCCGAAAGGAAGGTCATTCCCAGGTCGACCTGGTCGGCGTGGACCTTAACCCGTGGTCGAGGCGCTCGGCGCTGTTGAGCGAAGCTGACTCGCAAATCCGCTATCTGACGGGGAACGTCTTAGACTTCGAACCCGATGTGCCGGTCGATCTGGTGATTTCCTCGCTGTTCACCCACCACCTGTCCGACCCCCAAGTGGTGGACTTTCTGCGCTGGATGCACGGCCGTGCCCGCAAGGGATGGTTCATCAACGACCTGCACCGCCACCCTCTGCCCTACTATTTCATTAGGTCCGCCACCGCCCTGCTCAGCCGCAACCGGCTGATTCGAAATGACGCGGCGGTTTCCGTGGCCCGATCATTTACCCGGGAGGATTGGCAACAGTTGCTGCAACGAGCGGGGATCGACGGCGACATCCGCATCCAGTGGCATTTTCCCTTTCGAATCTGCCTGTCCTGCGTAAAAAATGTCGCCGCAACCCATGCCTGTCCTGTTTAGTAGCGGTTCAACCTATGCCCGGTTCAACCTATGCCTGTCCTGATTGAAGGGGGCGCTGCCCGGGGCGCTGCCATGCGGTGCGTTGCCATGCCTGTCCTGATTAGAGAAGAGGGCCGCTGTCATGCCGGGCCGCTGTCATGCCTGTCCTGATTAGAGGGGGAGATGCCCGGTGAGTGGTGGTGTGTTGGAGTCCTTGGTGATTGGGGGTGGTCCGGGAGGCGCGGCGGCGGCAATACAGTTGGCGCGCCAGGGCCGGCCCGTGCGGTTGCTGGAGCGTAGCCGGGGGCTCCACCATAAAGTTTGTGGTGAGTTCATCAGCTGGGAGGCGGCGGCCTACCTCGCCGAGTTGGGGGTTGATCTGCAAGCCCTCGGCGCACTGCCGATTCAGCGCCTGCATCTGATCAGTGCTGGCGATGAGCTGGAAGTTCCTCTCCCCTTTCCCGCCTGGAGCCTGTCGCGCAAGGTGCTCGATGGCGCGCTGCTGGAACAGGCGGAGTACGCAGGGGCACAGGTCGACCGTGGCTGTGCCGCGCGGGATCTGGATCGGCGCAACGGGGAATGGCGGGTGCGTACAGGGGCCGGGGAGTTGAGAGCCGGTTCGGTTTTCCTCGCCACCGGCAAACACGAACTGCGGAACTGGCGCCGGGCCCCCGACCGCGAAACTGATTTGATTGGTCTGAAAATGCACATGCGCCTGTCCCGACAACAAACGATGAAGTTGCGCGGCGCGGTGGAGCTCTACGTATTTGCGCAAGGCTACGGCGGGCTGGAACTGGTTGAAGATGAGGTTGCCAACTTCTGCGTTCTTGTGAGCAAAAGACTGTACCAATCCTGCACGCTGAAATGGCCTGTGCTTCTGGAACATCTTCGGGGGAATTGTCCGCGCCTGCGCGCCCGGCTGATGGATGCTGAATCCCTCTGGCCGCGCCCGCTCGCGGTGGCCGGGGTTCCTTACGGGTATCAGGCGCAGGGGCCCGCGCCGGACGGACTGTTTCGGATCGGTGATCAGGCGGCTGTCATTCCCTCCTTTGCGGGTGACGGCATTGCCATGGCTTTGCACTCCGCGTTCCTCGCCGCAAAGGTCCACTGCTCCGACGGCGGGGCATCCGCTTACCAGCGGGAAGCCCACCGGCACTTTCGGGGGCCGGTCCGCAACGCCCGCCTGTTTTCCGCATTGCTGGCTGCCCACTCCAGCCGCAGGGCCATGTTTCTGCTGGGACGGTGGTGGCCGTCGCTGGCCCGGAGCGCCGCTCGTCGAATGCGAATGTCCGCATACAATCTTCAGGTGCAGCCTCCGTTGAACTTTGAGCGACGTTGATCACGTTATCAATTCAGTCTGCTCGGTGTCTGTCGTTTGTAAGATTATCCGGGTTAGAATGAGATGGCACCCTGCCCAAAACGCCACGCAAGAGCCGTCATCGTTCATGGACTTCGCCGATATTCGCAGTTTCTTTCAGCTCAATACCGCCAACCTGATCGCCCTTGCCTGGTTTCTGCTGTGCTACCGCGGATACTTTCTCTACACTGAGGTGAAAAGCCGCACTCACCCGACCCTGTCCTACGCGATGCACCGGCACCGCCAACAATGGATTCGTTCGGCCCTGTCCCGGGACAATCGCATAGCGGACACCAACATCATTGCCAACCTGGAGCGGAACGTCAGCTTTTTTGCGTCCAGCACCCTGCTGGTCCTTGCGGGTTTGATGACGGTGCTCGGGTCGTCGGACACTGTGACCGTTCTGCTCAACGACGTGCCCTTCTCGGACCCGGCTCACCGGGGCGAATGGGAGTTGAAGATTCTGTTGCTCGTGTTTCTCTTTGTTTACGCGTTCTTCAAGTTTACCTGGGCACTGCGTCAGTATGGCTTCGTTGCGGTGATGTTGGGCGGCGCGAAGCTGGAGGACTACGACAGATCGGCGGGTTCCCGGTCGATGGAGAGTATCGCTAAAATGGCATCCAAGGCGGGAGGTAATTTCAACAACGGCCTGCGGACCTATTATTTCAGCCTGGCCATACTGGGCTGGTTCATCAACGCCTGGGTGTTCATGGCCCTTTCCACCCTCATGGTGCCGATTCTCTACCGTCGGGAGTTCAGCTCCGAAACCTTGCGCGCCTTGCTCAGCATTCTTCCCGAGGAGCCATCCGGAGCCTCCCTCAGCGAGGCAGAGACTGCATTTCAATCAGCCCGTCCTCGCTGATGTTCAGGGTCGGCCGCCAGCCCTGGAGATCGATACGGGCGTTCAATTCGTAGCGGAGTTTTTCCTCGGGCTTGCGCGCAAGGGAATTGATCAGGCGAGCCACCGCCATCAGATCCGCACTCCCTTCCAGAGTGACGGCAGTTTCCGAATAGGGCTCCAGAACCGGCACCTCACTGCTTACGCCGGTGACCAGGTCGAAGCCGTTGAGGGTCAGGGTGTAGCTCATGCCGGTGACCGGCAAGGCGGCACTGTTCGGGTTGGTGAGCAGCAGGCCAATCTGAAAGCGTTGATCCAGGCCCGCCGACTCCACCATCTTCAGAGAGTTGATGGTGACGTTTGGCTTTTGCAGAGCGGGACTGAAGCCGGCGCAGGCCTGGAGCAGGATTGCCGCGGCCACCAGGAGTGCGACAGTGGGCATTCTCGTTTGTAAGCGCATGAAATGACTCCAGAGATCCGTTTCCAATGGACACCGCCGGCGGCATTTAGTTGACCTTCCGCCCCTCCAACCTGGAGCCCGCCCCCTTTACCCCGAAATGGAAGGATTTATGCACCGTTATGGATCGATGTACCTGATATGAACGCATGGCCACCCGTGCCGTGCGGGGAGGAGCCACATGAACAAGGTATTTTGGTCCGGCTGGATCCTCGCCCTGGTTATTTCCAGCGGTGCTGCCCAAACCGATCGCGATGCAGGTGCGGACCGGACGGAGGCACTTGGAGAGGTGGATTTCCCTGTGTCCTGCAGCGCGTCGGCCCAGACGGAGTTCAACCGCGGCATGGCCCTGTACCACTCCTTCTGGTTCGATCCCGCCAAGGAATCTTTCGCACAGGTTCGGGAGTTGGACCCCGACTGCACCATGGCCCTGTGGGGCAGTGCAATCAGCACACTGGGGAACCCCTTCGGTTGGCCGCCAACTCCCAAGGCCATGGAAGCGGCCGGTTCAGCTATTGCCCAGGCAAGTCAGGCAGGTGCGCCGACCCAGCGGGAGCAAGCCTACATTGCGGCACTTCAGGAGTTCTTCCGTGGACAGGACATCGAGCACCGGCAACGGGCGCTGGCCTTCGAGTCCGCCCTGGGCCGGTTGGCGGAGCGCTATCCCGATGATGTTGAGGCCCGGATTTTTCACGCGCTCCTTCTGAACGCCACCGCTGACGCAAGCGATAAGAAATACACCCGACAACTGCAGGCCGCAGAGATTCTTGAGCCTCTGTTTGAACAATACCCCCAGCACCCGGGGATAACCCATTACCTGATTCACAGTTATGACTATGCGGAACTGGCCGAACGCGGTCTGCCGGCCGCGGAAACCTTTGCGCGCATCGCCCCGTCCGTGCCTCACGCTCTGCACATGCCCACCCATATCTACAGTCGGGTGGGCTATTGGCCGCAGATGGTGGAAGGAAACCGGGCCTCCTATGAAGCGGCCAGGTCCGAACTGACTCGGGAGACCCTCAGCGCCACCACTTACGACGCACTGCACGCGATGGATTACATGGTGTTCGGGCATTTGCAACAGGCCCAGGACCAGGCCGCCCGACGTTATCTGGACGAGTTGACTGCCGTTCGGAAAGTGAACGTGGAAAACTTCGTGGCGGCCTACGCCTTCGCCGCAATCCCCGCCCGGTTCGCGCTGGAACGGGGCCAATGGCAGGAAGCAGCGAACCTGACGCTGCCCGCCAGTCTGGACTGGGACAAGTTTCCGCAGGCGGAAGCGATCCTGGTCTATGCCCGCGGACTGGGTGCAGCGCACGTGGGCGATGTTGGCGCGGCCCGGGAAGACCTTGCGCGCCTGCAAGAACTGCAGCAGGAAATGCGACGAGCAAAGGCCGACTATTGGGCAAAGCACGCCGATGCTCAAATCGCCGCTTTGGAAGGCTGGACGGCGTACGCGGATGGCCGCAATGGCCTGGCTCTGAAACGGCTGCGGGTCGCTGCGGACGAAGAAGATGCCAGCGACAAGCACCCGGTGACCCCGGGCCATGTGCTGCCTTCCCGTGTGCTGCTGGGCGAGTTGTACATGGAACTGGAGCGCCCCCACGAAGCGCTGGTTCAGTTTCAGCGCTCCCTGGAGCGAGAGCCAAATCGGTTCCGCGCGGTTTATGGCGCCGCACGCGCGGCGGAGGCTGCCGGCCAGGACGATATCGCCCAGGCTTACTATCACAATCTGCAGGAACTCTGCGTCGATCGGGATACGGAACGGCCGGAACTCAGGCACGCCGCTGCAGCACTGCAGTAGGCGCGATCACCGGGTCAGGAAGACAGCTTGGGGTGGAGATTCTCAGATGGAACTCAACGCCGCGGCTGCACCGCGGCGTTGAGTTAACGGGCCGTTGCCAGGAGGGCAACGCCCGCAAGCGGGACTTAACGTCCCTGCTTCGCCTGGTCGGCTTCCTTCATGCGGGCGCCGCGAAGGATGTTTTCGATGGAGTAGTTGCCTTCGTGGCAGGCATACTCATAGATCGGACCGTCAGAGGGATAGAAGGCCAGTTCCGCAGTCCAGGGCTGGGTGTAGAGGCTGTCGTCTTCCACAATGAAGCGGTAGAAGATCTGATTCTCATCCCAGCGCTCAAAACGCTCGGTAATGCGGCCGTTCTCGCTGATGCTGACGCTGGCCTGGGCCATTTGCTCGGGACGGATGTTGGTGGTCTCAACGTACAACGCACCATCTTCATACCAGCCAACAGAATCCCCGTACCACAGCTTCATTTCATCCGGACGATGATTCGTTCGCGCTTCCTCGGCGTTGTCGTATATGGGGACGATCCGCGCATCGTGAATCATCTCCGTGAGGATCATCACGTGGTCGTCGGTCTGAATGAACTGGTAATTGTTGTTGTAGAGCACGCTCAACATGCCTGGGCCGGCGGTGTTACCGAAGCTGATGATGCAGCGTTCGGTCAAAGGCAGTGCTTCGGGGTCGGAGTTGGCTCCCTCGCCCGTTACATAACGGATGGCATTGGCCCGGCTTGGCTGCTTGCCTTCGCGCCAGGGGATCTGGCCATTCTCCGGGTCCACGATGTAGGAGGTGCGATAGCCGTCCTGCACCTTGGCGAGGCTCTCACCGGGGTCGATCCAGAAGGAGTCGTAACCGCGAACACCGAAGTCCTTCGCACCTTTTTCGGGTGCACCCGCGTTGGGATCAGTTCCGGAAGCAGCGTCCCGGCGCTCGCTGGCGGAAATGCCGGCGACCGGGAGGCCCTGGGCAACGCGCTCCGCTTCTTCGGCAGTCAACTCCAGTTTGTCGATACCCGCTGGGCGGGTCAGTCCGGTCATGGAAATGTTGGTCCAGATTCCGTTCAGGTCGGGACGCTCCTGGGTTTGGGTGGTTTGGGTTTGTGTGGCACACCCCACCACCGCGACGGTGAGTGCAGTGAGCCCGAATTTGGTCACCAGTGACACTTTGTTACTCATCTCATACCTCTTGATGGACAGCCAGTTACCAGCGATTCGGCAACACGGGGTCGGCATTCTAACAGGATGACGCGCGACTGCATCCGCAGGCAACGGTCACGCGGGAGTGCGCCTCTGGAAAAAGGAGGACGGAGGGAAGCAACCGGTTCGCAAACGATCTTGCGGGCGCGCTGTCGGGTTGCGAAACCTCGCAGGATGGGCCCAGGACACAGCTTGCAGGAAAACCCGACCCTCCAACTTTGCGAAACTTTGCATCAGGCCGGTTGCAGTTCAGCCGCATCGCTGGCCTCGGGAGTACTGTTCGCGCGGGCAAGGTCGAGCTGTTCCAGCTTGTGGAGGAGTGAACGAAAGCTCTGACCGCTTTCGTCGATCACTTCATGGGGAAACACAAACACCGGATCGATGCGCGGCGAAACACGTTTGAGCTGAAAATAGTAATCCACCACTCGCTGCCCCACTTCCCCATCGCTGCCGAAACCGCTCAGGTCCACCAGGCCGATCACCCGCCGGGCGTCGCCCCGGGGAAAGGCGATCAGATCCACCACCCGGCTTGCATCCCCCACACGAATCTCCGGGCGGAACTCGATCGCCCGGTCTTCCAGGTGCTGGCGAGCCTCACGGGTGCTGCGCTGGCTGGAGGTTTGCAGATTCAGATTGAGCAGCACGCCGAGCAGCGAATCGTGCAGCGCATCCCCCTGCTCCCCCTTCGCCTGAACCTTGTCCTCCTGCCGCTGCCAGGAGCGCCACAAGTAGCTGCTGATGTTGGTGCGGCTGTGGTCCAACTGCTCGAAGTTGCGGTGCAGGAAATGAAAGGCTTTCTTTTTCGGCCGGCTCATGAGTACATTCAGCTCGCCCTTGCGCTTGTCCGCGTCATCCCCCTGCTTGAACGCGCCCAGGTTGTGCCGGGTCATGTCCCAGAGATAGAAGATGTAATCGCGCTCCTTGCCCTGCAGGGCGGCGCCCGCCCCGTCCAGCACATCCTCGCCGCGTTTCAATTTGCGCAGGTAAGTGTCCTTGACGGCTTTAACGTAGGGCTCGTTCTTGAGGAGGAAGTAGCACAGGGCAACATCCGTTTCCATGTTGATCTTTTTGCCAGTGGTTTTTTCGATCCGCTTGACGGAGCTGACCACGTAATCCATAAAGCGGTCGATCATGCCCGTTTCGATGCCCTTGAACTTGCCGCTGGTGGCTTTCTTGGAGGTTTTCACCGACTGCTCGGAATAATCCACCACCACGGCGGAGGGATGTTCCGGCAATCGCCACTGCATGATGTTCAGCTCATTTCCGTACACGTACCGGTTGGAAAACTCGATGATGTCTGCCGGGCAGCGATAGTGTTCATCCAGCAGTACCGAGGCTTCCTTGATGGCCTTCACCAGACCGAATATGTGGGAACCGCCACCCTTGAAGCCGCGCGCCTGGGTGGAGCGCAGGTGTTCATCCAGTTCGTGATCACGGAACAGATAGTCATCGATTGCCGAGTCCTTTTGCAGCACGGTCTGACGGTCGTCGCCGACCACCAGCATTTTCCTGGCGCGAAACATGAGCGACAGGGAATCGTCCACCCGGCATTGGGTGGCCTCATCCACCACCACCAGGTCGAAGCTCTGCTCACTGCACGGCAGCAGAAAGGGAACGGCCTGCTTGCGCACCAGCCAGACCGGAAACGTCTCGAACAGCTTCTGGCGAAGGTCTTCGAACACACTGCCCGCTTCCCCCAGTGAGCTGAATTGCTTCAGATCGTCCACCAGTGCCATGATGCTGGTAATCCTGTCGGTGCCCCCCCGGCGTCCGGGGCGGGTGGCTCCATCCACGATGTACCGGAGTTTTTCCACCAGCCGTTGGCGAACCAGCTTGTCCTGCTGGCGGTAGCAGTCGTCCAGCTCTTCCAAATCCCCCTGAACGGAGGCTTCCGCGGAGCGGCCGGAGGACCGGCCTTGGAGGCTACGGAACAAACCCAGGGCGCGATGGGCCTCACCGAGGCGAATCGATTCATGCAGCTCGCGGAGCAGATCCAGCAACTCGGCCGACCAACTGTCGGCCTGTTCCAGCAGCGCAATCTGATCACCGACCATTGCCCGCAGGGTCGCGGCGCGGCGTTGCAATGGCTTGCGCAGCGTCCAGCGAAGCTTGCGCATAAATCGTTGCAGGCCGTTGCCCGGTTGTGCCAAATGAGCCTGAACCAGTGAATCCAGATACCGGATCACTTCGTGGCGGGGATGGCCCTCAATGATCGCGTCGAATTCCTCGGGACTGTTCGGGCGATTCTCGATGATATGATCGAGAAGTTTCAGATCGTCTTTCAACATCTGCACGTCGCCGGCAAAATTCCGGGTGGGAACCTTGAAGAACTGATAGCAATCCGCCATGTCGTCCCGGAGTTGGCAGCGATTCTCGATGAAGGCGGTAATGATCTTATGCGCAGTGCCGTTGCTGTGGTTTCTGTCGAGCAGCCGGTCCAGAAACTCGCGCAGACTCTCGATTCGGCTCTCGTCCTCCGCCTTCCCCAGTACGCGACGGTCGAACGGTACTTCCTCCCCCACCTGGCTCAGCATGGTTTGATTGATGCGGGTTCTCAGTGCATCGATTCGGCTTCCGAGCTGGCGCAGGTCCTTTTCCAGCTTCTCGCCCCGGGGCGCCGCCCCGGCGTCCGGCTCCTGGACCTTGAAGCTTTTGGCCAGATTCGCGACCAGTGCCTCCAGGCTTTGTTCGCCGGTCTCCACCTGATCGACCACCTTGATGGCACTGAACAGGAGATCCTTCCAGCGACGCTCCGCCGCACCGCCCCGGTCGTCGCCGATCAGGTAGTCTTCCAGTTTTTCCACCAGAGCCTCAATGGCTGCCTGCTGGTCGCTGACCACCAGTACTCGCTGACCGCTGTTGATGCAATGCAACAGCAGATTCATGATGGTGTGGGTCTTGCCGGTTCCGGGCGGTCCTTCCAGCAGCACGATATCGTGGTGATTCAGCTTGTCCACCAGATTGCGCGTACTCTGGGGCAGTGCGCCGGGCATCCACAGCTGAGGCGCGAACTCCCCCGCATTCTTCACCGGCGCGTCCTGCTCCGGCGTGAGGAAGCGACCCAGCAGTGAGCTGTAGAAACGTTTGCTGGAGTGGTGAGCCACCTCGTTGATCTGATCCAGGTCCAGGTCCAGAGCCTGATCAATCGGATTCAACAGCTTTGGTGCTCGATAGAGGTAGACGCTCTGCAGGTCACATTCGATTCCCCGCACGTTCAGGTCCGCCAGAATCCCGCCCTTGCCGTTCTCGTCCTGGTAGCCAAAGAGGATTTCCCGGGTGCGGTCGAATACGGCTTCTTTCACCGGCATGTGACGGGACACGTGAATGCGATCGTTCAGGCGATCGATGCTGATGTCCTGGGCCAGCAAGTTGGTGAAGAACCGTTCCACCACATCGGTGCCCGCCTGGGACTCGCTGAACTTCTCCACCAGGTGCGCCAGCGCGAGGTAGTTGAGATGAAAGCGGCCTTCGTGGGCCAGTTCCAGATGGACACCGCGACCGGATTCACGAATGCGGACGCGGGCGTAATACAGCGGGAAGCGAAAGGTACGAACGGAGCGGTTGAAGCTGAACAGCGCATCCACTATCTCGAAGCCAACAAAAAACTCCGCGGAGCGGTCCCCGATGAAGCGCTCGCGGAAATCGGAGGCCTCTTCCGGGCTCAGTTCGAAGTAGTATTTCCCGGTCTCGAACCGCTTGATCTCCGCGCCGGTAAGGGGCACGGGAAACTGGGACAATGCGCTCTTGCCCCGGGGGATTTTTTCGCCATCACCCTCGGAACCGGAGCCTGCCGAAGCCAGACTGATGCGGCTGCTGCCGAATATCTCGTCGTAATCAACCCGGATATCCTTCTCGTTGAATCGCTCGCCCAGCTTGGGTTTGTAGAGTTTTGCCTGGGCCTTGGTTTTGGGTGCGGCCTTCCCCGGTGGCTGCTTGGGTTTGTCCTCCGCACTCTTGGCCCGGGTGTCCACCTCCACCGTCTTTTGCGCCAGACTCGGCGTGTAGCGCTCAATGGACTGCAGCACGTCCTTGCGCAGGATCAGGTCGCTGGTGATGCTCTTGCTGCCCTTCACAAAGCTGAACTGGAAGAGCTTGTGATAGGCAATGATTTCCTCCAGTACATCGTTGGGGTGCTGAAGCTTGTCGCTGTAGAGGAGTTGATCCAGCGCCTGCAGACTGCTGCGGCCGACGGTGATGTAACCGGAGGACCCCTCGCGCTCTTCGATGTCCTGTACGATCAAATTATCAATGTCGGATGCAGAGGATTTGAAGTAGTAATAATCCCGATTAAGAAAGCTGACAGAGCTTTCGAAAGGGAGAGGCTCGGGGCGACTGATCTCGTCCTTCAGGAGGTTGCGAACGCAGGCACGGAAACGGCCGAACACAAACCGGGGCACAAAAATCTTGCGCCCTTCGGCGGTATTTTCGAGGGCGTAGACTTGAAAACCGTGGTCGTTGGTAAACCGCTCGATGCGGAACGCATTGCGCCGATCACCCCGCCGGGTGAGCTTCACCTCGATGCCCTGCCGTCGTAAAGCGGGTATTGCCATGGTGCTGTTCTGCCTTTATTCAGCTCTTGCGAAATCGTGCCGGTCAGCGAATCAGCAGGGAAACCCTGCGGTTGCGCGCCCGCGCCTGTTCAAGTTCCACACCCCGTATGCCGTCGACCGGCACAATAGGCCGGGTGTCCGCGTAGCCCACAGCGCGCAGACGCCCCGGCCCGAAGCCCATGGAGCGCAGATGCAGAATGACGCTGCTGGCCCGCTTGCCGCTGAGACTCCAGTTGGTTTCCGTTTCCCCGTCGATCACCCGGTAATAGGGCACGTCGTCACTGTGCCCCTCAACGTCCACCTGGTAGTCGGTGTGATAGATTTCTTCCAGGACCGGCTCCAGTTGCACCAGGGCGTTGGTTTTGATCACGGCGCTGCCGGGCGCAAACAGGGCCGCGGTATCCAGATTGACCCGCACGCCGTCCTTCGCCAGCTCCACGTTGGCACCGGGTACCCCCGGAGATTCCTCGACGATGATGCGCAGGGATTCGGCCAGTTCCACCAGGGTGTCGTCGGTGCTGCCGGTCATGACGCTGCGCAGCCGCTCGAAGGACCCCACGTCCACCTTGCTCATGGACAGGAGCATTACGAAGAACACGCACAGGATCACCATCAGGTCCCCGAAGCTGATATAGAAGGAATCCAGCCCTGCTTCGTCCTGTTCGGTGATCAGTTGATCCAGCTTCATGCCTCGTCCACTTTCCGGTTCATCCGGGTGATATCCAGTATGCGGTCCTCGCGCCGGATCAATACGCTGACCCGGTTCATCAGCAACTTGTGGGTTTCCACATAGACACTATTGTGATGCTCCAGTCGCCCCGCCAGGGGCGTAAACACCAGCGAACCGAGCACGGAGCCAAATGCCGTCGTCATCAGTGCCAGGGACATGGCCGGGCCGATGTTAGTGGGGTCATCCAGGGATTGGAGAACTTCGATCAGGCCGATCACCGTGCCCAGCAGACCCAGGGCCGGGGCGACCTTGGCCCCTTTGTTCAGCAGGGCCACGGCGATTTTGCGGCCCATGAAGATCGTGGCGATCCGGTTGCTGACGAAATCCTCGATCTCCTCGTAAAACAGCTTCTGACGGATCATGTAGATGATGTCGTTCAGCAGCTCTCCGGTGATCTCTTTGCCTTCGCGCAGATCCATGATACTGCGGGATTTGATGATGGTTTCGTCCAACTCCTCGATCGTGGGGTTCAGGTGCTTGACCGGGTTGGCGATAAAAGAGCGCAACACCAGCCCCAGAGTCTTCACCAGGGTCTCAAGATCAAACTGAAAAAGGAGCACGCCCAGGGTTCCGCCCACCACGAAGAAGAAGCTGCGAAAATCATTGAACAGGATCAACTGATCCGATCCGCCGCCTTCCCCGAGGTCCATGCCGACGGCGTTGAACAGCACCGCCACCAGAAGGCCAACGCTGAAGACCACAGTGATGGGATCGAAACGCTTTTTACTTACGGACAGATACTTTTTGTCGATCAGACTGTTCACGATGCTTCCTGTTATGTTTCGGAGGTGGCTGATTCAGGGGGCGCGCTGTCAGCCGGCGCGCCGTCGCCCGCAACCGGCACCAACTGATTGCGGCCGATGTCGCCCACAATAAACTGCTCATGGACTCTGAAGATAAAATCTTTCGGTTCCAGCTCGGTCAACTGCGAGAAGCGCACGACATAGCCTTCGCTCATGGAGACCAATACCTTCATTCCCCGACGCAAATGGCGGATGGTGTCGGCCTCCACATCGTTGACGGCCTTCACCTGCAACTCATTGCGGCGCGAATCCCGGGCCTTGAACGCGTCACCCTCCACGTACAGCAGCTCCGCCGTGCGCCGCTCCACATTGGCCGCTTCCTGATTATCGAGGAAGATAATGCCCACCGGCACTTGCTGCTCATCATCAAAGATCGTGAGGCAGCGGGCCTGGAACTGGGGCACCCGATCCAGCAGGTGGGTGGGTATGTCGAACTCCTTGCGCTGGCTGCTCAACTTCACCATTCGGCGCTTCAAGTCCACCTGCTCCACCTTGCAGATGCGGACATTTTCCGGCAGCGCCTTCTGGGAATCGAGAGCGCGTGATGCGCGGCTCAGGGACTTCTGCTCCCGGTTCAGCTGCATGGTGAGAGCGCTCACCTGGTCCTGCAGATCCCGGTTCTCCCGCTTGAGATCCGCGACCTCCTTTTTCAGATCCTTGAGTTGTTTGCGCTCCGGGTCCGGCAGAGGTATTTTGCTGTCGCCGTTGTTCTGGGATTCATAGCGGGCGATCTCGTCATAGAAACTTTGCAGGATCGCGCCGATCTTGTTCTTCTGCGGGAGTTCGAAGCGAATGCAGGGGTAATACTCACTGACCTTCAGGGCGGCGCCTTCCGGATTCTTGTTGGCCGATTTGGCGTACACACCGAAAACGAAGCTGTCGAGGCAGGCGAGGATGTTTTCCAGGTTGGGGACGAAACCGTGCGCGTCCAGTACAGTTTTGATGGTGGAGGTGGGATCGGCGAACAGCACTTTGTCCAGGGTGATGTAAAAGAACTTGCCGTCGGTATCATAACCAACGGCGGACAACTCCTTGCTCAAGGACGCCCGGGACAGGTCCGCTTCGCCCTTGGCCGCGATGACCTTCGGCTTCGTTTTATCGAAGATTGCCACTTACCTCACCCCAAGTTTGCTGCGGCAAATAAATGCAAATTCTTATTGTCTGCCCGGAGTTGGGCTGAACGGCCGAGTATATACGACTTTAGAATGAAGGATATGGGCTGAGGGCTGATCCTGCCAACGGCGTAGGTCTGTGGTTGCTTCGGGGCGTGTTCAGTGTGAACAGGTTCACAAGCGGAGGCCTGGTTCGAGGCTGGACTGTGCTCTGTGCTCGACATCCATCGAAGCTGTTGGGCCACACTTGTGGGGCGGGCGCGGCAGAACGGGGCCCCTTGGCAGGATCGAACGCGAGGAGAGTAGAAGGGCCTTCCCTCCGCGCCTGAGCGGCGGGAGAGAAGGCGAAGGTTTCAGAAGCTATTGAACCGTATACTGGACCATGTTCGACACCGGCTGGTAATAACCGTCGATGAATTCCTCCAGATAGACCTGAATGACGCTTCCGGGAGTATTGCTGTAATAGGTGTAACTCAGCTCATTTCCGGCGGAGCGCTTCAGAGCCTGGCTTCCATCCTTGATGACCACCCACACCACGTTGTCCCCAAGGCTGCCCGACCGCATGACCTCATAATTGCTACCCAGAGTAACCGTATAAGGATAGCTCGACGGTACGTCGTACACGACCACATTGGACACGACCTCATACGCACCGTCGACAAACATTTGAAGCCAGACACGGAACGAAGACCCAGGCGAGTTGTTGTAATAGGTGTACTCAAGCTCGTTCGCCGCGTTACGCTGCAGCACGATCGCTCCATCCTTCTCAACAACCCATTGGACCGAGTCACCAAGCTGCCCGTTGCGACTCAGGCCGAACAGCTGGTCCACAGTCAACGTGAACTGGCCCTGGCCCACTTCATACTCAATGGTATTGGATACCACCTGGTATTCACCGTCGATGAACTGCTGCACCCATGCCCGATACTTACTGCCATCGGTATTCCCTAGGTAGGTGTACACAAATTCATCCGTGGCATTGCGCTCCAGCACAATCTCCCCGTCTTCTTCGATCACCCATTGGACACTTTCTCCATACCAGCCGGTTCGGGACAACTCATAACCCTCCCCAATGTTCAATTGGATCTTGTCGGTGATTCCCGGGGTGTATTCGATAACATTCGATACGCGCTCGTAGCTTCCAGCAATGTACTGCTCGAGCCAGATTCGGATGTCGCTGCCATGAGTATTGTTCCAGTACTGAAAGGCCAGTTCGGATTTTGCGTTTCGCTTCAGAACTATTGCTCCGTCCTTCTCCACGACCCACACAACGGTATCCCCAATACTGCCGTTGCGCTGAACTTCAAAATCATAATCAGCCACGAGGTGGTAAGGGAGATCAGGACCGTCCTCGCCTTCACCTTCGATAAAAACGGTGAAGTCTTCCGTTTCTCCGTACGTATAACTTCCACACGGTTCCGGATAGCCACCCCACTTCATGGCAATCCTGAGTTTTGAAGTACCCTCGGTCCCGTCTGGAATGTGGACATCAACATCATTGCTGGTATTACCCGAGAACTCGAACAGCACCTCCTCTTCTTCGAAAATACCGTCGCTGTTCAGGTCGATCCAGGCTCTCCAGTGCTCCACGTAGGCGGAACCACCGTAACCCGGATTCACGCTCAGCGAATTATCACCGGAATGCATTCCGACTATCCCGGGATGGGCGTGGTACCCCCCGTTTTGTCCTGAGACAAACTCCTCGCCGTTGATAGCCACCGATTCAATCCATTCGGTATTGGAGTACAGGCCGTTTGACGCGCAGTACTCCGGTTCTTCCAGAGCCTGGACACCAATACTGGAGAGCGCAAAACCAGAAAAAAGTATGATCTGACGAAAGTTTTTCATAGACTCCCTTTTATTTTATGCCGCAGCCTTACTGCGTGTTTCCGTAAACAAAATAACGCCAAAGCAAATTACCTCAGCCGCACCCAACGCGCAACCGATCCCTTTCTTTGCCTGGACACACAGGCTTGCCCTTCTTTCCTTGGACATGCATGGTTTATCCATTTGTACAGCGCTCCGGTCTGGTGGTCATGGTGATTGAACAGCGTGGCCCGGCAAGCCGATTTGATTTCCCTTGCCAGGACACACAGTGATTTGCCAGGACACACAGAATGTGCTCGCTTCGAACACAACACCGATCATTGGGGACACGATTGCGGGACACGCATTCACGCTTCACTTCGAGGGTTTGACCAAACCCGATCCAATACTGTATATTCATCCACGGGCAACAACACAAGGAACGTTGACGTGCCAATCCCTCGCAAGAACATCGTTTCGCTTGAGGCAACTCCCTACTACCACGTGACCGCCCGCTGCGTACGGCGAGCATTCCTGTGTGGTGTCGATGCGGTCTCCGGGCGATCTTTCGAACATCGACGAAAGTGGATCGAAAACAGGATCCTGGAGTTGAGCCAGGTGTTTTCGATCGACATCTGCGCTTATGCAGTCATGTCGAACCATTTTCATGTTGTTCTGCATGTAGATCGCGACAGAATCGTTCAGTGGAGCGATCTTGAGGTGTGCCAGCGGTGGCATCGCCTATGTCGCGGAACTCCGCTTTCGCAACGATTTGAGCGCGGACGCCCCCTGTCCGAGGACGAGCGCGATGAGCTTGCGCCCAAGTTGGACGAGTGGCGGAATCGGCTATGCAGCATCTCCTGGTTCATGAAGCTTTTGAACGAACCGATTGCGCGGGAAGCCAATCGGGAAGACAACTGCACGGGCAAATTCTGGGAGAGCCGATTCAAGTCTCAGGCACTTCTCGACGAGAAAGCACTGGCCGCTTGCATG
Organism: Gilvimarinus sp. F26214L; assembly: GCF_054401055.1. Classification (NCBI taxonomy): domain Bacteria; kingdom Pseudomonadati; phylum Pseudomonadota; class Gammaproteobacteria; order Cellvibrionales; family Cellvibrionaceae; genus Gilvimarinus; species Gilvimarinus sp. F26214L. The sequence continues at coordinate 126,975 of NZ_JBTIYG010000007.1, read as the reverse complement.
ACCTACGTCGACCTCAACCCCGTCCGGGCGAAACTGGCCGACACCCCTGAACAGTCAGAGTACACCAGCATCCGACGGCGTCTTGTTGCCGTGGCGGACGGCGCAATTTCACAACAACCTGTTTCGCTGATGCCTTTTGAAGACAGCGCCCGCAAGCCGACCTCAAAGGCGATGCCTTTTAGCTGCCACGACTACATCCAACTCGTGGAGTGGACTGGTCGTATGGTTAGAGAAGGCAAGCGTGGAGCGATCAAAAACACCCTTCCTCCCGTTCTTTCACGGCTCCAGCTCGAACCGCGTCACTGGCTGTTCATGGCCACCAATTTCGAATCCAGGTTTAAGTCGATGGTTGGCAACTGGTTTGAGCTGAAAAGGGTTTGTAAAACGCTCGGCTACCGACGAACACCTGGGCTTTCTGTGTGCCGACAGCTCCTTTGAGCGACAACTTCTACCCGCCGTACTGCATCAATCAAGTCTCCTTTGCGGGACTGTCACCTTCTCCCTGATCTTCTTCCATTTTACCTTCCCACGCTACAATTCCATATCTGTGCGTTGCCGATCTACTACGGGAAACCGATGCCTGTCCATGCGCGCAGACATATGCAAGTAAGCGAGCTGTGTGTCCCGGTAAGGGGATTCCCAACCAAACATGTGTGTCCCGGTAACACCGGTAACCAACCAAACATGTGTGTCCCGTTAAGAAGCACCGGTAACAGTAGGCGTGTGTGTCCCGATAGAAAGGGTGAAAATCCACACCGGTGTGTGTCCCGAGAGGAGGAAGAGAGGTTATTCGGTGGGAGTGAGGCCGGGGCCGCTTCGAATCCAGTCTCGGATCGCGAGGATTGCGGGTTCGTTGCTACGCTGTTCGGGATAGACGAGGAAAAAGGGCTTGCCTTCGAGGACCGGGCCGAAGGGTTCGATCAGGCGGCCCTGATCTATTTCTTCTGCAACCAATGCGCGGCTCATGAGGGCGACGCCTTGTCCAGCCAGGGCGGCGCTGACTGCGTGGGTTTCGTCGGAGAACACCAGGCCGGCGGTGACGTCCAGGCCCTGGATCTGCGCCCGGCCTTGCCAGGCGGCCCAGTCGACCGGGTGGCTGATGGCGCCGGGTGGCTGGAAATGAATGAGAGGGTGCCGGGGCAGATCAGCGGGGTCGTTCAAACCAAGGGAGGGACTGCAGGCGGGCACGAAGATGTTATCAAACAGTTTTTCCGATACGAGTCCCGGCCAGCGGCCATCGCCATAACGGATCGCGACGTCGGCACTGGTTCCGTCCAACGGCACAGGCTCGTGGGACGCATGAATTCGCAGGTCAATCTGCGGGTGGAGCTCGCGCAGCTGACACACCCAGGGAAGCAGCCAACGCACCGCAATGGAGGGGGTAGTGCTCAGGGTGACAGCTTGCCGGGCCGGCGCGGCTTTCAAGCGCTGCACCACGCTCTGGATGTTATGGAATGCGGATTCCAATACCGCCTGCAACTCGCGGCCCTGGGGCGTGAGTTCCAACTGACGCGGCTTACGGATGAAGAGCGCGAGCCCAAGCGAACTTTCAAGGGCGCGGATCTGATGACTGACCGCCGTGGGTGTTACGGCGAGTTCCTCCGCTGCCCGTTTGGCGCTTTGATGGCGCGCTGCCGCTTCGAAGGCGCGCAGGGCGGAAAGTGAAGGGAGTCGACGTTGGCTCATGGATGAGAAAATTTTTACCGGAATCGAAAAAAATCGTCGTTTGTGGAGCCCGGAGTATCGAACTAGCCTGCACTCACTGTCAACGTCGCTGATTGCCAAGCGGCGGTGGATGAATTTGATTCAGGATAAGGAGCTGTCACGATGACTCTGCTGCAACTGGACGCCAGCGCCCGCCCGGGCCGCGCCGGCACCCACTCCCACGGGTCGCTTACCCGCCGATTGACCCATCGCTTTGTCCAGGGCTGGAAGTCCAACTGCCTCGGCGATGAGGTGATCTACCGGGACCTGGGCGCCACCCCTCCCTCTCATATCGATGGCGCATGGATTGAGGCGGCCTTTGCCGGACCGGAACAATGGGAGCCGCGCATGGCGGCCGTACTGGCCGAAAGCGATCGGCTGATCGAAGAGGTGCTGGCCGCTGACGTTCTGCTGATCGGGGCGCCGCTCTATAACTTCGGCATGCCCGCCGCTCTGAAAACGTGGATCGACCAGATTGTCCGGGTCGGCAAGACCGTGGATTTCGACCCAAGCAAGCTGGACGACCCGTTCACCCCCCTGCTTACGGACCGTGAACGCCACGCCGTCATCCTGAGCTCACGAGGTGGGCAAGGACTTGAACCCGGCGGCGAGCTGGCCCATATGAACCACCTGGAGCCGCACGTGAAAACCGCACTCGGGTTTATCGGCATCGAGCAGTTTCACTGCGTCGCCATCGAATGCCAGGAATTTGGCGGCGAATTGCTGGCGGCATCCATCGCCAATGCCGAAAGTCAGGTGGACCGGCTGGTGAACTCGCTGGCCAAGAGTTTGAACCCCGTGGCGCTGGCCTCGGCCTGAACAGCGAGGATGCTCCATGACAACTCCCGCGATTATTCTCGGTCTGCTGTTTCTGCCCGGCCTTGTGGGCTTGATTCTCTGTCACCTGCGCAACGCGCCGCCGGATTTCCCCCGCTGGGCGTTCACGGGACTCGGGCTGAGCTTTCTGTTCTTCGCCCTGGGTCACTTCGCGCGCACCACCGCGATGGTGGCCATGCTGCCTCCATGGGTTCCAGCCCGGGAACTACTGATTTACGCAACCGGCGTTCTGGAGGTGGTGATCGGTCTTGCCTTGTTCAGCCGCAGGTATGGACACCTCGCCGCCTCGGCAGCGCTCGTGGTTCTTGTTACCTTCTTCCCGGCGAACATTTACGCGGCCTGGAATCAGGTGGGCATGGGGGGACATGAGTGGGGACCCGTTTATCTGCTCATTCGCGCCCCCTTGCAGATGCTGCTGATCGCCTGGGCGGATTTTTGCCGGCGCTCGCCACGCGCCACCCCCCTCACCTTCCACCAACGCGGGTTTGAACCCGAAGTCGATTAGGTTTTTGGTTAAGCGGCCACTACTTGCTGGCCGCTTTTTCTTCCTGCAGGCGCGCGCCGCGGAGAATATTCTCCATGGCGTAGTTGCCCTCGTGACACGCGTATTCATAGACCGGACCTTCGGTGGCGTGGAAGCTCAGTTCTGCGGTCCAGGGCTGGGTATAGAGGGTATCGTCATGCACGGTGAAGGCGTAAAAGATCTCCGTATCCGAATGGCGTTCGAAGCGTTCAATGATGTGGCCCTTGTCGGTGATGCGAATGGAGCTGTTGGCCGCCTGCTCCGGGCGGATGTTGATGGTTTCCACAACGAGGGCATCGCCTTCGTACCAGCCCACGGAGTCTCCGAACCAGGGTTTCATGACCGCGGGCCGGTGGTTCGCGCGTGCTTCGTCAGCCGAATCAAAAATTGGAATAATGCGGGCATCGTGCACCATCTCCACCAGAATCATCAGGTGGTCATCGGTCTGCACGAACTGATAGTTATTGTTGTACAGAACGCTGAGCATGCCGGGCCCTGCGGTGTTTCCGAAACCGATCAGGCAACGTTCTGACAGTGGCATGGCTTCGGGCCCCTCGTTGCCGCCAATGCCCGTCACGTAGCGATTGATTCCGCCCCGCTGTTCCCAGGCACCGGCGCGGCGGGGAATCTGCCCGTTTTCCGGCTCTACGATGTAGGAGGAACGATACTCGCCCTTCACCAGCGCCAGACTCTCGCCGGGATCGGTCCAGAAGGCGTTGTAGCCACGCACTCCAAAATCAATACTGCCGGCGGGCGGCGCACCTGCGTCCGGGTCCGTGTAGTCATCGGCTTCGATCTGGTCCCGGGGGATACCGGCAATGGGCAGCCCCTTCGCCACGTTGTCCGCCTCCTGGGGTGTGAGCACGAGTTTATCGATCCCCTTGGGGCGGCTCAGCTCCGTCATGGAAATATTGGTCCAGATCCCGGTGAGGTCGGGGCGCTCGGCGGCGAAGGCGGGGATGGTGAAAGCAACGGCGAGTGTGGTGATTCCGAGTTTTGCGGCAAACGATGACTTGATCGTCATGATGGAAGCTCCTCAAGCGACTGGCCTTACCCTGGGACTGAGCCGCGCGGGCAAGAATCATTCTTATGGGTTGTTATGGTCGGATGGTGCCGGGCATTGCCAATATCTGGGAAGCATCCATCAGAGCGTTGCCCTTGTAAATATCGATTGAGAAGTACTTCGTAAATTTTTTTAAATGGGCGTGGTGATTCACCTGTGACTGGTCGGACAAGCAGCGATTGGCGTTCAGGAGTTCGAATCTTCCCCACCGGCCAACAGGTCACTGGCGAGCACTCGTGAACGCTTCCCCGTAAGCGCCTCCACCCTGTCACGCAAATCCTGCAACGAGGTTTTGCGGTCCATGAGCTGCGGGACTACATCGTCCAGCGTGTAGCCGCCCCGGCTGTGCTTGCGGATTTCCTGGTCAAGGGAGCGAAACAAAATCGTGGCGCGCGCAGTTCGCGCGCCGGTTGAGTGTGGTGCAATCAAGGTTTCTACATCCGCTCCCCACTGGCCCAGGTCGTCGAACACTTTTTCCCGGCGGGCATCGGTCATTCCCCCGGCACGGTGAAGCAGCTCCACGGCGTAAAACTCCGCGATGCCCTCGGCAATCCAGTCATGGCCTTTTTTGCCGCGAATGCTGCCCACCATATGGACCAGTTCGTGGATCAGGGCACTGGTTCCATTTTCGCTCACCAGCGGGCGGTCCGCGTGCAAAAAGAGCGAGTTGGGTCCGGAGAGGCCGCCCCGCCACATGGGCTCTCCCGCGCCAACGATCAACAACCGGGGTGGTGTGGCCCGGAACACATTTTCCAGTTCCGGCCACACGAAGTTGAGAAAACTGAGCACATCCATGCGGTGCAGACGGGTGCCCACCGGAGCGCTGACGGAGATTCGGGTCTGCCCGACCCGGTCGCGACGAGTGCCGGTTTTTCCCGCGATCATCCAGCCCGTGGGCCGGTCAAAGCGGCGTTGCGGATTGTCCACCAGAAAGCCCTGGCCTGCCTCATCCCGGGGCCAACCGGTATTGACGCTCGGCCAGCCCTTCGGCAAGTCGAAGTGCAAGGTGGCCCGGGATTCAGCTCCTTTTACAGAACGCACGGTCGCCGGGGGAACCAGGTCATCGCCGCGAAATATGGCCCAATCATCGTTGATGTACGCATCGTACTCACCCGGGTCGCGCTCGCTGGGGATCTTCACTCGCAAGGTGAGCCGCGCGTCGTCCGCGGGCGGAGTCCATCGAGCCCGTTCGTTTTCCACCTCGAGTGTACCGTTGGCCCGGAACTCACTGTGGACCCGGGAATCAATCCGGAAATCCAGTTCCCGCAGCAGGCGCGCGTCGGGAATGGCCACGGTCACAAGGGCAGCCTGCTCTGACGGAAGCAAGTCAACGTTGTAACGCAATTCATAAGTGCTTGCGTCTGCCGTCCGGGCGGTTTCAGCCGCAATTGCGGCGAAGAAAAACAGCACACAGGCTAGAAGCAGAACTGATCGACTGGATGACATCAACGTCCGTCCTTGCTGCAACATGAACATTTTTTACAAGATCGCATTACTTTACAGGGCCGCAACAAGCCGGCGCCGGAACTGGCTCAGCGAAAGCATCGAAACGGGATCACAAGTCTGCGGAATGCGTCGCGCGGTGCTCTGAAGGAGGTAAGACGCGCAGGTGGGAGTCGGGGTTCCGCACGAGGTGCGAAACCCGACAGGGAGACGGGAACTACTTGGCCTGACCGGTCTGGACGCTGCGCTTGCTGAACCGCCAACCGTCACGGGTTTTAACCAATTCATCGGAATAGGTCCCGGTGGAGAGAATCGTGGCAGGCTGAGTGCTGGTGTCCACGAGCATCAGATACACGGAACCTTTGGCGGTCTTGCCGTCGCCGGTAATCCTCAGGTTGCTGTTCCAGTGCTTGCGGGTAGCGCCGTTCATCTGCTCGGTCCAGCGTTTGATGAAGCCCACCAGCGCATCGCGGCCTTCGAAGCTGTTGAAAACTCCGTCGGGTGTAAACGTGTCCGCATAGGCTTCCCCGTCGCCCGTGTCGATGGCCCAGTTGTACTGCGCGTAGAGCTGCTGGATTTCCGCATAGTCCTGGGCCTTGAGGCCGCCAGCCAGTGCCGGCACCGCGCTCGCGATGGCAAGGGTGCCCAGAAGCAGGGCAAAAATTGATTTTTTCAAGCTCATAAGTCCTCACTATTGGTTATATCGGTGTAGCCATTCCATAGGTCCTGGCATCATACACACAGTCGCTGGCGAACAGCAGATCCCTAACCTTTCCATACATGAACCATTTGATGCACGCTCCTGCGCGCCGTACCATCTCCGGTTAACTGCCGATGAATCAGCCCGCCCCCGGAATCCGAGGAGAATGACCATGCGCACCCTGCTCTTGCTGCTACTTGCACTGCCTCTTTGCAGCCAGGCCGAAAACCTTAACGCGATCGCCGATGGATTGCTCAGTACGGTGGAGGACAAGGTGGTCGCCTGGCGACGGGACATCCACCAGCACCCGGAACTGGGCAACCGGGAGTTTCGTACCGCGCAACGGGTGGCGGAGCACCTGCGCTCGCTGGGCATGGAAGTGCGAACAGAAGTGGCCCATACGGGCGTGGTGGGTATCCTTCGGGGCGGACTGGACGGACCTGTCATCGCCTTGCGGGCCGACATGGATGCGCTGCCGGTCACGGAGCAGGTGGATCTGCCCTTCGCCTCCACAGCAACAACCGAATACCTGGGCAAGGAAGTGGGCGTGATGCATGCCTGTGGCCACGACAATCACGTGGCCATCCTGATGGCCACAGCACAAGTGCTGGCAGAAATGCGGGACAACATTCCGGGCACGGTCAAGTTCATATTTCAGCCTGCGGAAGAGGGCCCTCCTCCTGGTGAAGAGGGAGGCGCGGAGCTGATGATCGAAGAGGGCGTCCTCGAAGATGTGGAAGCGATTTTCGGTCTGCATGTTGGACCTTCACCGCTGGGCACCATCGGCTACCGGCCCGGGCAGTTCATGGCCAGCTCCGACAGTTTTCAGATCGCGGTGGAAGGCAAGCAAACCCACGGCGCCGTGCCCTGGGGCGGGGTGGACCCTGTGGTGGTGAGCTCCCAGATCGTGATGGGCCTGCAGACCATCGTCAGCCGCCAGCTCAATGCCACCCTCACCCCCTCCATCATATCGGTGGGCCGAATCCAAGGCGGTGTTCGCAGCAATATCATTCCCGAGCAGGTGGAACTGGAGGGGACGATTCGCACCTTTGACGAGAAGGTCCGGGCGGACATTCACCGGCGCATTGAGCAGACCGCCACCGCAATCGCCGAGGCCGCTGGCGCCAGAGCGACGGTGAACATCCAGTCCGGCCCGCCGGTCACCGCCAACAATGTGGAACTGACCCGGCGCATGATCCCGACGCTCGAGCGGGTGGCGCTGAATAACCAGGCCATGGAGGTGCCGCGCGTCACCACCGCCGAAGACTTCTCCCGCTATCAGCTTGAAATCCCGGGCATGTTTTTCTTCCTCGGCGTGGCGGACCCCAATGACCCGAACCCCGCGCCAAATCACTCGCCCCGCTTCTACGCGGACGAGCGGGCCCTGCCGATCGGAGTGCGGGCCATGACCCACCTGGCTCTGGATTACCTGACCATGAGCGGCGCCGAGTAACGGCCCGCTCGGCGGGGCCGGTTCGGCTAGCCGGGGCCGGGATTTGCGCCAGACTCTTCGACGGCTCCGTCGCGGACTGTGGGGGGCCGCAGGAACACGGCTGTAAACACCGCTGTGCCCAACAGAATCACTGCCCCGATCACCGCGTTGACATCGAGCGCGGTGCTGAATGCATCCTGCGCCGCCCGCACCAGGATTGCGCCGGAAGTGCCACTCAGTTCCGCGGCCGCTGCCAGTGCGCCGCCGAGGGAATCCGTGGCAAGAATGGCGGTTTCGGGCGGCACGTCCACGGGCAGCGTTTTACCCAGCGTGTAGCGGTATACAGCAGCAGCGGTACTGCCGATGACCGCGATACCCAGTGCAAACCCCAGCTCCGTTGCCGTTTCCGAGGTCGCGGATGCTGCTCCGGCTTTCTCGCCCGGAGCGGAGCTGACCACCAGATCGGTGCCCAGCACCATCATGGGCATGACGCCCGTGCCCATGATGACCGAGCTCAGGATGAACAGCGCCACGCTGTTGGGGCCGCCCACCTGAGTCAGGAGCAGAAACCCCGGCGCCGCGAGAAGCAGACCGGCGGGTATCAATCGCTCTGCACTGAATCGTTGGGCATAGCGGGGCAACAGAAGCGCTACGGCCACCTGAACCACGTGAGAGGGGATCGTCACCAAACCCGCCTCCAGCGGCGACAGGCCGAGCACTCCCTGTAGATATTGAAAGAGCATCAACCAGGAGCCGGACAGGGCCAGAATGGTGAACAGCATGGCCACCACCGCCGCGCTGAAACCGGGGTTCCTGAACAGCCCCAGTTCGAACATGGGGTCCTCAAGGGTCCGCTGCCGGCGGACGAACACCAACCCCACCATCGCGCCAAGCACAATCACCAGTAGAGGAACCAGGGCAAGGCCATTGCGAGCCATGTCCTTCAGGCCGTACATGATCATCAGCAGACTGGCGATGCTCAACAACGCGCTGGCAAAATCCAGCCGGCCCGCATTTTCATCGCGAAATTCCGGCAGCAGAATGGGGCCGCTGATCAGCAGCAATACCATCACCGGCACGCCCAGCAGGAAGGCGGCGCCCCACCAGTAGAACTCCAGAATGGCGCCGCCGACCAGGGGGCCGATGGAGCTGCCCACCAGGAATCCGGCCATCCAGACGGTAATGGCAATCGTGCGCTCACTGTCCACCTGGAACATGTTGCGGATCAGCGACAGAGTGGACGGCATGAGGGTCGCGCCCGCAATGCCCAGCAGTGCCCGGGTGGCAATGAGCATTTCCGCGCTGGTGGAGAATGCAGCCACGGCTGAGGCAGCACCGAAGGCGGTGGCCCCTGCCAGCAGGAGCTTGCGGCGACCGATTCGATCCCCAAGAGTGCCCATGGTGATGAGAAAGCCCGCGATCATGAACCCGTAAATGTCCAGAATCCAGAGGAGCTGGGCGCTGGTGGGTTTGAGATCGGCGCTGAGCGCGGGCACGGCCAGATGCAGCACCGTCATGTCCAGGGCCAGCAGAACGGTGGGCAGGATCAGAACCGCCAGGCCCCACCACTCGCGTGCGCTGGCCCTGCGCGGATGAACGTCCTGGCCCGATTGCGGGGCTTCGCCCGGTATAGCGGCTGTCATTCTGAATCTCCGACGATCAAAAAGGTGGGCGAGTCTAATTCCTCAAGCAGGCTTGTGGTCAAGCAGAAGAGGGACTCTGATTGAAGAAAATGTGATGACCGGGGATATGCGCGGATGATCGTCCGGGGTAGACCTTATCGTCACCTCAAACCTGGTAACGGGTGGGGTCCGACACACCGGCGGCGGCAAAACCGGCCCGGCGCAGGCGGCAACTGTCGCAGCGGCCGCAAGCCTCCCCCGCGGAATTGGCCTGGTAGCAGGACACCGTCAGGCTGTAATCCACCCCCAGCGCTACGCCCTGCTGGATGATCTCAGCTTTGCTGAGCTTCATCAGCGGCGCGCGGATGGCCAGAGTCCTGCCCTCCACGCCGGACTTGGTGGCGAGGTTCGCCATTTTCTCGAAGGCTTCAATAAAGGCGGGCCTGCAGTCGGGATAGCCGGAGTAGTCCACCGCGTTGACGCCGATAAAAATGTCCCGGGCGTCGAGAACCTCCGCCCACCCCAAGGCAATGGAAAGGAAGACCGTGTTACGGGCCGGCACGTAGGTGACAGGAATGCCCTCGCTCTCCGCCTCGGGAACCGCGATGGAGTCGTCTGTCAGGGCGGAACCGCCGATGGCGCGTAAATCGAGGTTGACCACCTTGTGCTCCACCGCATGCTGGGCGGCGGAGCAACGCTGCGCCGCATCCAGTTCGGCACGGTGGCGCTGGCCATAATCGAAACTGAGCGAATAACAGTCGTAGCCCTCATGGCGGGCGATGGCGAGCAGAGTGGTGGAATCGAGGCCGCCCGAGCTGAGGACGACGGCTTTTTTGCGGGACACGGGAACTCCTTCGGGGCAAAACGACAATAGCCCGTTATTTTATCGCGCCCGCTGCCTTGAGGTGAAACTCCGGGCCCAACACAAAGGGCTGGTCCACCATCTGCTCCGACATGAGCCAGAGCCGCTCCGCCGCCTTCGGGTCCCGCGCGTGGGGCCAGACGCCCGAATCAGCCTTCCCGTCGGCTGCGGGCTCCGCCACCCGGCAGTCCTCACAGTAGGCGCCACCATGGCCAATCAGGGCCGGTGAAGTGGCGGCCCACACAATGCTGGCCGCCCCCTGGGCGGGGGATTTCAGCCACCTGCGCAGGCGGCCCTCGCCGTCCATCCAGCCGAGCTCTTCAATTTCCCGGCGAGTGAGGTGACGCTGCAGATTGGTCATAATCGTGCCGGGGTGCACGGAAAACGCGGCGCCGCCCACCGGACGCAACCGGGCGTTGAGCGCCAGCGCGAAGAGCGCATTGGCGGTTTTGGATTGACCGTAGGCCTGCCACTTCTCATAACCGCGGTTTTCGAAATTCGGATCCGAGAAATCCACGGGGGCAACCCGGTGGGCCGAGGAGCTGAGCGACACCACCCGGCAGGACGGACTCGCCGCCAGGGCCGAGGCAAGGCAGGCGGTCAGCAGAAAGTGCCCCAGGTGGTTGACGGCGAAATGCAGCTCAAACCCCTGCAGGCAGCGGGACTCGGGGCAGGCCATCACGCCCGCACAGTTCACCAGTACATCGAGGCGCGGGTACTCGCTCATGAAGTTGTCGGCGAAGCGGCGCACACTGTCGAAGTCCGCCAGGTCCATTTCATAGGTGCGGATCTTGCCATTGCCCGTCTCGGCGATGAGCCGGTCCGCTACCATCGACCCGAATTCCAGATTTCGCGCGGGCAGGATTACCTCGGCACCGGCGGCCGCCAGCGCCAACGCAGTCTCCGCCCCGAGGCCGGAGGTGCCGCCAGTGACGATGGCGGTTTTTCCACGCAGGTCAATGCCCCTGACAAGATCCAGGGCCGCACTATTGCGACCGAGCCGTGACATAAGCAATTCTCCTTAATGGCTTATTCAGAATCCGCTGATTGCAGCGGGCGCGGATTCTACCGTGTTGGTGACAGCCCGGTAATTCGGGATCAGCGGGCTGCGACCTGGTGCACGTACACATCACGTTGTGGATAGGGAATCGTGATCCCATTGGCATCGAAGGTCAGTTTGACCTTTTCTATCAGATCGCTGCGCAGGGCCCAGTAGTCAGCCTGACTGACCCAGGGGCGAACATTGAAATTGACGCTGTTGTCGGCGAGTTCGCCCAATTGTACGACGGGCTCGGGCTCGGCAAGCACCCGCTCGTCTTCCCGGAGTGTTTTTTCAAGGATGTCCTTTGCCAGCTTCAGGTCGTCGTCGTAACCAATGGAGAACACAAGATCAAGCCGGCGTGTGTCCAGAGCCGAGTAATTGACAATAGTATTTTCGTAGATGCTCCCATTGGGGACGATTACCCTGCGATTGTCCGGTGTGGTCATGATGGTGCTGAAAATCCGGATCTCCTTGACTACACCCGCGGTGCTCCCGGCCTCCACATAGTCGCCCACCTTAAAAGGTTTGAATAAAATTAACATGACACCGGAGGCGAAATTTCCGAGAGAATTCTGCAGGGCAAGGCCGATGGCAAGACCCGCGGCACCAATCAGCGCCACGAAGGAGGTGGTATCCACGCCCAGTTGATCGACGGCGGCAATGACCACCATAAGGACCAGCAGTCCGGTGAGAATCGAGGCGATAAAGCGGACCAGCATCGGATCCACTTTCGCACGTGTCATCACTGCTTCCGCGACACGCACAACAATGGCCACCGCGAAGCGACCCAACAAAAGAATAACCAGAGCCATCGCGATATTGATGGCCCAGGGTACGGCGTAGGTGTCCACCATCTCCGCAGCGTTAAAATTCTCCAGCATGAAGAGCTCCAAAATTGACCAAAGGTTTCCCGGGCAGAGGTCGCAGTTTTTGCAATTGGACAGTATGCCCGGTCAAAACCATTTGTACATGACAGTTGAGCTCGGGGTAAGATCCCCCTGGGTTGATTTATTCTGCCGGTCGCATCGGCGGTAGTCAGCGCCTTACGAGATCAGTAGTCGCGCGGAGTTGTACACGATGAGAATGAAGCACGTTTCCAGGCTTATGGCTGCGGCTTTGTGCCTCGCCCTGGCCGGTACCAGCCTGGCCAGGAACCCCCACGTGGACGGGGAAGGGCTGCCACCGGGTTTGCAGAAGAAACACCAGGCCGGCCAGAGCCTGCCCCCGGGTTGGCGGAAAAAACTCTCCAAGGGACAGATTCTCGACGAATCAATCTATCTGCAGGGCCGTGTCGTGGTGCCGCTGGGGCGGGATGGATCCATTTCCATCGATGTGGATGGCACGCTTCTGCGCCTGCATGAAAAGACCCGACGGATCTTGGACATTCTGCACTGATCGAACCTGGCAGGCTTTCGGACAAGAACCTTCCAACAGCCCCGGACACTTTCCGGCGCCTCAGCTTTTCGACAATCTGTTCGCCACCGCCCGGCGCCGTGCAGCCTTTGCAGCTTCCCTGACCTTCCGCTTTCGCAGCCACATGTAAGACCCGGTTACAAAGAACAACGCGGGCAGAATGCCACTGATGAACACCAGCCATCGTCCCGGCAGGCCGAGCGCGTCGCCGTTATGCAGGGGGAACTGCCAGCTTAAAAATTTACTCCCGGCCGCAATTTGGGTCGCATCCCAGTGGGCCAGTACCCTGCCGCTGTACTGGTCCACCCAGACGGCGCTGGCGGCATGCTGCGACCAGGGCTCTCCAGGCAGATTGAAGGCGAGTTGGTAGGCACCATCGGCTCCCTGCGGCAGGTAGATCCGTTTAAGTTGCCCCTGCGGGAATACGCCCTGGCCGATCGCGGCGGCCTGATCCGCATCGATGCCGGTCCCCGCGCCACTGGATTGCGGGCCAGGCCGTGAATCCACTTCGAAGAGTGCATCGGCCAGCGCTTCCACCGGCGCGTGGAATACCAGCGAAACTCCGGAGAAGGCAACGGCCAACAGGACCGGCAAAAAATAAACGCCCGCCGTTTTATGCAAATCGAAATTGAATCGGTAGCTGCCCGCGCCGCGGCGAATGGTAAGGGCCCGTCGCCAGCGCCCGTGGCGCGGCCACCAAATGATCAGTCCACTAACCCCGAAAAATAGAAGAAACAGCCCGGCAATGCCCACAATGGTTTTGCCAGTGGCCCCTGCCAGCAGGGTGTAATGCAAGCGGTAGATCCAGCTGACCGGGTACTCACCCCAGGTTCGCTGCGCCAGAACTTCGCCGCTCGGGGCTACGCTCACTTCGATGGGCCCCGGAGCGCCTGCCGGGCCGGGAAAACGAACCACGTGGGGACTGCCGGGCTGCCGCGCAAGATAGATGCGCTGTGCCGCCGGGGCGCCAGGCACTGCGGCCCGCGCCACCTCCAGAACCTGTTGGAGCGGGGCCTGATCTGATGAAGGTCGGAACGCCACCGTCTCCGGCGCCAGCCTTTCGTCCAATGCGTGATCGAAAACCAGCACACTGCCGGTCAGGCCGATGACACTGAGCAGCAGCCCAAGCGCCAGGCCGAGGTATTTGTGCAGGGCGATCAGCAGTGGGCGCATGTAGATAACCCTCCCCGAACCCTTAAAACTCGCGGTGGTAGGACAGGCTGAAGCTGCGACCCATGCCCGCGAAATTGCGGCTGTCGTTGCCCATGGTCTGGGCATAGTAGGTGAAGTAGTTCCGGTCCCCCAGATTCTGGACACTCAGATTGAAGGCCCCTCCCAGCGCCAGGACTTCCAGGTTCAGGTCTACAGTGGTGTAGCCGTCAAATCGCGCGGTGGTGTTCCCCGCCGCATCCTTGAACCGTCGGTCCAGCAGATGATTGAGCTGCAGACGGGAGTTGATGCTCTCGGACCAGCCGCGCTCCCAGCTCAGGTTGAGCCGGTCCGGCGCAACATTGGCTCCGTCCAGGTCACTGTCCACGCGGCCATTGTCGTCCGAGTCATACTCCCCTTCCGTTGCGGCGTAGCGCAGACCCAGGGTGTCTGCCTGGGTGGCCAACCAGTTGAATCGAAATTCAATTCCGTCGATGGCTGTGCGTTCGCGCTGCACGCTGTAAAAGCCGTCGGCATCCGCTTCGAGCCGCTGCCCGAAATCCGAGTCGGAGGTAAAGTAGCTCAGCTGTGCCGACACCCTGTGAGCATTGAATTCCGCTCCCAGTTCGCTGTTTTCGGTAATAATGGGGTCAAGAGCCAGGAAGCTTTCCACGCTCTGATTCGGAACGTCGATGCCGCGCAGCACCCGACCCACATCGGGCATCGAGAAGCCTTCGGAATAATTGGCAAACACACGCCAATGCTCGGTGGCCTGGAAGGTCAGGCCCGCGTTATAGAGAGTCTCTGCGAAATCGGGATCACCCCCCGTCACGTACTGGCTGCCATAGGACGCCAGAGTGACGAAGTCGTCCACGTTCAGTTTTGAGTCTTCGTGACGCACGCCAGCGGTTACCGTAAGACCCGCAAGGCCCGAAAACTCCGCCTGCAGATAGGGTGCTATGTTCTCGTACTCCGTTGCCGGCACCCAATTGCGGCCGGTCTGTACCAGCTCCTGGTAGGTGGTATCGCGCAGGTAGTCCACCCCGTAGACCAGATTCAACGGTAAACCGGCGATATCGTCTTTCACGAGTGTGAGTTTCAGGCCACGTTTTTCCGAGTTGTTCTGGGACTGGTCAAACAGGTCTGGACCGTAGGCCGGGTCCTGAAACGTTGCATACTCTCCACCGCCGTATGTAGCGGCAAAGTCCTGATGGAATATTTGCAAGCGCAGGCGCTGATCGAGGACCTCCTCGTTGCTGTAGTTCGCACTGAACATCGTCACTTCATTGCGCGGCTCATCGCCCGGAATGCGGCCCTCGATCGCCGTGGTGGGAATACCTGCCGCCTTGTCGCCCTCCACGGCCACCCAATCGGTGCTGCCAGTGAGATCGAAATGATTGACGGTCAACTCCAGGCGCTGGTCGTCCCACTGGTAACCACCCTTGACGAAAACATTCACCATGTCGGAGTCCATGGTATCGCCCTGGGCGTTGTCGAAGCCGATCGGCTCACCATTGCCGTCGTAATGGATGCCGCTGCTGCGATAACCGACGCTGGCCATCACATCGGCCCGCTCACCACCGGCCGAGAGGTTGTAGTTGAGGCCATAGCCCAGACTTTCACCCAGATCTTCTTCCTGAGTGAAGGACTCCGCGCGCACACTCTGCCGAAAACCTGCAGCCGGTTTGCGGGTGATCAGATTGATAATGCCCCCCGAGGCTCCCAGACCATGAATGGCATTGGCCCCGTGGATCACCTCCACGCGTTCCAGCATCAGGGGGTCAATGGTGTGACCATCACGGGAACCGTCCCGCAGGGGATTGGACTGGGGCACCCCATCCACGAGATATAGCGGGCTGCGGCCCCGCAGGCTTTCGCCCGCATTGGTGAGCTTCTGACGGCTGGGCGAGAAGCTGGGTACCAGGTTCCCAAGCACTGTCGATAGATCGTGATTGATACTGAGTTGTTGCTCCAGGTCCTTCGCATCGATGAGCGTGACCGTGTTGGGAATGGTGCTGAGTGGTCGTTCCGAGCGGCTGGCAGTCACCACAATTTCCTCGGTGATCTGCCGTTCAGCGCCCTGTGCAGCCAATGAGGCGGTAAGCGTCACTGCAAGCGCGAGAGATGATCGGCGACAGGTCATAGGGTACTTCCCGTGGTTATTCAGTGGACGCCAGCTCGGCGAGGAGATGCGAATTCTAGAGCAAATGATAATTGTTATCAATATCAATTACGCCACCGATGGGCCCTCCTCCTGAGCGTGGCGCCAAAGTGGTAGGATCATTTCCTTTTGCAGGCGAAGACTCATGAACGAGGCGGCGAAAAAAGACCCGACCATGGACCGGGCACGGCGGGTTCACTGGTGGGTGGTGGTCATACTGCATCTGTTGATGGCTGGGGAGCTGGCGGTCGCCGTGTACAACGGGTATTGGATGAATGTGTTTCTGATAGGCGCCATCATGTCGGTGATCTTCATTCCTCTGGTGCTGGGGCGCCGTTTCCAGCTGCAGATTCCCTCTGAGTTTCAGATCCTGGCGGTCATTTTTACTTTTGCCGCTCTTTTTCTGGGTGAGATTCGCAGCTATTACGAACGGCTGTGGTGGTGGGATATAGCCCTGCACGCCAGCTCGGGCCTGCTGTTGGGAGTTCTGGGTTTTCTGCTGGTCTATGTGCTGAACGAGAACGAACGGGCCGCGCTCCACATGCGGCCCCGCTTTGTGGCTCTGTTTGCTTTCGCGTTCGCTGTGACGATGGGCACGTTGTGGGAGATCTTCGAGTTTGCCATGGATGAACTGTTCGGCATGAACATGCAGAAACCGATGCTGGGGGACCCGTCCGGTCTGACTGACACGATGTGGGATTTGATGCTGGACGCGGTCGGGGCTTTTGTTATCAGCGGTATCGGCTGGTGGTATATGATCCGCGAAGAGCATTCGTTCATCGAACGTTGGATCCAGAAGTTCATCCGTCGCAACCCTCATCTGTTCAGACGATTGCGGGAGTAGCATCCGCGCCGTGCCAGGGCAGGCTTTCAGGTTCTGAATCCTGTTCGGAATGTCGCATTCCAAGGTTCGAGGCTTTGAAGCCGTTCGCGAAACCCCTCCCCCGTCAGCCCAAACGGGTTAAGGACTCCGCACCCTTCGAGGCTAAAACCCGGTAGCCATCTCGCCTGGTTTATAGACCCGGTTCGAAATAGGCCCTGAAAGATTCGAGGTTCTAGAGCCGTTCGGGATCGGGGTGGACCTTTCGAAATCGCGGTGAATACATCCTTGTAGCTCCCTCGCGGCATCCATGCCGCCAGGGTTTCGAAAGGTCCACCCCGATCCCGAACTCAGATTGTGCCGGCTGGGAGATCGTCGATTCGCCACGTTATCACTCGGCAGCGAATTCACGTTTAGCGTTTCTTATCGTTGGGTTACGGCCTGCGGCCTAACCCAACCTACGGACCCGACAGCAGTAGGTTGAGTGTTCTTCGCATTTCCACTGCGCTGCTAGATCGTACTGCAATGGGAGTTTGCGGTGGCGGGGAGGGGTTTCGAGACCCTCACGGCAGGGAAGCCGTGAGGGAGCTCCAGGGAGGGATTCACGCGTTCTCGAAACCCCTCCCCGCCAGCGCAAACGGGTTAAGGACTCCGCGTCCAGACCTTCCCCCAGGGGGCAGACAGCCGGCGCCCCCATTTACCAAACGCGAGTTTGGGAGCGGGGTATTAGAGCCGTTGAAGGCACGCAACTTACAGGTCCGTCAGTCACTGCAAATGGTGCCCACTTCCACTGAGAATTTTTTCCAGCAGCTCCAGGCGCACCGGCTTGGTAATATGCTCGTCGAACCCCGCCTGAGCGCTGCGCCGACGGTCTTCCGGCTGGCCATAGCCGGTGGTCGCAATTAGAGGGATGCCCTGAAGTTTATCGTCGGCCCGAACCCGGCGCGCGAAATCATAGCCGCTCATTCCTGGCAGGCCGATGTCGCAGAGAATAATGTCCACGTCTTCGTGGGCGAGAATGTCCAGCCCCTCCGGCGCGGTGCGCGCAGTACGCACCTCATGGCCTTTCAGTTCCAGCAAAGTGGCCAGTGTATCCGCCGCATCCTCGTTATCCTCCACGATCAGAACACGCGTCTGTTCGTGCTCCTCGGGAACCGGCGTCTGACGCGTGCGGCTCTTGTGAATGAGCGGCAGGCATACCAGGAACTCAGCGCCCTTACCAGCCCCATCACTGTGAGCTTCGATGCGGCCTTCGTGCAGTTCAACCAGATTTTTCGCCAGCGACAACCCCAGGCCGAGTCCGCCTGTGGTCCTGGATACGTCCTGCCACTCCTGCAGAAAAGGTTCAAAGATCCGGTTCAGGATTTCCGGGCGTATCCCGACGCCCGTATCCCGAACATGAACCTTGGCCAGATCCTCCTCCTCATCCAAGCGCACCTCGATGGTGCCCGGTGACTGCGTGAATTTAATGGCGTTACCGATGAGGTTGTCGAAAACCTGAACCAGACGAACCCAATCGCCGTTTATCATGACCGGCCGCCGCGGGTAATGCTGTCGCAATTGCAGGCCCCGCTTCTCAATGCTGTCAACGCGATCGTCCAGGACGGATTTCAGAACATGCACGAGATCCACAGGCCTGCGGTCCAGGTGGATTTTACCCCGGGCAATTCGCGACACTTCCAGCAGACCGTCCACAATGCGGGAGATATGATTGGATTGCCGCTCCAGGACATGAATTGCATGCTGCAATCGGGGATCATCCGTATGGGCCAGTTTTGCGAGTTGAGTTGCCGCGGCTATACCAGCGAGCGGGTTGCGCAGTTCATGGCCCAGCATTGCCAGGTATTCGTCCTTGCGCTGGGCGGTCTCCTGTAACATTTCTTTGACCTGACGCTGCTCAGTGATGTCGGTGCTGGTGCCGAGCCACCGGACTACGGCACCGGCGTCGTTGCGTATCGGTCGAGCCTGGGAAAGAAACCAGTGGTATGCACCCTCTTTACTGCGAATGGGGAACGTGTCCTCCCAAGGCTCCCCGCTTTTGAGATGACGGTTGAACTTCGCATCCACAGCGCGGGCGTAATCCGGGTGGACAGTGCCCTGCCAGCAGCGTCCCGCGTTTCTTTGGGGTTCGGTTCCCGTATAATCCTGCCACGCGCGGTTCGTCCAGAGCATGCGTCCACGCCGGTCGGTCATCCAGGCGAGCTGGGCGATACTGTCGGCGAGTGTGCGAAAGCTCTCTTCGCTTTCGCGAAGAGCTGCCGCCGTAGAGCCCGCTGTTATTTGCGCTTTATGTCCCCGCACCTTCTGGGTACCTGTCGTGGCTGATCGTGAGTACAGTGTTCCGGGCCTTGCGTCAGCCCCAACGGGGATCGAAGCTCATGGCCAAACACAACGCTGTGTATCAGAGCGAAATAAAGCAATTATCAGTCCCACAAGGGACCGTGACGGAGTGCCTCGGCAGGCCCACGTACACGAGGGAGTAGGACCGCAGCGTTGCGGCCTGCCCCCCTTAGCCAGTAATGTCTTGCAAAAGCGCGCGCACGAGGAGACGAGATGAAAATCTGGGTGGACGCTGACGCATGTCCGGCGGTGATCAAGGACATCCTCTTCCGCGCGGCCCAGCGGAGCAGAGTGGTTGTGACCCTGGTGTCGAATCACGCGTTGAGCGTTCCGACCTCGCCGTTCATCAAGCGGGTACAAGTGGAACAAGGTTTCGACAAGGCCGATGAGGAGATCGCCGCACGGGTGGAGGCCGGGGACCTGGTCATCACCAGTGACATTCCTCTGGCCGCGGAGGTCATTGACTCAGGTGCGCTGGCACTGAGCCCTCGCGGAGAGGCCTACAACAAAGACAACATCAAGGGCCGGCTCAATATGCGGGATTTTCTCGATACCATGCGCGGCAGCGGGGTGCAAACGGGCGGGCCTGCCGCAATGAACCAGGCCGAGCGCCAGCAGTTTGCCAACCGATTGGACCGGATTCTGAGCCGGGCTTCGCGGGATCAGTGAGCGGGCGATTCACTCCTTCTCAATGATTCCGCAAGCGACTCTGCCGCCCCCTCCGCCCAGAGGCTCCGGCTCGTCCGCATAGTTGTCCCCGCCTTCGTGGATCATCAGCGCACGGCCGCGGACATCCGAGAGCTCCAGATCGTCCTTGTAAACCGGATGGGTGGCGGTCTGATCGTCCTCCACATAGAGCGCCGGGAGGTCACCCAGGTGACCCTCCTCCCAGGGTGCCTTGTGGACCCCCTTGTTTTCAGGGTCGTAGTGCCCACCCGCTGCCAGTGCAGGCCCGGTTTTTCCGTCCGGGCCCTGGGGGCCACAGTCCGGGTTCTCGTGTACGTGAAAACCGTGAATGCCCGGCTTCAGTCCCTCTAACCGAGGTTCGAACACGAGTCCGTCGTCCACTTCTTTGAGTGTAATCTCGCCGATTGCTTGCTCCACTCCCGTGTCGCTGACCGCGTGCATGGTTACCACATACTCTTCCGCGGCGACCTCTGCACCCAGCATTGCCAAGCCGGCCAAGGCCGAACGCTGTAACAGTTTCTTCATCACTTCCCCCTGCTGCCGTTACTTATGCGCTGTTAGTCACGCGCTGTGAGTTACACACTGTCCGTTACACGCTGTTTCAACGCGCCGCCACCGTGCCGCGGGAACGCCAAAACTGTTCACCCTAAGGCTCAGGATGCCACGGCTAAAGGATGGATAGCAGGATGCAGACCAGCATCGAACCGAGCAATGGTTTCCGGTCCCTCGCGGCAGCTGATGCCAACCGAAGGTCAACAGCGGGCGCACAAATTGCATCGACCCAGCTCCCGCGCTCGCTCGCCATCGGATTCAGGCACTTCGCGCAAGGCATGGTGCCTTGCAGACCTGGACTTCGTCGGTCTGCGCACGGGTCGCTTACAAGCACATTGGTAAAACTTACACAAACACTTCAGTTATCCACAGGACGGGCGCGTGGCGTGGACCGCGTCCACATTGCAGAGGGGGAAGCGATAATGACAGGAAGACTGGAACACCTGTTCTGGATCTTGGGCGCTGTGCTCGTACTGCCCTTCATCGTTCACCATGGAGTGCTGACAGGAAAGCAGGACGAGGTCAGACAGACGATACCTCAGCTTCGTTCTGTGCCCGTACTCCCGGCTGTCATGACATCGCTGACCCCCGCGGAGGAGAGCCCAGCGTCCAGCATCGTTCAACCCGGAGGCCACCACGCGCGCGATCCGCGGTGGCAGGAAGCGGCGGAGCGGTTCGAAGCGCCTGTGGCCCGGCTGGTTATTCCCGCTCTCCAGTCCGAAGTGGCTGTATTTGCCAGTGGCGGTGAGTGGGCCTTGAGCCAGGGTGCCGGCGTCATTGCAGACACAGCCGATTTGAATCAGGCCCGCAATATCGGCGTTGCGAGCCACGCCGACGGGCACTTCCAACAACTGGATCGACTGGCTCTGGGAGACCTCTTGCTCCTGGAGACGGATTGGACCCTGCGTCAGTTTCGGGTGGTCGACAGCCGCCGGGCAACGGCGCCCGAGGCACTGGCAGGTTTCGACGGTCAATCCACCATGACCCTGGTCCGCTCCCCCGCCGGGAACGGCTCCGACTACCTGATCGTGAGCGCTCTGGAAGTGCAGCACACCCGCGCGGCTGCTGATCAGCCGGCGCTGCCCCGACCCGCTGCCTATGGCTATTCAGAAAAGACCCTGAAGTTCTGAGTTTCCTGAAGTTCCGGGTCGCAGCCATCAACCCCAGTTGTGGGGCTTATGGCGACCATTCATGCAAACTATGTCATTTTGCCAAGCAATAGATAGCTTGAATCGTATGACCGAGGAGTGACATAATAGCGGCCCTGTAAGAAGGGGTCCCGGAGAGTCCGAAAGAGCTGGATTCAGGGAAGAGATCCAACCGCTCGACCACACCATCATCCTGCTCGACCCCGACTTCCTGCGTACTCCGGCCTGCTCCACCAGAGAGTCTTTACCCTGGCATTGCAGGGCCTCACCCGATATAAATCCCGGCGCGTACCCGCGGCCCAGACGAACGAGGTAGATCAATGGCTTCCAGTATTACCACCAAGAACACGGCGTTGAATAAATGGCTTGAAGAAATGGTGGCCCTTTGCCAGCCCGATCAGGTGGTGTTGTGTGATGGTTCGCGGGAAGAATACGACCGCATGTGGGAGTTGATGCTCGCCAACGGCACGGCCGTCAAACTGAACGAGGAAAAACGCCCCAACAGCTATTACGTCCGGTCGGTTCCGGAAGACGTGGCCCGCGTTGAAGACCGCACTTTTATCTGCTCCAAATCCGAACAGGACGCCGGCCCCACCAACAACTGGTGTGACCCGTCCGAGATGCGCGGCACCCTCAGCGACCTGTTCGCAGGTTGCATGAAGGGCCGCACCATGTACGTCATCCCCTTCAGCATGGGCCCCATCGGCTCCCCGATCGCGCACATCGGCATTCAGCTCAGCGACTCCCCTTATGTCGTCACCAACATGCACATCATGACCCGCGTTGGCGAGAAGGTGCTGGAACAACTGGGCGAGAACGGCAGGTTCGTCCCCTGTGTACATTCCGTGGGCGCCCCGCTGGCGGAAGGCGAGAAAGACGTGGCCTGGCCCTGCAGCCCGGATAACCGCTACATCGTTCACTTCCCCGAGAGCCGCGAAATCTGGTCCTATGGCTCCGGTTACGGCGGCAACGCCCTGCTCGGCAAAAAATGTTTCGCCCTGCGCATCGCCTCGGCCATGGCCCGTGATGAGGGCTGGCTGGCCGAACACATGCTCATCCTGAAGCTCACCAGCCCGGAAGGCGAAGTGAAATATGTGGCCGGCGCGTTCCCGAGCGCATGCGGCAAAACCAACCTGGCCATGCTCACTCCCACCCTGCCCGGCTGGAAGGTGGAAACCATCGGCGACGACATCTGCTGGATGAAGTTCGGCGATGACGGTCAGCTCTATGCCATCAACCCGGAAGCGGGTTTCTTCGGCGTCGCACCCGGCACCAGCATGGATTCCAACCCCAACGCCATGCTGTCCATGAAAGAGAACGTGATCTTCACCAACGTGGCCCTGACCGACGACGGCGATGTGTGGTGGGAGGACATGAGCGAAGCCCCCGCCCATCTGACCGACTGGAAAGGCAACGACTGGACCCCGGAATCCGAAACCCCCGCCGCGCACCCGA
The DNA here is from genome assembly GCF_054401055.1 of Gilvimarinus sp. F26214L. Classification (NCBI taxonomy): domain Bacteria; kingdom Pseudomonadati; phylum Pseudomonadota; class Gammaproteobacteria; order Cellvibrionales; family Cellvibrionaceae; genus Gilvimarinus; species Gilvimarinus sp. F26214L. The sequence continues at coordinate 104,022 of NZ_JBTIYG010000007.1, read as the reverse complement.
ACGCGCGCTTTACCGCGCCTGCCAGCCAGTGCCCGGTGATCGCTCCGGAATGGGAAGACCCCAAGGGTGTGCCCATCAGCGCCATCCTGTTCGGCGGACGACGCGCTTCCGTAGTGCCTCTGGTCAACGAAGCTCGCGACTGGACCCACGGCACCTTCCTGGGCACCATTATCGCCAGTGAAATGACCGCCGCCGCGTTCGGCCAGATTGGCAAACTGCGCCGCGACCCAATGGCGATGCTGCCCTTCTGTGGCTACAACATGGCCGATTACTGGGGCCACTGGCTGAACATTGGCAAAAAGGAAGGCGCCAAGCTGCCGAAAATCTTCTACGTCAACTGGTTCCGCAAGAACGAGCAAGGCAAGTTCATGTGGCCGGGCTTCGGTGAGAACAGCCGTGTCCTCAAGTGGGTCTTCGAGCGCTGCGCCGGAACCGCAGAAGCGATTGAAACGCCGATCGGTAATCTGCCCGCCATCGACGGTCTCGATTTCTCCGGCCTGAATCTGAACGACGAAGCCGCTGCCCAGTTGTTGCGCGTGGAAGTGGACGGCTGGCTGCAGGAGATTCCGCTGATCAAGGAATACTACGAGCAGTTCGGCGATCGCCTGCCCAGTGCCCTTCTCGACGAGGTGGAAAAACTGGAGCAGCGTCTACAGGAAGCCAAGGCAAACGTCGCCTAAGACGTTTTACTCCCGGCCAACCCCGGCCGGGGCTTGCGTCCACGCTGCGGCTAAAGCCGCACGCGGGCGCGGCTCCGGTGTTAATCGGGGCGGGCGCCTCGACGGGGCTCCCTATAATCGCGCCTCCTGGCCCGCCGCCCGATCGGGTGGACGTGCACCAGATCGTTCCCCTTCGTGATTTCACCTTTCTGTGAGTCACACTCAGGATTCGTTTCATGCCCCACCGCGCACATCTTTTCTCTCTCCGTTTGGGTCACGCCATGCGGGAGAGCTGCGTTCGCGAGCCCTATAGCCGGGCGCGTTTTCTCAAAGATCTCATGGCCGGCACAACCGTCGGCATCATCGCGATACCGCTCGCCATGGCGCTGGCGATTGCCAGCGGTGTTGCACCCCAATACGGTCTCTACACCGCCATCATCGGCGGTTTTCTGATTGCGCTGACGGGAGGTTCCCGTTTTAGCATCTCGGGCCCGACCGCCGCGTTTGTCGTCCTGCTCTTTCCCATCGCTGAGCAGTACGGACTGGGCGGCCTGCTGATCGCGGGCCTCATGTCCGGGGTAATACTCATCGTCATGGCCCTGCTGCGCCTGGGCCGTTTGATCGAATACATACCGGAAGCCGTTACCCTCGGGTTTACCGGCGGGATCGGCATCGTCATCGCCACCTTGCAGATCAAGGACTTTTTCGGCCTGCCCGTTGGGGAAATGCCGGAGAGCTATCTGGAGAAATTGGTGGTGCTGGCGGAGCACGCCCCTTCGTTTGCGTCCGGCGACACGCTGGTGGCTTTTGTTACGCTCGGGGTCATGTTGCTGTGGCCGAAATTGAAAACCGTCATTCCCGCCCACTTGCCCGCAGTAATCGTGGCCGCATTGCTGGCGATCCTGCTGGGCCGCTACGGGGTTGATGTGGATACCATCGGCAGCCGGTTTTCCTACCTGCTGCCATCCGGTGAAACCGGCGCAGGCATTCCGCCGTTTCTTCCCGAGTTCAAATTACCCTGGCTTCAGAGCGGCGCGGACGGCAGTCCGGTTCACTTGAGCTGGCAGTTGATCGAAAGCCTGCTGCCGGCCGCATTCGCGATTGCGATGCTCGGGGCCATCGAGTCCCTGCTGTGCGCGGTGGTGCTGGACGGCATGACCGGCAAACGACACAGCGCCAACAGTGAATTGCTGGGTCAGGGGATCGGCAACATCGTGGTGCCGTTTTTTGGAGGGATCACCGCCACGGCGGCCATCGCCCGTTCCGCGGCCAACTACAAAGCGGGCGCGGAATCGCCGGTGTCCGCCATGGTTCATGCAGGCGTGGTGTTGCTTGGTCTGGTGGGGCTGGCGCCCTTGCTGTCCTTTGTGCCAATGGCGGGCATGGCGGCATTGCTGATGGTGGTGGCCTGGAACATGAGTGAGGCACCCAAGGCCGTGCATCTGATAAAAACTGCCCCCAAAAGCGATGTGCTGGTTTTCTCCGTCTGCCTGGGGCTGACAGTGTTGTTCGACATGGTGATTGCCATCACCACCGGCATCGTGCTCGCCTCGCTGCTGTTCATGCGGGAAATTGCCGAAATGACTCGCGTCAGTGACGTCACCCACAACAGGAAACTGGTGGATCGGGAGCTTCCTCCCGGGTGGCTGGTGCTGAAAATCAGCGGGCCTTTGTTTTTTGCTGCTGCGGACCGCATCTTCGGCGAGATCGCCAACATGATTGAGGGCAAGCGGGGAATCATTCTCTACATGGACGGCGTGCCGGTTCTGGATGCGGGGGGCCTGGCCGCCATGAACAAATTGATCTCTAAATGCGAGCGACTGGGCATCGACGTCGCAGTTGCGGATCTTCAGTTCCAGCCGCTTCGAACCCTTGCGCGTTCCGGGGTCAAACCTGTTCCGGGAGTGTCCTCATTTCACAGCAGCCTCGCGGCGGCTCTTGAGGCAGTGAGCGGCGGGAAAGCGACAGCCATTGACCCGCGCTGAAACCCGGGACGCCGGGAGCGCCGAGTCTGGCAAAGCGTGGGATGCTTTTGCCAGCCCGGCCCACGATACTCCCGTCACGCTTCTGTGCCCAGATCTCGTTCGAGCCTCTGCCTGGCCAGTTTCGGCGAGCCCGTGCGGCGGGCCCACATTTGAAAGGCGACGGGAACCACGTAGATGGTAAACAGAGTTGCGACGCTGACCCCGGTAATCACCACGAGACCAATCACGAAGCGGGTTTCGGTTCCCGCGCCGCTGGCGATGACCAGGGGCACCGCACCGGCGACGGTCGTTACTGCTGTCATCAGGATCGGACGCAGGCGCTGACTGCAAGCTTCGATGATGGCGAGGTCGAACTCCATCCCTTCATCCCGCAACTGGTTGATGAACTCCACGATCAGAATACCGTTCTTGGCCGCGAGGCCCACCAGCATTATGATGCCGATCTGGCTGTAGATGTTGAGCGACTGCCCCGCGAAATAGAGCCCCAGCAATGCACCGGCGACGGCCATGGGAACGGTGAGCATGATCACGACGGGCTGGATGAAGCTTTCGAACTGGGCGGCGAGAACGAGGAACACCACCAGCAACGCCAGTACGAATACGAAGTAGACGGAATCACCGGACTCCTTGTACAACAGCGACTCACCCTTGTAGTCAAAGGACGCGTAACCAGGAAGTATTTCCCGGGCGGTGGTCTCCAGGTAGTCCAGTGCCTCACCCAGGCTGTAGCCGTCCGCCAGGCTGCCGCTGAGAGTGATGGAACGCAGGCGGTTATAGCGGTTGAGGGTGTCGGCGTCCGCAAACTCTTCGATGGCCACCAGGTTCGAGAGAGGAATCAGAGCATTGCCGGCGGAGCGCACGTAGATGTTGGTCATGTCCAACTTGCTCTCATGGTCCTGACGAATCCCTTCAACGATCACATCCCGCTCTTCGCCGTTGATCATGAAGGTGGTGACCAGCCGCGAGCCCAGCATGCTTTCCAGTGTGCGACCGATGTTGGTCACTGATACGCCCAAATCTGCCGCACGATCGCGATTGATGGTCACCCGCAGTTGGGGTTTGGTTTCCTGGTAGTCGTGGTCCATGCCCACGAGGCCCGGGTTGTTGGCCACTTCTGCGAGCATCAGATCCCGCCATTCCACCAGCTCCTCGTAAGTGCCGCCCTGCAGTACAAACTGAACCGGATTGCCACCCATGCCGCCGAAGGCCTGGGGCGTCATGGCAAAGATCCGCGCCCCGGGGATGTCCGCTGTGCGCCTTCGCACTTCGTTAGTGATCTCCCAGACCGAGCGACGCTTGTCCCAGTCTTCCAGCACCACCACTGCGCGCGCGTCATTGAAGCTGGAGCCCGAAGGGCCAAAGCTGCCGGGCGCACGCACCAGCAAACGCTTGATCTCGCCGCTGTCCACCAGCGGCTGCATACGCTCCTCCACTGCCATGGCTGATTGCATGGTGTCTTCAAAGGAAGCGCCCTGGGGACCCTGAATCATCATCATGAACATGCCGCGGTCTTCGCGGGGCGCGAATTCGGACGGCACTTTGGTAATGAGAAACCCAATCAGAGCGAGGATGAGCACATAGGCGAAGTTTACGGAAACGGGCTGCTTGAGCACCTGAGCCAGGGAATTGCGATAGCCGTTCTGGATACGGGCGAACCAGTTGTTCTCGGCAGCGCGAATTTGCTCCTCGGTCTCGGGTTTCAGTACCAGTGTGCAGATGACCGGCGACAACGTGAGGGCCACCAGCATGGAAAAGAAAATCGCGGCAGCCATGGTTACGGAAAACTCGCTGAACAGGCGGCCGATCTCGCCCTGGAGGAAGGTGATGGGCACAAAGACAGCGATTAACACCAGCGTAGTGGCCAGTACCGCAAAACCCACCTGCCCCGCCCCCCGAAATGCCGCGACCCGGGGCGACTCGCCCAGGCGCATGCGGCGGTGGATGTTTTCCAGCACCACGATGCCGTCATCCACCACCAGCCCGATGGCGAGCACCAGAGCCAGCAGGGTCAGCAGGTTGGCACTGAAGCCCAGTGCCAGCAGAACAATGAAGGTCGCAATCAGCGAAACGGGCAAAGTGACCGCCGGCACCAGCATGGCCCGATAATCCCCGAGAAAAAGATAGATCACCAGGACCACAAGGACGGCAGCGATGAACAGGGTTTGATACACCTCCTGGACCGCATGCTCCACAAAAACGGTACTGTCGTTGCTGAGGATCAAAGACATGCCGGGCGGCAGGTTCGCGGACAGTTTTTCCGCCTCGGCCTTCACCGCGCGGGCCATGGTGAGAGTATTGGCGGTACTTTGCTGCACAATACCCACCCCCACCATGGTCACGCCGTTCCCCCGAAAGGAGGTGCGGTCCTCCTCTGCGCTCAGCTCCACGCGGGCCACATCGCCGAGCCGCACAAGGTAACCATCGCTACCCCGTTGCAAAACCAGATTGCGGAAGTCCTCTTCGGTTGTGTAACCACGCTCCATACGCACGGAAAAATCCCGCGCTTCGGATTTGACGGTACCCGCCGGGAACTCCACGTTCTCCGCACGCAAGGCGTTCTCCACATCGCCCACCGTCAATCCCCGGGCGGCGAGTTCGCGGCGTTCGATCCAGATGCGCATGGCATAGCGCTTGGCGCCCGAAACGTTGACGTTGGCCACGCCGTCCACCACGGATAGTGGGTCCACCAGAAAGCGCTCCGCGTAATCCGTGAGCTCCAGGGCGTTCATGGAGTCCGACGACAGATTGAACCACATGATGGGGCGGCCATCGGACTGGGACTTGCTCACCTGGGGTGGGCTCGCCTCTTCCGGCAGAACCCGCAGCACGCCGGACACGCGATCGCGAATGTCGTTGGTGGCGGCTTCCAGGTCCCGGTTCAAGTCAAATTCGATGTTGATGCGGGAGATGCCGTCCGAACTGGAGGATGTAACGGTTTTGATGCCCTCCACCCCGGAGATCCGGTCCTCGATCACCTGGGTGATGCGGTTCTCCACCACAGACGCGGACGCGCCCCGGTAGGTGGTGGAAACAGAAACCAGAGGCCGGTTGGTGTCGGGATACTCCCGAAGGGGCAAACGATCGAAGGCAACGAGACCAAAAACCACCAGCACCAGGCTGATGACCGTTGCAAAGACAGGGCGCTTGACGGAAAAATCAGAAAGAAACATACGCGCGTTCGCCTGGTTGATGCATGCTTGATTACAGGTGAGTCAAAAACGGAATCTTAATGGCATCCACGCTACCCGCGTAGCTTGGGTTAGCGCAGCGTAACTCAACAGTGAACTGCAAACGGCGCGTTGCCAGGTCCACCTTTCCAGGCAGCCGCTAGCCCTCAGCCGGCCTCACAATATTCAAGGAACTGTTGTTGTTCACCGTGTGAGTGCCGCGGGTGACGACCTGCTGCCCCTCTTGGAGGCCGGAGAGGATTTCTACCAGACCGGGGCGGCGTACGCCGATCTCCACTTCCTGCATCCGCGCGCGAGGCGGTTCTCCTTCCTCGACCGCGTAGACATACTGACGGTCACGAACGGGAACCAGTGCGCTCTCGGGCACCACCAGGGTTTCGCGTCCGGCGAAGACCACTTCCACATGCAGCAACATGCCGTGTTTGATGGTGTTGTCGGCATTGGGAATCTCTGCCCGCACCTTGATGGAGCGATCCACTTCATTGATCCGCGAATCGATGCTGGCCACCCGCCCTTCGAAAACCCGGCCAGGCACTGCCGGACTGCTTGCCTGCACCGTTTGCCCCGCTTTCAGGCTGCCCAGATGAATGGAGGGGACTGCGAAATCCAGCTTCATGGTGTCCGTAGCGTCCAGGGTGGTGATGACCGTGCCGGGGGACACCAGTGTTCCCGGGCTTACCTGCCGCAGTCCCAGTACCCCGGAGAACGGCGCCCGGATGGTGCGATCCCGAAGGCGGGCCCGGGCGGCGGACACGCGATGCTGGGCCGTTTCCCGAAGAGTGATCCGTTCGTCGAGCAGGCTCTGGGATACGGACTTGCTCTCGATGAGCCCCTGAAGTCGCTTGACCTCCCTTTCCTGCTCGGCCAGATTGGCCTGGGCGGCCCCGAGCTCCGCTTGTTCTTCGTTGTGGCTGAGGATCACGAGCACGTCGCCCTCCTCCACCATCTGTCCGTCCCGGAAATGAATGGTTTCCACGGTATCGCTCACGTTGGCGGTGACCGACACCGACTCCCGGGCGTAGGCGGTACCCACCGCTTCGGCTCGCACCTCCATGATCTGGCGAAGCACCCGGCTCACCTCCACCGCCACCGCCATGCCGCCGGATCCCCGTCGCATACCGGGCCCCGGATCAGGTTTTGTGCTCTCCTTGAACACCACGGCACCGACCAGCAGGGCACTCACCGCAAGGGTGATGATGAGGGGCTTTTTCATGAAACGGCCTATCCCGGGATGTCAATAGGCCGAGTTTAACCCATAACTTCAGCAGTACAGTAAGGGCCTGGGGTTAAGTATCGTTATCTGAAGGGCCCGCTGGAGGGGTCGGATATGCCCGGTGTGAACCGGGCGGGAGGGGCAAAGCTCGAGGCCGCCGGGCAGCGGCCTCGGGGAAGAGTCAGGAGAATTTGGAGAAGTCGGGCTCGCGCTTTTCACCAAACGCCGCAACCGCTTCGGCGAACTCGGGGGATTGCAGCCCCTGGCGGAAGAATTCCTGCTCGCGCTGCATGATGGCCTCAGCGCTCTCGCGGATATCCTTCTTGAGCAGACGCTTGGTTGCACGCAGCCCCGAGGCGGGTTGCCGGCTCAGGGTGGCACAGCGCTCCAGAACCGTGGGCAAAAGCTCCTCGCCCGAAAACACCTGGTTGACGATGCCCACTTCCCGGGCCACATCGGCGGAGAAGGATTCGCTGAAGTACAACAGCTCCGCGGCGCGGGCGTGCCCCATCAGCCGGGGCAATACCACACTCGAGGCGAATTCCGGGCACAGCCCCAGTTTGGCGAACGGCAGCTGGAAGTAGGCGCTGTTGTCGGCGTACACCAGATCGCAATGCAACAGCATTGTAGTGCCAATCCCCACAGCCGGCCCCTGAACGGCAGCCACTACGGGCTTGTCACAATCGAGCAGGGCACGCATGAACTTCGGGGTCGGGTTCTCTTCCGGATCCAGTTGCCCCTTGTGGCGGGCGAAATCCCCCAGATCATTGCCACTGGTGAAGCTACCCCCGGCGCCGTGGATGAGGATTACGCGAACTGAAGGGTCCTCGCTTCCGGCACGGATGGAATCCCCGAGCTTTTTGTACATGGCCAGCGAGAGGGCATTCTTGCGCTCCGGGCGGTTGAGCTGGATCTGCAGGATACCGTTTTCCGCAGAGACCTGAACCAGGTCGGTGTTCGCTTCAATCATCTTCCTCTCCTTTCTACTAAGGGAATCATCCGGCCCAGTGCCGCAGTCGCACCGGAATGCGTTCACCAGTATAATTGAGCGTTTTTACGGGGAAAAGCAGCCGAACCGCGCGGTCCCCTTCTTTCTTCATCCATACGAGCTGTCTATGAATATCCGAGCCCATCTTGCCGAGAAAATCCGCCAGGCCATGACGGCAGCCGGCGTCGACCCCCAATTCGATGCCCTCGTGGTTCCCAGCAAGCGCGTCGACTTCGGGGATTATCAGGCGAACGGCGCCATGGGCGCCGCAAAGGCGATGAAGAAGAACCCGCGGGAGCTGGCCCAGAGCATTCTCGACAAGCTGGACCTGAGCGATGAGGCGGAACGGCTGGAAATCGCCGGACCCGGTTTTATCAATATCCATCTTAATAGGGAGTGGCTCGCCGGGCAGCTGCTGGGCAGCATGGCGAAGCCTGCGCTCGGGGTCGGCGCGAGCGACCAGCAAACCATCGTGATCGATTACTCCTCGCCGAACCTTGCGAAGGAGATGCACGTGGGGCACCTGCGTTCCACCATCATCGGCGACACCCTCGCAAGGGTGCAGGAATTTCTCGGCCACAAGGTGATCCGCCAGAACCACGTGGGGGACTGGGGCACCCAGTTCGGGATGCTGATCGCGCAACTGGAAGCCCACCTGGAGCACGGGGAAAACGCCGAATTTGCCCTGCAGGACCTGGAAAGCTTTTACAAAGAAGCCAAAACCCACTTCGATGCGGACCCGGAATTCGCCGATCGCGCGCGCAACTATGTGGTGAAGTTGCAGTCCGGCGATACGCGGGTTAAAGCTCTGTGGGAGCGGTTCCGTGCAATTTCGCTCCATCACAGCGAAGTGATTTACGACAAATTGAATGTCTCTCTGCGACCCGGGGACGTACGCGGGGAAAGTTTCTACAATGACGATTTGCCGAGCGTCGTCAAGGATCTTGAGGCCGCCGGCCTGCTGCAAGAGGACCAGGGCGCAAAGGTGGTCTTCCTGGACGAACTGGCCGACAAGGAAGGCAACCCCAATGTTGCCATCGTTCAGAAAAAGGACGGCGGCTATCTCTATTCCACGTCCGACCTGGCGGGAATTCGCTACCGGGTAAGAACACTCAAGGCAGACCGCATTATGATTTTTGTGGATGCGCGGCAATCGCTGCACTTCAAGCAGGTGTTTACCATTGCTCGCAAGGCCGGCTTCGCTCCACCGGACCTGCGCATGGAGCACTACCCCTTTGGCACCATGCTCGGGGAAGACGGCAAGCCCTTCAAGACGCGCAGCGGCGGCACGGTGAAACTGGCCGACCTCCTGGACGAAGCGGTGGAGCGCGCAGAACAGCTGATTGCCGACAAGGACCCCCAACTGGACGCGGAGCAGCGAAAAACTGTTGCGCGCAAGGTGGGCATTGGGGCGGTCAAGTATGCGGACCTTTCCAAGACGCGCACCAACGATTACGTGTTCAACTGGAACGCCATGCTCAGCTTCGACGGCAACACGGCCCCCTACCTCCAGTACGCGTACACGCGCATCCAAAGCATATTCCGCAAGGCCCAGGTCGACCCGGCGGACGTTGCCGACCCAGTGGTGATCGAAGCCGCTGAGGAAAAACAACTGGCCATCAAATGCCTGCAGTTTGGCGAAGTGCTCGAGCAGGTGGCCGATGACGCCTACCCTCACGTGCTGTGCAACTACCTCTACGACCTTGCTTCGTTGTACATGAAGTTCTATGAGGCCTGCCCGATCCTCAAAGAAGGCGTATCCCGGGAACTGCGTCAGTCGCGCCTGCGAATCTCCCACTCAGTGGCGGAAACCCTGCGGGTCGGGCTGGATCTGCTGGGGATCGAGGTGATGGAGAGAATGTGAGATGGGAGCCGTGTAACTCGAAACGGCTCGGGTGTCTCACACCTCCCTGACAAAGCCTGGCAGGGAATCGAGAATCGCCTTCCCGTAATGGCGCGTGGTCAGGCGGCGATCCATGATGGTGATGGTGCCCGTGTCGGATTCGCTGCGGATGAGGCGGCCGCAGGCCTGGATCAGTTTGAGGGAGGCGTCCGGCACGCTGATTTCCATGAAGGGGTTGCCGCCCCGATCCTTGATCCACTCCGCCAACGCGGATTCCACCGGGTCATCCGGTACCGAGAAGGGAATCTTCGCCACCACTACGTGGCTGCAGTATTTTCCGGGCAGGTCCACACCTTCCGCAAAGCTGGCAAGACCAAAGATTATGCTGCCCTGCCCGCTGTCAAGGCGACGCTTGTGTTCTGCCAGAGTCTCCTGCTTGGAGCGATCGTCCTGCACCAGGATGAGCTGCTGCCAGGAGCTCTCGAGCCCATCGTAGACGTCGAGCATTTGCCGGCGTGAGGAAAAGAGTACCAGGTTCCCTTCGTCCCTGTTCAGGAGCTGCGGCAGATTCTGAATCAACGACTCGGTATGCTGAAAGGCATCGCCCGCGTCCCGCGCTTCCTTCGGTATTCGCAGGGTTGCCTTGCTGTAGTCGAAGGGGCTGGGAACGATCTTGTAATTGCTGTCGGCCGGTGTTCCCGTGTGCAGCACCAGGCGGTCGAAGCGGCCCAGAGCGGTCAGTGTGGCAGAGGTGAGTACGGCGCCGCAGCAGCGGGACCAGAGCAGTTCGTCGAGGGTGTGGGCGGCCAGGATCGGGGATGACGAAATGCCCACTTCCATCCCGCTGTTGGTTTCGATCTTTTCGACCCACCGGGCATCGGGAATCTCGCCCACGTCGTTGCTGGCGTAGCTCATCCACAGGGCGAGGTTGGCCTCCGCCCGCGCCAGCCAGGAGCCGAATACCGGGAACCAGTTTTCAAGATCCACCCGGGGCACGGCGCCACTCGACTGGTCGAGACTTTCGGCCAACTCCTCGGAGGCCTGGGTGAGAATGTCCACCAGACGGCCAAAGCTTTGGGTAGCTTCCGCGGCGGCTTCCACGATGGGCCCCGGTACGATGCCGTGCGCAAAACGGTAGTGATTGGAGCGGCGATTGAAGGACTGTTGAGATGCCTCCTGCGCAGCTTCCGCTGTTTCCAGGCAGTCCAGCAGGAGGGGCTGGAGGTAGGTGAGTTGGCGTTTGCAGTCTGAAAGAACGTCCGGTAGCTGCTCCAACTTCCGCTTCAGGTCACCGGCCTCTCCCACCTCCCTGGCGGCAGGTTCGAGGGACTGGCGACATTCGTCCAGCCATTTCTGGGTGGATTCTAGTCGGCTGTATTGCGAGAAGTGGTTGCGGGCCTTGTCCGCCAGGTGGTGGGCCTCGTCGAAGATGTAGATGGTATCTTCCGGCGACGGCAGGATTGCACCCCCACCCAACGCCAGGTCGGCCAGGACCAGATCATGGTTGGTGACGATGCAATCCACTCCCTGTATCTGCTCACGGGACTTGAAGAAGCTGCAACTGGACACAAACGAACAGCGCCGACCACTGCACTGGCGATGATTGGTGGTGACGGGGCGCCACTGATCGTCGTCCAGCGCCTTGGGCCAGTTGTCCCGGTCGCCATCCCATTTGCCCGTGGACAGAGCGTCCATCATCGAGTGATAGAGTCGAACGGTTTCCTCGTCGGAGCGGGCCTGTTCTTCCGGGGGCACCCCCAGCGGTAGTTCCTGTGGAGCCTGGAATTCGTTGAGTTGCCGGTCCAGCCGCGCCAGGCACAGGTAGCGCCCGCGGCCCTTGGCGAGGGAATAGTTCACCGCGAGTTCGCTGTGCTTTTTCAGCTCCGGCAAATCTTTGTGGACGATTTGCTCCTGCAGGGCGACCGTTGCGGTGGATACAACCAGGTGTTTGCCGAGGGCCCTGGCGATGGGCAGGGCCGCAAGAAAATAGGCCACGGTCTTGCCCGTGCCGGTGCCCGCCTCGATCACACAGATGTGTCCATTGTTGCGGCGCTGGCCTTCATCGTCCAGTTCGATTCCGCCCAGGGTTCGGGCGATTTCCGCAATCATGAGCTTCTGGCCGTAGCGGGCCCGAAGCTCCCGGGACTCGAGGAACTGGCTGTAGGCTTGCTGGATCTGCTGTTTGGTTTCCGTGGAGAGCATGAATGGAGGACGGGTCCTTGCGATGGCGATGGAGCCGGCCAATCGAGCTGCGCCGGGTTCGTTTCACTGGAATTTTGCGTTGTCAGGCGAACTTCCGTGTTAAGCCGCACAGGCCGACCGCCACTCGCCAATGAACGTCAGGAGCCCAGGTTCTCCATGGGCAGTACGGGTTGATCGTTCTCCCGCAGGCGGGCTTCCAACTCCAGCTTGCTGACGATGGGGTTGGCGTACATCTCCCGGATGAAGGGACGGTAGCGCGGCGCAACCGCACGCAGTCGCCGGGCAAACATCCGCCGCTCCTTTTGAAACCTGTCTTCCCGGAAGGGGACGCCTTCACTGCGCACCCGCACAGCCGGAACCTTGCCATAAAGTGCCTTGTAGGCAAAGCAGTTGCTGGGTTGCAGAACGTAATTCTCAATCACCTGGCGATCGATCTCGGCGGCCAGTTCGTCCGCGTCGTTGAAGTCACCAACAAGCGGATCTCCGAAGGCCAGGTGAACATGGCCCTTCATCCCGGCAATGCCCTGAGCGATGTTGTACACGTCCTCGTGCTCCGCCTTGGTGTAGCCGCCGAAGTTCGCCTGGTGATAAAGCTCTCGGGCCTTGGCTTCGTCGCAGGGATCCCATTCATAGGAAATGGAGATGGGAACGATGCTGAGTTCGCGGATGTAGTCGGCAAAGCCCTGAGGTTTGGGCTTGTTCATGGCGAACATCTTCATCAGCGCGGTCTCGGTGCGATCCCGACCGTCCTTGGCCCGCCCTTGCCGCTGTGCAATCCAGCAGGAGGTGTTATCCACCGCGATGGAATGATGAATGTAGTCCGACAGATGCTTGAGAGCCTTGAATTTTTCCTTGTTGCCCTTGGCCGACCGTTTGACGATGAAACTTTTGTTCAGCCGCATCATGTCGGAGGCAAAAGGCATGGTCAGCAGGTTGTCGCCGATGGCAATGCGAACGGTATCCCGATCGTTCATGTGCAGCACCCAGTCCACAAAGGCCGGGTCCATGGCGATGTCCCGATGGTTGCTCACGAACAGGTGCGCGCGGGAAGGGTCCAGTTTGTCCAGCCCCGACGAGGTGAGCCGGGCCATGGTCTGGCCCATCATCCGCTCCATGTATTTCTGAACCACGGTCTGGACATCGGCGACGCTGTCCGCGTCTTTCAGTTCCCGCTTCACATACCAGGCCACGGCCACCGAAAGGGGGCCCGGCAGAATACGGCCCAGGCGCGGGAAGCGAAGGCGGGTGATGGCCCGGCGAAAGTCGCGATCGTTCAGGACCCTGTTGAGGGTCGGCCGGACTTCGTCGTCATTGTAGGGACGGATATCGTCAAACTTATCCATGAAAACTGGGGTTAACCTATGTACAGAGAGGAACTGGCCCGAGGTCGATGTCCCCGGGCAGATCGGGGAAGAAAATTATAGTCTATTGTGAGGGTACTGCTTCATCCCGGTGCTCACGCCTTTTGCCGGCCAGACGCCTCCCATGCAGTTCTCGCACCCATCGGTCAAATCGGGGCGCCAACATACCGAAAAGCTCTGTAAAATGCCACTGCCCCGGGGCCGCCATGGAAACTCCCCGTCCACCCCGGTCCGACCAGTCGAGGGTCTACACTCAAGGAAGAGCTTCCGTCGGTTTCTGACCGGCGGCGCCGCGAATCAGGAACAGGCCGAGATCCCATGAAAATACTTCTGGTGGAAGACAGCGCCACCCTTCGCTTCACCATGTGCGCCTACATCCAACATGCCGGCCACGAACCCCTGGTGGCGGAAAGCGGCGAGCAGGCGGTTCAGCTGATCGAAACAACACCTGTGGACCTGGTCATCATGGACGTGGAAATGCCCGGTCTGGACGGCTTCGAGACCACCCGCCTGATTCGGGAAGTGCTTGGAGAACGATGGGTTCCCATCATCTTCGTGACCGGCATGGGCGACGAAGCCAGTTATCAGCAGGGGATCGAGGCCGGCGGGGACGATTACATGATCAAGCCGGTCAGCCCCGCGATTCTGCAAGCCAAGCTGCGGGCCATGGCTCGGATCATCTCCATGCAGAAGCAGCTCCAGCAGCTCAATGCGCGCCTCCAGGCGCTGAGCCAGCGCGACGGTCTGACTGAGCTCTTCAACCGTCGCACTTATGAAGACAAGGCCCGGAGTCAGTGGCACATATCCACCCGGGCCCACGAGCCGGTGGCCGTGCTGATGATCGACGTGGACCACTTCAAGGAATACAACGACTATTACGGGCACCAGGCGGGGGATACCTGCCTGCAGCAGGTGGCGGCCGCCCTGAGCGCCGCCCTGCACCGGCCTGCGGACATACTGGCCCGGTACGGCGGCGAGGAGTTCATTGTCTTTCTGCCCGGAACCAGCCGGGCGGGCGCCCGCACCGTCGCGCACTCGCTCCGCTCCGCCGTAAAATCCCTGGCCATCCCTCACGCATCCTCCCAATCGGCCGATGTGGTGACGGTCAGCATCGGGGCGGCGGTTACGGACCGCACCACCGGTCTGAGCGAGCAGGAGCTGGCCCGGGAAGCGGACAACGCCTTATATCGCGCCAAGGCCAAGGGCAGGGACAGGGTGGAGCTGAAGCATATTTCGCCCCACCGCACCCTGCTGATTCTGGACTCGGACGCCGAAACTCTCGGCGCCATCAGCGAACTGCTGCGCGCGCACTACAACATCATCACAGCCACCAGCCCCGACGAATGCCTGGAAATCGCCCACAACTGCCACCCGGACATGGTAGTGCTCGGGGGCTGCACCGATGACCAGATCCGGGACATCATCCTCGACAGTCTGGACAACAGCCAGCATACGGCCGGCATGCCCATGATTCAGCACCGGGGAGAGAACGAAGAAGATTTGCTGGAAGAGATTCGGGGCTACTTCAGCTAGGAGCGGTTGTGGTACCAGGTTACCGCGTGGGAATGCTTGTCCACCTGGTTTTCCACATTCAGTACCAGGGCGAAGAGTGCCATTCGCACCAGCACCCCATTGTCGGTCTGGCGAAAGATGGCCAGGTTCGGATTCTGATTCAGGTCGCTGTCCAGTTCGTTCGCGTCGGCCCGGGAATCCCGCGGCAAGGGATGCATGATGACCGTGTTGGGCTCGCAGAACTGAGTGTAGATGGATTGATTAAGCCGAAAACGGCCCCGGTACAGATCCGCCTCTTCCTTGGTTTGAAATCGCTCCTCCTGAATACGGGTGGAATAGGCAATGTCCACCCGGGAAATGGCCTGGGTCAACTCTTCCGACAGTTCCACCTCGTGCCCCGCTGCCTTCAGTTTGTCCACGTAAACCTCCGGCATGGCCAGCTCCCGGGGGGAGACGAGGGTCACTTGAACGTTGTTGTACAGGGCGAGCAGGGAACACAGCGAATGCACCGTGCGGCCGTACTTCAGATCGCCAATCATGGCGATGCGCAGGCCATCGATGCCGCGGCCGCGACCGGCCATTTCCTTCTCGATGGTATACAGATCCAGAAGAGCCTGGCTCGGATGCTCGTTGCTGCCGTCGCCCCCGTTAAAGACGGGCACGCGGCTGGCGGCGGCAAACTCCGCCACGGAGCCCGGCTCCGGGTGGCGCATGCAGATTACATCGCTGTAGCCGGAAAGGACCCGCGCTGTGTCGTAGAGGGATTCGCCCTTGGCCAGGGCTGAGACCTGAATGCCGGTGGTCTCCCGGACGTTGCCGCCCAGCAGATTGAAGGCGCTGCCGAAGCTGACGCGAGTGCGGGTGCTGGGCTCGAAGAACATGTTGCCGAGAATGGCGCCCTCCAGAACCCGCGTGACCCGCTGGCGCATGGCGTAGGGCCGCATCCGGTCAGCCACCTGGAAGATTCTCTCGATATCGCCGCGCTCGAACTGGTCGATTGACAGAATGTGTCCACCGGTGAATTCCACTGTGCACCTCGATATCTGCTGGCCGGAAGTGCGCGCATGCTACCCGATTGAATTGTTTATGGGAATGGGAGAGCTCCTCGCAGCGCTTCTTGCGAGCGGCGCCCCCTGGTCCCTTACAGCAGCCCGGCGGTCAGCTCCCGCTCGTAGCGCGCCAACTGCTCGAGAATGAGCTGCTGTTCGGAAGACGTTGCCGGATCAGCCTGCAGTCGGGCGAGGCGCTCGCGGAATTCGATGACGGTAATACCGGCCCCCGCCTCCGGATCACTGAAGCGCTGGCTGCGAAACTCGTCCCACTGGAGACGCTCCGGCGCCGAAAGCGTGTGGGGGAAATTCCTCGCGCGGTAGCGAAACAGCAGTTCCGGCAGGCGCTCGTCATAAAAGCTGAAGGTTGTAGAGGCCAGATCCTCCGGACTCGCCCCGCGCACCTCGGCCATGGTGGCCTTGTCCCGGTCGTTGATGAAGCCGTCGTAGAGACACTGCTCCGGATCACTTTTGCCGGGGAAGCCATTGCGTTTGAACACTTCCTGCAACTTGCCGGCTAACTGACCGTCTGCAGCGGCTTCACGCAGGCCGCGCCAGTGGGTTTCACAAAGTGCCTTGTCAAGTTGCAGACGCTGTTCAGCGGCGGCATCCACAAGTTTGGGCGTCACCAGCAGCGGCGATTTGTTCAGGTGAATCACTTTCAAGGGCACCCGCTCCACGCCCTCTTCCAACTGATCTCTGGGCGTAAACAGGCGAGCCGCGATCTGTTCGGCGGACAGGTCGGTCAACAGTCCCGGGTCGGCCGCCAGGTCGAAAACGATCACACCGTTCTTGTTCACCGGATGGGGTGCCAGCGGCATGACCAACGCGGCGCAGCCCCTGGCGGCCGGATACTTCGAGGAGATATGCAGCAAGGGTTTGAATGAGCGCAGATCAATGAGTGATGCCACTTCGCGCTTCAGGCGCATGCGATAGGCATAATCGTAGAGCTTGGGCTGTTGTTCCCTGATCCGCCGGGCCAACCCGATCGTTGCGTACACATCGGAAAGCGCATCATGGGCAGCTTCGTGGGCCAGGCCATTGGCCGCGCTCAGCCGTTCCAGCCGAAAGCTCGGGGAACCATCTTCATTGCGGGGCCATTCGATGCCGTCCGGCCGCAGCGCGTAGGTCAACCGGACCATATCGATAATATCCCAGCGGGAGTTTCCGTTATTCCACTCGCGCTCATATGGATCGTAGAAGTTGCGAAACAGTCCGTTGCGGGTCACCTCGTCGTCGAAGCGAATGGAGTTGTACCCCACCGCGCAGGTCCCGGGTTTGATCAGCTCGTCGTGAATCCGCCCCATGAACTGGTAATCGGGTAGCCCGTGCTCGAGCGCGTGTTGAGGTGTGATTCCGGTGACGAGGCAGGCTTCGGGTTTTGGCAGGCAATCGCTGGCGGGCTGGCAATAAAAGGACATGGGCTCGCCGACGATATTGAGGTTTTCGTCGGTTCGCACACCGGCAAACTGGGAAGGTTTGTCCTGGTTCGGACTCTCTCCCCAGGTTTCGTAATCGTGCCAGAAGAGTGTATTCATTTTTTTGTGTCTGGGGTTTATTGGTGTCTGGTGCCTTCAACCCGTTTTGGTGATGGGATCAGCATTTCGAAAACGCGGTGAATACATCCCTGTAGCTCCCGCGCCGCGTCCTGCGGCGAGGGTTTCGAAATGCTGATCCCATCACCAAAACTCCCATCGCAGCGGATTGGTGCTCCGGAGTTCAGCCGGTCACGGTCTGACGGTACTCCGATACAGTTTGCCGTGGGTTTTGGAGCTTTCGAAACCCTCGCTTCAGGGATGAAGCGAGGGAGCTACAGGGATGTATTCACCGCGATTTCGAAAGCCCCAAAGCCCACGGCAAACGGCGCTTACTGGCACCGCTCCAATTCAGCACGCCTTTACAGCATTGATTTAATTTTTTCCTGCCAGATCTTGGGCCCAGTCTGATGCACCGATTCGCCGTTCGCATCCACGGCAACAGTCACCGGCATATCTTTCACTTCGAACTCGTAGATGGCTTCCATACCCAGTTCCGGGAAGCCGACCACCTCGGCAGATTTGATGGCTTTGGAAACAAGATAAGCGGCACCGCCAACGGCCATGAGATAAACGGATTTGAAATCCCGGATCGCATCGATCGCAATGGGGCCGCGCTCGGCTTTGCCGATCATGCCGGTCAGGCCGGTTTTTTCCAGCATGGTGCGGGTGAACTTGTCCATCCGGGTGGCGGTGGTGGGACCGGCAGGGCCGACCACTTCATCACGCACCGGATCCACGGGGCCGACGTAGTAGATAAAGCGGCCTTTCAGATCCACGGGGAGCTCTTCCCCTTTCGCAATCAGATCCACCATCTTCTTGTGGGCCGCATCGCGGCCGGTGAGCATTTTGCCGGACAGCAGCAGCGTATCGCCCGGCTGCCACTCGGCCACATCCTCCCGGGTGACTGTATCCAGATTCACGCGGCGGACATTGTCGCCCACCTCCCAGGAAATCTCCGGCCAGTCTTCAATGTCGGGTGGCGTCTGCAGCGCGGGACCGGAACCGTCGAGAGTGAAGTGCGCGTGGCGGGTGGCCGCGCAGTTGGGAATCAAAGCCACCGGCTTGTTGGCGGCGTGGGTGGGATAATCCTTCACCTTCACATCCAGAACGGTGGTGAGACCGCCAAGGCCCTGGGCACCGATCCCGAGCTGATTCACCTTGTCGAACAGTTCCAGGCGCAATTCTTCAGCCCGATTACTCGGACCGCGGGCCTGCAGCTCCTGGATGTCCACCGGCTCCAGCAGCGACTCCTTGGCCAGTTGCATGGCCTTTTCGGCCGTACCACCAATGCCGAGACCCAGCATGCCGGGCGGGCACCAGCCGGCGCCCATCTCCGGCACCACTTTCAGGACCCAGTCCACGACCGAATCGGAAGGATTGAGCATGGCGAATTTGCTTTTGGCTTCGCTGCCGCCGCCTTTGGCAGCAACATGGACGTCCACCTTGTCCCCCGGCACGATATCGTAGTGGATCACGGCGGGAGTGTTATCGCCTGTATTCTTGCGCGCGCCGTCCGGGTCCTGAAGGATGGACGCGCGCAGGACGTTGTCCGGGTGCTGATAGGCGCGGCGGACGCCTTCGTTGACCATATCCGTGAGACTCATCTGCGTTTCCCACTTCACATCCATCCCCACGGTTACAAAGACCGTAACAATCCCGGTGTCCTGGCAGATGGGACGGTGGCCCATGGCGCACAGGCGGGAGTTGATGAGAATCTGGGCCATCGCATCCTTCGCCGCGGGGTTGGCCTCTTTCTCGTAAGCCGCATTCATGGCCTGGATGAAGTCTTTCGGATGGTAGTAGGAGATGTACTGCAGGGCGTCGGCGACGCTGGAAATAAAGTCTTCCTGGCGGATGGTGGTCATTGCATGTACCTGAAATGAAGCCCAAATGAAGGGGGAACTCGAATTTGCGGGCGGTATTTTACACGATGGGGCGGGAGATCGCAGACGCGAGGCGCGGTCCATGCCCCGCCCACTTACGAAAGAAAAGGTTTACGGCCCGGTGGCGGTACAGACCCGCCCTATCGGCCACGACTTACCAAGGTCTCCGTAGTCGGTCTCTTTTACCGCTCGGCCTCACTATCGTCTACTGCCCCCCGCCAACGCGGGATTTCAGATCCTGGATATCGCTGTTGGCGGTCCGGCGGAATGCGTCGATGGCTTTGATGGCCTCCTCGTTGCCGGCCACGCGAGCGGTCAGGGAGTTTTGCAGCTTGTCCACCTGGGCTTTCATGGTGTTGCTCTGGTCGGTCACCTCGCGCAGGCGTTGCTCCAGGACGTCGATCTCTTCCGCAGCCCGGGTCAACACCAGTTGCTGTTCGCTGCTCTGGGTGCGCAGGGTCGCCAACTGGGACTGGTGCTGGGTGGCCAGTTCACTGGCTTTTTTCGCATCGGCCGCAGCGGTTTTGGCGATCTTGTCCAGGCCCTCCAACTGGCTCTTGTTGGTCTGGATGGCCTTGCGGTTGGTGTCGTAGGACACGCCCCACAGCTTGCGGATCTCCGAATCGGCCCAGTCCAGCTTTTCGTGGATTTTGGTCACGGACTGGTCGGATTCGGTGTTGGTCAGGTTCAGGCGCGCTTCAAGCTCGGCAATGCGATCGTTGGAACTGGCCAGTACCTTCTCCGCTTCAAGAAATTTCCACACCCCGAAACCACCGACGCCGATGCCTACCAGGGCCAGCAGGAACGCAAACACAGCCATGGAGGAAGTTTTACCCGACACTGGTGCGGCGGGGGGTGCGGGCCGGCTAGCGGACTGGGGGCGCTGATTGAGACGGTTCTGATGGCTGGCGATCTCGTCGCGCTCGGGCTTGATGCTGGAAAGCGTGGGTTCTTTGCGATCTTGGGCCATTATTGGAATCCTCGGGGCATCTGGCAGCCGGCGGGCGGCTTTGTACAATGATTAGCCGTATTTTATAGCATATGGATGCGATTATCCGCCGGGATGGCGGCACATTTCGCCGGAGAATGGGGCTCAAGCTCCAACTCGGCGGGAAAGTTTTCCCGGATTTGGTGGAACTCGCTCTGGCCCCGACCTGCGAGGCACGCGGGTAGCTCTAACCCGGCTATCAATGGGCAGAGCCGCAAAAAGGGCGGAAAGTTCCTGCCCCCAATACGCAACAGCCCGGCATTGCCGGGCTGTTGTCTACTTCCAGGCCGATAGCGGCCTGTTCACCGAACTCAGGCTCCGAAGTTCTTGCTCACGAAGTCCCAGTTCACTAAGTTCCAGAACGCATCCAGGTACTTGGGACGGGCGTTGCGGTAGTCGATATAGTAGGCGTGCTCCCACACGTCCGCTGTCATCAGCGTGGTGACGCTGCTGTCGGTCAGGGGCGTTTCGGCGTTGGAGGTGTTGACAATGGCAACACTCCCATCGGACTTCTTCACCAGCCAAGTCCAGCCGGAGCCAAAGTTGCCGGCACCTGCCGCGTTGAATTCTTCCTTGAACTTGTCGAAGGAGCCGAATGCCTTGTTGATTGCGTCCGCCAGCGCACCCGTGGGCTCACCGCCACCGTTGGGGCTCATGCAATTCCAGTAGAAGGTATGATTCCAGACCTGAGCCGCGTTGTTGAACAGGCCGCCGGAAGAGGTTTTGATGATCTCTTCCAGATCCTTGCCTTCGTTTTCAGTGCCTTTTACCAGGCCGTTCAGCTTGTCCACATAGGTTTGATGGTGCTTGCCGTAGTGATACTCGAGCGTTTCGGCGGAGATGTGGGGCTCAAGCGCGTTTTTCTCATAGGGAAGCGGGGGTAATTCGAAAGCCATAGTGATATTCCTTCTATCCGTTGCTGAATGTTTTGGTTGTCGACGGACCACAATCAGGTCGCGTCTGAATCACCTTACGAGCGGACTGTTGAATCAAAAAAGCCGCTACGGGTCGGACCGGAGCCGCCCAATCTTAAAGCATTTGCTATCGAGAACAAGCCCGTTTACCGATCAGATCGAGGCTAATCGGTTTATTCAACATTGAACAATGAAAGCTTGCTATTGGTGCCATTGATTCAGCGAAACTCCAAACAAAAACGGCCCTTGCGGGCCGTTCTGTGGATCTGCAAAGGCGCTTACATCATGCCACCCATGCCACCCATGCCGCCCATGTCCGGCATACCGCCGCCACCGGCGCCTTTCTCGTCCGGCTTGTCGGCGACCATGGCTTCGGTGGTGATCATCAGGCCAGCGATGGAACCAGCAGCCTGCAGCGCAGTGCGGGTTACTTTCGCGGGGTCCAGAATACCCATATCCAGCATGTCACCGTATTCGCCAGTGCCTGCGTTGTAGCCGTAGTTACCTTCGCCTTCGCGTACCGCCTGAGCGATCACGGACGCTTCGTCACCAGCGTTGCTTACGATCTGGCGCAGCGGCGCTTCCAGGGCACGACGCACGATGGTTACACCGGCAGTCTGCTCGTCGTTGTCGCCAGTCAGGGACTCGATGGCTGCCGCAGCGCGGATCAGAGCGGTACCACCCCCAGGCACGACACCTTCTTCAACCGCAGCACGGGTGGCGTGCAGGGCGTCTTCAACGCGGGCTTTCTTCTCTTTCATTTCCACTTCAGTGGCGGCACCCACTTTGATCACTGCAACACCGCCGGCCAGCTTGGCCACACGCTCTTGCAGTTTTTCGCGGTCGTAGTCGGAAGTGGACTCTTCCATCTGGGCGCGGATCTGGTTAACGCGCGCTTCGATGTCCTTGGCGGCACCGGCACCGTCGACGATGGTGCTGTTTTCTTTGGTCATGGTGACGCGCTTGGCCTGACCCAGGTGTTCCAGGGTGGCGCTTTCCAGATCCAGACCCACTTCCTCAGAGATCACGGTGGCGCCGGTGAGGATGGCGATATCCTGCAGCATGGCCTTGCGACGGTCGCCGAAGCCAGGTGCCTTACAAGCGGCCACTTTAACGATGCCACGCATGTTGTTGACCACCAGAGTAGCCAGGGCTTCGCCTTCCACATCTTCCGCAACCACAACCAGCGGCTTGCCGGCTTTCGCTACGGCTTCCAGCAAGGGCAGCAGTTCGCGAATGTTGGAAATCTTCTTGTCCACCAGGAGGATGTAGGGCGAATCCATTTCCGCGCTCATGTTGTCCTGGTTGTTGATGAAGTAAGGAGAGAGGTAACCGCGGTCGAACTGCATACCTTCCACGACGTCCAGGTCGTTTTCCAGACCGGAGCCTTCCTCAACAGTGATCACGCCCTCTTTGCCCACTTTGTCCATGGCACTGGCGATGATTTCACCGATCTCGGAATCGCTGTTGGCGGAGATGGTGCCCACCTGAGCGATGGCTTTGGAGGTTTCACAGGGAGTAGCGATGGAACGGACGTGGTTGACCGCTTCCTTGATGGCCTTGTCGATGCCGCGCTTCAGGTCCATGGGGTTCATGCCTGCAGCCACGGATTTCAGACCTTCGTTAACAATGGCCTGAGCCAGTACGGTCGCCGTGGTGGTACCGTCACCTGCTTCGTCGGAAGCCTTGGAAGCAACTTCCTTCACCATCTGGGCGCCCATGTTCTCGAACTTGTTTTCAAGCTCGATTTCCTTGGCCACGGACACGCCGTCCTTGGTGACGGTGGGTGCGCCGAAGGATTTTTCCAGAACGACATTGCGGCCTTTGGGACCCAGTGTGGTCTTGACGGCATCAGCCAGAATATTTACACCAGCCAGCATCTTGTGGCGGGCGTCATCACCGAATTTTACGTCTTTCGCTGCCATGATTGATTTTCCTCAATAACAAATCTGATGGGTTGAAGCCTGTGTGCTTTTTTCGCCTTGTTCGAGAGGCTCGCCTATTCAATAACCGCCTTGATGTCGCTCTCGCTGAGGATGATTAACTCTTCGCCGTCAACCTCGATGGTGTCGCTGCCGGCATATTTGCCGAATACAATCACGTCGCCCACCTTGACGTCGACAGCCCGCACTTCACCGTTATCGAGTACGCGGCCACTGCCGATTGCAATCACCTCGCCCTGGTTAGGCTTTTCCTTCGCAGAGCCCGGCAGCAGAATGCCGCCAGCGGAGGTTTCCTGTTCTTCCTTGCGGCGTACCACAACACGATCGTGTAAAGGACGAATTTTCATGGACTTGATCTCCAATAACCAACGTTACGTTTGAGTTTTTAGCGGGGCTTGCCCAATTAGGAGCCTCTGCGCCGGTAGCGCCTCGGCCGTTTTGCAACTTGCGCGGGAGCTGCTGCCCTCTCCCGGTCGCTCGCCGATCCTGGTCGGAGGCGAGGTTCAAAAAACCAAGTGAGGGGCATGATGGGGCTGGTTCAGGGGATTTCAATGGTCGCAGGCAAAAATTTTTGACTTTTCGCGTCGCTCTGCCGCGCTCAATCATCCCGGCGGTATTCACCTTCGATCGTGTGACGGTCCGGGGGTTGACGGCCCTGCTGGGGATTACGTGGACCGAAGGGGCCGGCCGGACCGCCGAACCGGACCACCTGAACGTGCCGCAGGATGCGGCCGAGCAGCCAGCGGCGTGGCCCGGGAACCAGGCAGGCCAGCCCGACCACGTCGGTAATGAAGCCGGGAGTCAGCAGCAATGCACCGCCGGCCGCCAGAAAGAGGCCCTCGCCCATCTCGGTGGCCGGAACTTCGCCGCGCTGCATCCGTTCATTGGCTCTCATCAGAGTGGATAGGCTCTGCTTGCGCAGCAGCGCCAGGCCGACCACGGCGGTGAGGAAAACCAGCGCGATGGTGGGCAGGGCGCCAATCCAGGTACCCACCTGAATCAGCAGCCACAGCTCCAGAACTGGCAGAAGGACGAAAAGAACTAAGAAAACTGGCACGGAATCCCCTTGAGAATAAAAGTGGGAGGTGGGGGCCGGTGCCGGCGATTACAAGCCCACCCGTCCTGGTTTGACTCGGAGATTCCGGGGATTATCCTCCCGACCGGTGGGAAAGGCGGAGTGAAGGCAGCTCATTGGCTGGCAGGAGCTACCAGGAGTAGCCCACACCCATGGTGACCTGCTTGTCCTCGCGCCGGTTGCCTTCCACCGGCTGGTTGTCCGTGTCGTACTCGAATTTGATTTCGCTGTACAGCCTGCCAGCAAGCGGCATGGAGATACCGGTTTCAGTCTCAAGCACCCAGTCGGAGCTCTCCTCCAGAGAGCGCACCAGCTGGTGCCGGTGGAACAGCTTGGCATTGCGGGGGAGCGTGTAGCGGAAGTCCACCGCCCAGCGCCAGGCAGCCCGGGTATTGTCTGGCTCGAACTCTGCGCTCGGGCTGTCCGGCGGGGTGAACCGCTCTTTCATGTAGTCCATACCGGTTTCCAGCGAGAGGGCGCTGGTGCTGGTCTCCCAGACCTGGTAACCGAGTCCCGTACCGTAGCTGTAGCGCTCCTTGATGCTGGCCGGCTCATCGAAGCTGGTGCGAACGCTGTTATACCAGAACCATTTTTCCTGCAGGAACCAGTCGAGACTGTAGTCCACCCGGCCCCGGCCCTGAGTAGGCAGGTCGTATTGAGAGATGCTGTCGTATTCGATGATGGTCTCGTGACGGAAATCGCCGCGGCGGAAGAAGGTCTCGCTGTCCACCATCCAGATCTTCTCTTCCCGGTTGCCGCTGGCGCGGCGGCCGGACACGGTCAGCTTGCCCCGATAGGTGCGGTCCCCGTTGATGTATTGGTCGTGAGGAATGACCATATTCAGGGACATGACATCCACAATACCCTCGGCGCCGTCCTCGCAGGCAAATTCCAGGGCGCCCTCGTCCATGGAAAGCCAATAACAGGGCTCCGCGTGGCCGTCCAGCTTGAACGCCATATTGGTGGAGACGCTCACCACCTCGGAGGTATTCACCGTCACCTGGCCGAGCTTATCGGACTGCCAGTGCAACTTGCCATTCTGCAGCTTTACAAAGTCGCCGGTCAGGCGATCTCCATTGGAGAGCACCAGCTCTCCGGCAATTGTCAGTGGGCTGATCATCGAGAACAGGATCAGGGACTTGGCAATCTGCTTCACTATATACTTCCCGCGAAAAAACAACTTCAAATCAAAAAACCGTTGTAAAACATCAATATGGATGGGCTGGCGCCTCTTCAGGCACTTTAAAAAACCAAGCTTAGATGAATATCAGCAATCGCGAGCGGATTTTTCAGGTAATTGTCCGCATCCCTCACGGACGGGTCGCCACATACGGCCAGGTCGCCCGATTGGCGGGCCTTCCCCGCGCCGCCCGGCTGGTGGGAAGCACCCTCAGGGGGCTGCCGAAGGACACCAAACTACCCTGGCACCGGGTGATCAACGCGAGCGGAAGGATTTCCCTGCCAACGGACGGGAGTGGGAAGGTTCAAAAGGAGCGTCTGGAAACAGAAGGTGTGGACTTCATCAAGGGACGTGTGAGTCTTCGGGACTTCGCCTGGCAGCTATAGTGCCGCGCCACTGCTATAGTAGCTCTACACGAACCACAAGGGTGTGTCCGCATACTCGGGCACACACCCCCGACCCTACTCGCCAAATTGCAGGGCAAGTCGTTGTTTGAGAACGCAAAACATTATCTCCATCCGCGCATACTGACGATCTTCTTCCTCGGTGCCGCACAGGGCTTCCCCTGGGTGATCATCAGTACCGGCCTGACCATCTGGCTGAAGGATTCGGGTGTGGACCGGGCCACCATCGGCTTCGCGGGAGCAATCCTGGTTGCCTACTCGGTCAATTTCCTCTGGTCTCCCCTGGTGGATCGTTTCAATCTGGGCCCTCTGGGCCGGGTTTTAGGCAACCGGCGGGCCTGGATCCTGGCCATGCAGGCCGCCATCGTTCTCGGCTGTCTGATCGCCAGCACCTTCGATCCGGTAACTCAGCTAAGGGCGCTGGTAATCGCCTGTTTCGCGGTCGCGCTGGCGGCGGCCACTCAAGACGTGGCCATCGACGCCTTTCGCATCGAGAGCTTCGAAGAGGACGAGACAGACTACCTGGCGGCGGGGTCCTCGGCTATTACGGCCGGCTGGTGGACGGGGTACGCGGCCATCGGCTTCATTCCCCTCTGGCTTTCCGACCCAAATAACCTGGGCATGGCCTGGCCGGACATCTACCGCCTCATGGCCCTGATCATGGTGGGGCTGATGCTGGCGCCCCTGCTGGCAAAAGTGCGCCCGGGCGCTCGCCAGGAGCGCCAGCACGCGGTGGAGGAGCGCTATGCACAACTGCTCGCCGCACAGCCCCCCGCGCGCAACACTGCACTGCTGGTGGCGATTGCGGTAATGATTGCGCTGGCCGGCTGGGCGGCCCTGGGCAGCCCGGGCCTCAGCCCCGTGGTCGCGGGCTGGTGGGGCTATGTTCCCCTGATACTTGCCGTCGAAGGGGCGATTGTTATCTTTATCCTGAGAGACCTGTGGTCATTCGACTCGGGCGCCTCGGGCACCGGTTCGGGCGCTCCCGTCACCACCTTTCATCACCTGCTGGCCTGGCTGGTCACAACCCTCATCCAACCCCTGAAGCAGTTTTTCATCCATAACGGCCTGAAACTGGGCCTTGGCCTGCTCCTGTTCATTTTCCTGTTCAAGATCGGGGAAGCCTTCCTGGGACGCATGTCCCTGCAATTCTACAAAGAGATCGGCTTCAGTAACACGGACATTGCCACCTGGTCCAAACTCACCACCTGGTGGGTGACCATCATCTTCTCCCTGCTGGGCGGCTTGATGAACATGCGTTTCGGGGTGGTAAAAGGGCTCCTGATAAGCGGTATCGCCATGTCTGCCACCAACCTGCTGTTTGCCGTGATCGCCCAGGTCGGGCCAAGCATCCCGCTCTACGCCTTCACCATCGTGGTGGACGGTTTCGCAACGGCCTGGTCCACGGTGGCCTTTGTGGCTTTGATTTCCATGCTGGCCGATCGCAGTTTCACTGCCTCCCAATACGCCCTCATGGCGTCGCTTGGGACCCTGGGTCGCACACTTCTGGCCAGTTCCAGCGGCTTGATGGTGGATTGGCTCGGCGGCAACTGGGCTCTGTTTTTTGTGATCACCAGTCTGATGGTCATTCCCAGCCTCATCCTGCTGCTTTTTCTTTCCGGAAAACTCAATCGCCGGGGGAAAGATCCGGAAGCCAATCAGGCAGCCCAGCTGTCATAATCAGCCCTTCCGGCCGAGAGACAAAGAGGAAATACATGCGCATCGCAGTGGTTCTGTTCGCCCTTCTGTTCAGCAGCACGGTTTTCAGCAAAACCATTCTGGTTATCGGGGACAGCATCAGCGCTGGCTACGGTGTTGAGCTGGAAGATGGCTGGGTCAATCTCTTGCGACAGCGGGTGCAGGAGTTTGGCGAGTACGAGGTGGTCAACGCCAGCATCTCCGGCAACACCACCACCATGGGCGTGGGCCGCACGCCGGCCCTGCTGAAGAAGCACGCGCCGGACATTGTGATCATTGAACTGGGCGGGAACGACGGATTGCAGGGCCACCCGTTGAAGGTTGTGGAACGGAACCTCAGTCAGATGGTGCGCATGTCCCGGGAGTCGGGAGCCGATGTACTGCTGGTGGGCATTCAGATTCCGCCCAATTATGGTCGGCGCTACACGGAAGAGTTCTTTTCAACGTTTACCACGGTGGCCGAGAAGTTCGATGTACCCCTCGTACCCTTCATTCTGGACAAGGTGGCCACCGAAGACGGGCTGATGCAGGCCGACGGCGTGCACCCCACCACCGAGGCTCAGCCGATTTTGCTGGAGAACGTCTGGCCCTACCTGGAACCCTTGTTGTAGCAGGTCGACCCATTGCCGTAACCGCCTCGGAAATCTGTTGGGTTACGCTTCGCTAACCCAACCTACGGTATCTCCCACAAATCGTGTAGGTTGGGTTAGGCGCAGCCGTAACCCAACATTCCGCCGG
>NZ_JBTIYG010000007.1:0-75563 GCF_054401055.1 Gilvimarinus sp. F26214L | reverse complement strand
CGGTGCGCTCGATCTATTCCAATAGCACGGCCCTCCATCGGCTCCGCTATCTGTTGGGTTACGCTTCGCTAACCCAACCTACGTATTGCCCGCACATCGAGTAGGTTGGGTTAGGTGCAGCCGTAACCCAACGCTCAGCAATCATTTCCAGTCGTCACTGGCCGGTTCGCCGGGGTCCGACTTCAGAAACCGGACCAGCTCTCCGTGGAATTTTTCGGGAATCTCGAAGTGGGGGTTGTGCCCGATCCCTTCGAAGAGCACCAGTTCCGCGTTCGGCAAGGCTTCGGCAACCTTGCGCGCCGACGCGCCGAAATCCGCCGCCAGCCCATCTGCCGCACCGCCGATTACCAGGGCCTTGGTGTCGATGTGCTGCCAGTCGTAGACGACCGGATCGAAATAGAGAATTTGCTGCTGCCAGGCCCGAATCCGCGCCAGCTTCGGCCATTCGCTGGTGAGGGTCTGGCCGTATTGCAGCTTCACCCAGTGCAGGTACTTGTTGTCCCAGGTGGGGTAGTAGCGCATGTGGTTGCGCAGGATCGACTGGTAAGTGGTGTTTTTGAGGACGCTCTGGTAAGCCGCTTCCATATCCCTCCAGGGCCGGCTCTGACGCGGGTCACTCATGCCGATCTGATTCACGAAAGCCACATGGGTGGTGATATCGCCGTAGGTCATGGCAAAACGGGACGCGAGCATTCCGCCCATGGAGTGACCCACGATCGCCACGTTCTCGATCTTCAGGTGGTCCAGCAGCGCCTTGGCATTGGACGCGAATACATGGAGGTTGTAGGGAATGTCCGGTTTTGACGACCGGCCGTAGCCGATACGGTCCGGCACAATCACCCGAAAGCCCGCTTCCGACAGGGCCTTGATGGTGGGCTCAAAGCCGAGGCCCGCGAAGTTCATGCCGTGGAACAGCATCACACTTTGCCCGTTGCCCCGCCCTTGCGGTTTTACATCCATGTAAGCAAGGCGCACATCCTCGCCGAAGATCTGCAGGTCCAGGTACTGGACCGGGTGGGGATAGGGAACTTCCTCGAAGGTGGAAGAGATGGGGCCCCAGTCGGACGGCGGCTCGCGGGGCGGCTCTTCGGCGAGGGCCGTCATGGCGAAGGCACTGAGTACCAGAATACTGGCGATACGTTGAAAGACGGCCATCACTTCATCCTCATTGTGGTTGTTGTGGATTCGTGGTGCTTTTTTATGATTGGCCAGGGAGCTTAAACCGCCCTCTTTCAGGAATCAATCGCCTCCAGGTAGTCCACCATCAGCTGCAAGTTGGTGCGCCCGCGAAACTCGTTGATGTCGAGGCGGTAGGCCATGCGTACCTTCCGGGCACTTTGATCCGGCCATTGGGCCACATCCACATTGAAAGCGATGGCGTCAAAAATAATTTGGCTTTGTTCGCTGCAGGACACCACCATCTTCAAATGCTTCTCGCCCACGATCCGCTGCTGGAGCAAGCAGAATTCCCCGTCGAAGAGCGGCTCGGGGAAATGCTGCCCCCACGGGCCCGCGTCGCGCAATTGCTGGGCGAGAGCAAGGGACATTTCCTCTTCGTCCAGACACCCGTCGCTCAGCAACTGGGCCTGCAGGTCCGTTTCGGTCAGTTTGTTGCGGACCACCTGATCGAAGATCGCCTGAAACCGGGTGAAGTCCTCGCGTGCGATCGAAAGCCCAGCGGCCATGGCATGGCCACCAAACTTGCGCAACAAGTCCGGCGCCTGGGCCGCTACCTCGCTGAGTGCATCGCGAATATGCAAGCCTTCGATGGACCGGGCCGAGCCCTTGATCTCCCCGTTGTCCGCCTCGGCGAACGCAATCACGGGCCGATGCAGCCGATCCTTGATGCGTGAGGCAAGAATTCCGATCACGCCCTGATGCCAGTTGGGATCGTAAAGACACAAGCCCCAGGGGATGTCCGAGCTTTCATCGAGGTGCAATGTGTTCAGTGATTTCAATGCTTCCTGCTGCATGCCGCTTTCGATGGCCTTGCGATCCCGGTTCAATTCGTCGAGCTCGAGAGCCATCTCCCGCGCAAGCGGCGCGCTGTCGCAGAGCAGGCATTGAATTCCGAGGGAAATATCGTCCAGTCGCCCCGATGCATTCAGACGTGGCCCTACGACGAAGCCGAGATCGGAAGCCACCAGATTCTGGTGGCGCCGGCCCGCCACTTCGAGCAAGGCCAGAATGCCGGGCCGGGCCGCGCCCGCGCGGATGCGCTGCAGACCCTGGTGCACCAGAACGCGATTGTTGAAATCCAGGGGCACTACGTCCGCAACCGTACCGACCGCAACCAGGTCGAGAAAGCTGGCCATGTTGGGCTCCTGAATGCCCTGCTCCCGAAACCAGCCCTTGTCCCGCAATGCGCTGCGCAGGCTGGTCATCACGTAAAAAATGACACCCACACCCGCCAGATTCTTGCTGGGGAAATCGCAGTGGTGCTGATTGGGGTTCACAATGGCATCTGCGCCCGGCAGCTCTTCGCCGGGAAGATGGTGATCGGTCACGATCACCATCATGCCCCGTTCCTGCGCGGCAACGACCCCTTCGATGCTGGAGATGCCGTTATCCACTGTGACCAGGATGTCCGGCTTGCGGCCCGCGGCGACCGCAACGATCTCCGGCGTCAGTCCGTAGCCGTAGTCGAAACGATTGGGTACCAGGTAATCCACATTGTTGAGTCCCATGGCCTGCAAGGCCATCACGGACAACGCACAACTGGTTGCACCGTCGGCGTCGAAGTCGCCGATGATGAGCACCCGCTGCTGTTGATAAAACGCATCCACCAGCAGTCGAACCGCTTCGTCCAGACCTTTGAACGATGCGGGTTTGTGTAAACGGTCAAGACGCATTTGCAGGGACTGGTCGTCGCAGACACCGCGAGCCAGGTAAATGCGTTCCAGGACAGGAGGCAAACGGGTCTGAAAGCGGGCGAGGGAAGGATCGACGGTGCGGCGACTGATAATCTTCTTCGTTGTCAGGGACACGGCTTTCTCAGGATTTGGTGAATTGGCCCTTCAAGCTGTCAGTTATAGCACAGCTCGGCCCGGGCTTGCGCAGCAGGATCGTGCAACGAACGGTTTGAGGTGCGGGTGAGCGCCTCCGAAGCGATGACTACACCCATGAAGTTCCAGCCGCACACCCGACACTGCTTCCGCTATTCGCCCCGCGGGGCTCGGATCAGGCTCGGATGTTCTTGCCAATGAATTCCTTGATCTTGTCCAGATCGTTGGGCAGTACGGTGAAACGCTCTTCCCGACTCAGGAGGTCCGCCATATGCAGCGGAAGATTCACTTCACCGCCGAAGCGGGCTTTTTCCGCCGCTTCGGGGAACTTGGCAGGGTGCGCAGTCGACAGGCAGATCACCGGGCCCGAGTAGGCGCTGCGGGTCTGGCGGGCGGCTTCGATGCCAATGGCGGTGTGAGGGTCGGCAAGGTATTCGGTTTGCGCGAGTACGTTGGCAATGACTTGAATCGTCCCCTGGTCGTCCACCCGATGGCTGACAAAAGTTTCACGGGCACGTTCGAGAGCCGTGTCGCTCAGCACCATGGCGCCGGACTTAGATTCGTCCATCAGTGCGGCGATTGACTTGCCGTCCCGGTCGTACAGGTCGAACAGCAGGCGCTCGAAGTTGCTGGATACCATGATGTCCATGCTCGGGGACAGAGAGTGGATCAACTCCTTCCTGCTGTGATCGTTGGCGCTGATGCAGCGGTGGAGAATGTCATTGGCGTTTGTGGCAATGATCAGGCGCTCGACCGGCAAACCCATCTGCTTGGCCAGATAGCCGGCAAAGATGTCTCCGAAATTCCCGGTGGGTACCGAAAAACTGACCGAGCGATCGGGAGCGCCGATGGCGACCGCGGAATAAAAGTAGTAGACGATCTGGGCCATGATGCGGGCCCAGTTGATGGAGTTGACCGCCACGAGCTGACGATCTTCCGGAAGGAAGGACTGATCGGCAAACGCGGCTTTCAAAGCGTTCTGGCAATCGTCGAAATTACCTTCTACAGCCAGGGTGTGGACATTGGGCGCAAGTACCGAAGTCATCTGGCGGCGCTGGACTTCCGACACGCGCTGGTGTGGATAGAGCACGAAGATGTCCACGTTGTCCGAGTGCCGGCAGCCCTCGATGGCGGCGGAGCCTGTATCGCCGGAGGTAGCGCCCATGATCACTACCTTTTGCTCACGCTTTTTCAGCACGTAGTCCAGCATGCGGCCCAACAACTGGAGTGCAACATCCTTGAAGGCCAGGGTGGGGCCATGGAACAGTTCCAGCACCCACTCCTTGTGCCCTGTTTGCACCAGCGGGGTAATCGCCTGGTGGCGGAACTCGCCATAGGCTTCATCGATCAGGCGCTTGAAGTCCGCATCGGGGATGTCCCCGGCCACGAAGGGCGACATGATACGGAAAGCCAGCTCCTTGTAGTCCATGTCCGCCATGGCCCTGATGTCAGCGGCGCTGAAGCTGGGGAGGGATTCCGGTACGTAAAGGCCACCGTCGCTGGCCAGCCCGGTGAGCATGACTTCTTCAAAGGACAGTGCGGGAGCATCGCCGCGGGTGCTGATGTATTTCACGTTGTGGTTCTCGAATAGTGCCCGCCGCCCATGCGACGGACCGGCAAAGCAGCCGAAAAGTAGTTTATCAAATGCCTGCTAATCCAGGTGTTCGACCCGGATGCTCACCACCTGTCCGGCGATGGACACCAGCGCCTCGATCTGCTGAATGGCGCGCATCATCTTGCCTTCCACGGCACGGTTGGTCAGCAGGATCACCGGCACGATGTCCTGATCCTCCGCGGGCTCTTTCTGAATCAGCGCTTCGATGCTGATCCCTTCCTGACTGAGGATCTGCGTGATTTCGGACAGAACCCCCGGGCGATCCACCGCACTCATGCGCAGGTAGTAGCTGGTTTGCAGCTCGTCCATGGGCTGGACCTTGATGGGGCTCACGTAATCCGCTCCGAAGCCCAGATGCGGGACGCTGGGTGTGCAATCCAGGGCCAGTTCCCGGGCGATGTCGATCACATCCGCGACCACGGCCGAGGCTGTGGGTTCGGAGCCTGCGCCGGGCCCTGAGTACAAAGTGGAGCCCACTGCATCACCCATGACCATGACCGCATTCATGACGCCGTTTACGTGGGCGATCAGGCGTTTTTCGGGAATCAGGGTCGGATGCACGCGCAGCTCCACGTGATCGCCGCTGCTGCGGGCAATACCCAAATGCTTGATTCGATAGCCCAACTCCTTCGCGTACGAAAGATCCTGGGGCTCGATTCGGGAGATGCCTTCAGTATAGATGCGGTCAAATTGCAGGGGCATACCGAAGGCAATGGAGGCCAGGATGCCCAGCTTGTGGGCGGCGTCGATCCCCTCCACATCGAAGGTGGGGTCGGCCTCGGCATAACCCAGCTCCTGGGCCTGGGCCAGCACATCCTGAAAATCGCGACCCTTCTGCGCCATTTCCGTCAGGATGAAGTTGCCGGTTCCATTGATGATGCCGGCGAGCCACTGCACTTTGTTGGCCGCCAGACTTTCCCGCAGAACCTTGATAATGGGTATCCCGCCCGCGACCGCCGCTTCGAAGGCAACGCTCACCTGTTTGGCTTCCGCAGCGGCAAAAATCTCGTTGCCGTGCTCCGCAATCAAGGCCTTGTTGGCGGTAACCACGTGCTTGCCCTGCTCAATGGCCTGGAGAACCAGGTCCTTGGCCACAGTGGTGCCGCCGATCAGCTCCACCACGATGTCCACGTCCGGGTCCTTCACCACCTCGAAGATGTCGCGGCTGACCCGAATGCCCTCCAGTTTGCAAGCCGGGTTATCACGGCGCGCGCCCACGTGGGTAATTTCGACCTTGCAGCGCGCGCTGGCCTGCACCTCGCGCGCATTGCGCATCAGTACATTGCAGGTACCACTACCGACTGTACCCAGGCCACATACACCTACCTTGACGGTTTTCAAACCAGACTCCCGGAACTCAATTGCACTTAGATGGCTTAACAGGGGCAATAGCCAGGGGCGGGGCAGTCTCGCAGGCTGCAAGCCCCGGGGGATAAAGAACCCTTTCGGAATGGAGGCAGCCGGAGGGGCCGCATCGAACCGGCAACGATACTGGCAGGCAGGATGGGTGTCAATGAAGGGCCGGGATGGACCCTTCATTGGACGCGCCGGAGTATGGTGGAATGTGGTGGATACCTGATCCGAGATCCCCGGTTCGCGGGTATCCCGAATGAGGGAGGTTACTCCCCGGACAGACCGAGCCGTGCCGCCAGCTCCGCCGCAGGGACGTAGCCACCGATCATCTGGCCATCGGCCGTTACCATGTTCGGCGTACCACTGACGCCCACCAGGCCACCGAGCCGATAGTGGTCCGCTATCGGATTGTCCTCACACACTTCCATGGCGACTGATTCGCGATTCTTGAGCTTCGTGAGTGTCGCTTTCGGGTCCGAGGAACACCAGGCGGTGGCCAGCTTGTCCGCGGATTGGGACTTGGCGCCGGCCCGTGGATAGGCCAGGTAGCGAACCTCGATACCCAAGGCATTGATCTGGTCAATCTCCCGGTGCAGCTTCTGACAGTAGCCACAATCCACGTCCGTGAAGACATTCACGTAGGCTTTGGTCTCGCCGTCGGGGGAGAAAATGATCTGGTCTTCCTTTTTCACCGCGGCCAGGAGACGGGCCCGTTCCTTCGCGCGCGCCTGCTCCTGAATATTGACGAAACCTTCTTCGCGAATCCGGAACAGGTCACCAGCCACAAAAAAGCTGGCGTCCTCCGTTACGTAGAGGGTTGGGCCACCAAGCACCTGGACTTCGTAGAGCCCCGGGATCGGAGAAACCTTGACTCCGGCATATTCCAGATCGCCGCGGGCCTCCTCGAGATTACTCAGGATCCGTTTGGTCACTTCCGGCGCAGGACCCACGGCCAGGGCGGGCCCCGCCACAAACAGCGCCATGCTCAGCAGAATTGGTTTCACCAGTTTGCGTGTGATCTTCACAGTTTCTCCTCGTGCCAGAGGGCAATAGGTGCCGGGCTTGTAAGTACCCGCATTTTTTTGTGGTGGAAGCGGCCGCCCATCGAGCGCCCACTCCAGTGCAGATTTGGATTCGCATAGTAACGCAAGCTTTACCGCTACCGCGACCCCGGTTACGATTGGAGCGGGGATCTCGCGCGGGGTTCCCGCACACGGGACCGGAGCTCTTGCGTCTTTGGTTCGGTCACCTTACGCCCGCGGGTGGTGTTGCGCGTGCAGGGCTTTCATGCGGGTATTCGCAACATGGGTGTAGATCTGAGTGGTGGACAGATCACTGTGACCCAGCAGCATCTGCACCACTCGCAGGTCCGCTCCGTGATTCAGCAGGTGGGTGGCGAAGGCGTGGCGCACGGTGTGCGGTGACAGCTCCTTCTGGATGCCGGCCGCCAACGCCCAGTGCTTGATCCGGTGCCAAAAGGTCTGGCGCGTCATGTGTTGCCCCCGCTGGCTGGGGAACAGGACCTCGCTGGGCGCCCCTTTGAGGAGCGCGGGCCGCCCCTCTCGGAGATAACGGTTCAGCCAGTGGGAGGCCTCCTCCCCCAGCGGGACCAGCCGCTCCTTGCTGCCCTTGCCGAACACCCGCACCACGCCCTGGCGGAGGTTGACCTGGCTGATTGTCAAACCCACCAGCTCCGAAACCCGCAAACCACACGCATAGAGCAGCTCGAGCATGCTGCGGTCCCGGAGGCCGATCGGCTCATCCACCCGAGGCGCGCCCAAAAGGCGCTCCACGTCGTCCTCGGTCAGGCTCTTGGGGAGGCTCCGGCCCAACTTGGGGTTGCGAATCCGGGCACAGGGGTCGACCTGGATCTGGTTCTCGCGCAACAAGTACCCGTAAAAACCTCGAATGCAGGACAGAAACCGGGCTGTGGACCGGGCCGACAACCCACGCTTAAGGCGATCCGCGAGATGGCTCTGGAGGATCTCCGGGCTGACTCCGGTAAGATTCACCCCGCGAGGGGCGAGCCAGACGGCGAACTGACGGATGTCCCGGCGGTAGGACTCAAGGGTGTTGCCGCTGAGCCCCTTTTCCACCCACAAGGCATCCAGATAGCGATCGATCAGTTCGAAGTCGGTAGTGTCCATGGCGCAACTTTACCAGCTACTACGGCAGATCGGGGTACGGCCACGAGTGTCAGTGGGCGGAAACCAGAGCGATTTTCTCGGAGCTTACGCCGTAGGCCCCCGGCTCGAGCCCCCGGACAATCTCCAGCGGACCGCCGCTGCGGGGATCCACTGCATCGAGAAGATCGACGACTTTCAACTGGTGAAGGGGCTCCTTGTGCTGATCGGTCAGCAGCAGCACCTGCGGGCGGAGCCTGCGGGTCCTGCTCTCGGCAACCACCACCCCCACTTCGCCGGACGACAGCAGCACCAGTGTACCGGCCGGATACAAACCCAGGGCCTGGATGAATTCCTCCACCAGAATCGCTTCGAAGTGCCTGTCCCGCAGCCCATAGAGCTGACGGACGGCCAGGGAGGGTGAAAGCGCCTCACCATAGGGTTTTTCGCTGGTCAGGGTGTCATACAGATCCGCAATTCCCGCGATACGGGCGAACAAGGGAATATCGCTGCCTTGCAGAGCACTGGGATATCCGGAACCGTCGAAGCGCTCATGATGGAAGGCCACCATGTCCCGGACGTCCTGATTACGCATGGGGGAGCGGTCCAGCACTGCGAGGCTGTGGTCCACATGGCTGCGCAACACCGCTTCGTCGGACTCGCTCAAATCCTTGCGCGTCAATAGCTCACGGGGTATGTGCAGGGTACCCACGTCCAGGAGGAGAGAGCCCAGGGCCAGGCTCCTCAGGTCGGCCGGCGCCAGACCCAGCTCACGCCCGAAGGCAACCGCCCAGATTGCCGTTCCCACCGCATGCCGATAAATGTAGCCGTCCTCGTGCTTCAGCCGCGCGAGCCACATGCAGGCATCCGGGTTGCGTTCAATACTGCTGACCAGTGGGCCCACGGCTCGCTTGAGGTTGGCGAACCGGTAAGCCCCGCCGGCATTGTAGGCTGCAAACAGACTCCGGATCTCACGGTTGAGATTGACCACCGCCCGTTTGGCCTCGCCCATTTCCGAGCGCCAGGGAGTCAGATCGCGATAGCGCTGCTGGGGGCGATCGCCGAGCAGCTCGCGCACCCGTTGCCGCCGGTCACCGGTGGGTGTCGCGGGCTTTCGGGCCTCATTCGCCGAATTCTCTCCGGTCTGGGGCGGGGACTCGGGAAAGCGGGCGTCCTCGTGGGAGCGGGCGCGGTCAACGAAAACGAATTCGCAGTAGCGGGCGAGAGTGTGGACGTCCTCCTCGCATTCCACGAGGAAGCCCTGCATCAGAAAGGGGGTTTCCAGCCAGGGACGGTCCAACTCACAGACGTACATGCCGGGACTGAGATCCGAGACAGAAACTTCCAACTTGCTGACTGACATCCCCGCGGCCCCAACTGCGTCGTCCGGCTCTGACACGTGCTGCGTCATAAAAAAGGTGATCCTCCGCAGAAGCCGGCGGACACGCCGGTGCGGGTGGTGATCGCCGTCACAGTAGCGCCCGAATCAACATGTGGCAATGGAGCACTAGGAACAACGGCTGATTTTTCCGATGGAGGGCATCTGGGGCAACCGTGAGCGGTGTCGGTGGGGCGGAAACACAAACGGCGCCTCTGGGGGCGCCGTTTGCGAAACTCCTGTCGCGGGTCCGGAGCGGACCCGGCAAAGGTGTTTAGTTGAGCTTTTCCTTGATGCGAGCCGCCTTGCCGGTGAGCTCACGCAGGTAGTACAGCTTGGCCTGACGAACATCGCCGCGTCGTTTCACCTGGATGCTGTCGATGATCGGGCTGTGGGCCTGGAAGGTTCGCTCGACACCTACCCCGTGAGACATCTTGCGCACGGTAAACGCGGAGTTCACACCGCGGTTACGCTTGCCGATAACCACGCCTTCATAGGCCTGCAAACGCTCACGGTTACCTTCGATCACTTTCACCTGTACCACGATGGTGTCGCCGGGGCTGAACTCGGGGATATCGGCCTTGAGCTGTTCGGCTTCGATCGCCTGGATAACTTTATTCTTGCTGGACATGATGGATAACTCCTTACAATGTTTGCGACCACGGTGGAGGGCCACCCTGTCATTCGCTATTTAAATTCAAATCTGCTCGCTCTTGGCGGCCGTGACCGATTCGGTCCTGAACTCCTCGAGGAGTCGCTGCTCTTCCTCCGACAGCGGGCGTTGCTCGAGCAGGTCCGGTCTCTGCTGCCAGGTCTTGCCAAGCGCCTGTTTCAGTCGCCAGCGCCGGATTTGCTCGTGGTTGCCGGAAAGAAGTACTGCCGGAACCCTGCGGCCACTGTAATCCTCCGGTCGCGTGTAATGCGGGCAATCCAGGAGGCCGTCGGTAAAGGAGTCCTGTTCCGCCGACTGGGCATCGCCCAGCACACCGGGCAATAGCCGGGCCACCGCATCGATCAGTACCATCGCCGGCAACTCGCCGCCGCTCAGCACGTAATCACCGATCGACCATTCGGCATCCACTTCCATCTGAATAAGCCGTTCGTCGATCCCTTCGTAGCGGCCTGCCACCAGCACAAAGCCGGGCTGTTCCGCGAACTCACCCACCGCTTGCTGCTGCAGGGGGCGACCCTGAGGCGACAGGTAAATCACGGGCGCTCGCTGGGATTGTTCGGGCTCTGAACCGAGCCACTCCCGGGCTGCCGCGATCGCGTCGCGCAGGGGTTCGATCATCATCACCATGCCCGGGCCACCGCCGTAGGGGCGATCGTCCACTGTGGCATGACGGTCCCGGGTAAACTCCCGGGGGTTGAAAACTCTCAGCTCGAGCAGGCCCTGTTTCACGGCCCGCCCGGTCACACCGTAATCGGTGATGGCGCTGAACATCTCTGGAAACAGGCTGACTACCGCGACCCGCATAACCGCCTCGAATTTTCCAACGCGATCCGAGGGCTAAAATTCCGGATCCCAGTCCACCAGAATCTCGTCCCGGGCAAGGTCCACCTTGCGAACCGTGTGGTCCGGAAGGTAGGGAACCAGCCGCTCACGTTTGTCGATGCTGTCCCCATCTCCGCGCACCACCAGGACATCATTGGCTCCGGTTTCCATGAGGCGCTCAACGCGACCCAGGTCATGGTGCTCACCACCGTACTCGCTGATCACCCGAAGACCTTCCAACTGGTGCCAGTAGTACTCGCCCTCATCGAGGGGCGGCAGCGCGTCGGCCGCGACGGCAATCTCCACCTGGGCGTAAGCCCGGGCCCGCTCGCGGTCATCCACTCCCGAAAGCTGTGCCACCAGTCGCTTCCCCTGGATGCTGCTGGCAGCGACTTCCATGGACTGCCAACCTTCCGGCGTCCGGAGCCACCAGGGCTGGTACTCGAAAATTTTTTCCGGCGGCGCCGTGAAGGATTGAACCCGCACCCAGCCGCGCACGCCATAGACAGCGCCAATCCGCCCGACCGGGATCAGCTCGGGAAGTGACTCTGCCATCGTCGCGCCGGCTTAGGCCGCGCTCTGCTCTTGCTGCTTGCCGTGCTCTTTGAGCAGGGTCTTCACACGGTCAGAAACCTGTGCGCCCTGGCTCAGCCAGTATTCCACGCGCTGAGTGTCAACACGCAGACGCTCTTCCTGGCCGCGAGCGACCGGATTGAAAAATCCCACGCGTTCGACGTAGCGGCCGTCGCGACTGTTGCGGCTGTCCGCCACGGTCAGATGGTAGAAAGGACGCTTCTTGGAACCGCCGCGAGCTAAACGAATCGTTACCATGGATACTCTATCCTGTTACTTGGTTAGGCGTTGCTGCTGTAAGTAACTGACGCAACATGTTTTTTGCGGTATTCATCCGCCTGGGCCGACACCCTGCCTGGTGGAACGCAGTCTTCCCGGCCAGAGAAGGCGCGACATTGTACGGGAATCAGTCAGGGACAGCAATGGGCCGGGCCCGGAAGGACCCGGTCGAGGTGAAGCGGCAGGCGGGAGAGGTACAAGCGCCGCCCAGGTGCCCGCCGACGGGGCCTATCCTACCCCTCTCTTACCCTCTCTTACCGGAACCCGGGCGGAAGCCCCCCGCCGCCACCGCCGCCCATCATTCCTTCCAGGCCGCGCATCATCTTGGTCATGCCGCCGCCCTTCATCTTCTTCATCATTTTCGCCATTTGCTTGTGCTGCTTGAGCAGACGATTCAGATCCTGAACGTCCGTGCCCGAGCCCTGGGTGATGCGACGCTTGCGGGACCCGTTGAGAATGTCCGGGTTGGCGCGCTCGGCGGGGGTCATGGAATTGATAACGGCTTCCATGCGCTTGAACTGCTTGCCCATGTCCGCCTGCTCCATCATCTGGTTGATGTTGCCCATCCCCGGCAGCTTCTCGAGCATGGACCCCATGCCACCCATGTTCTGCATCTGCTGCAGTTGGTCGCGCAGATCCTCGAGATCGAATTTCTTGCCCTTCTTGACCTTGCTGACCAGCTTCTCGGCCTTGGCCCGGTCGATCTTCTGCTCCGCTTCCTCGATGAGAGACAACATGTCCCCCATGCCGAGAATCCGGCCCGCCAACCGGTCCGGGTGAAAGGGCTCGATGGCATCCACCTTCTCCCCCACACCCAGGAACTTGATCGGCTTGCCGGTCACATGGCGGACCGAGAGCGCGG
Organism: Gilvimarinus sp. F26214L; assembly: GCF_054401055.1. NCBI lineage: Bacteria > Pseudomonadati > Pseudomonadota > Gammaproteobacteria > Cellvibrionales > Cellvibrionaceae > Gilvimarinus > Gilvimarinus sp. F26214L. The sequence continues at coordinate 62,880 of NZ_JBTIYG010000007.1, read as the reverse complement.
CCCCGCCGCGGGCATCACCATCCGCTTTCGTCAGGACCACACCGGTCAGGGGCAATGCCTCATCGAAGGCCTTGGCCGTATTGACCGCGTCCTGACCGATCATGGCATCGATCACGAACAGGGTCTCCGCCGGGTCCAGAGCCGCGTGCAGGTCACGAATCTCAGTCATCAGTTCCTGGTCGATGTGGAGCCGGCCCGCCGTATCCACCAGCACCACATCCATGAACTGGCGCCGGGCATGGGCCACCGCCGCCTCGGCAATATCCACCGGCTTCTGGCTGGGATCGCTGGGGAAGCACTCCACCTCGATCTCCTGCGCCAGAGTCGCCAGCTGCTCAATGGCCGCGGGGCGGTACACGTCCGCGCTCACCACCAGCACCTTTTTCTTCTGGCGCTCCTTGAGGAAGCGGGCCAGCTTCGCAACGGATGTGGTCTTGCCCGCACCCTGCAGGCCCGCCATCAGGACCACGGCCGGGGGTTTGACCGCCAGATTAAGGCTCTCGTTGGCCTCGCCCATGACGGAGGTCAGCTCCGCCTCGACAATCTTCAGGAACTGCTGGCCCGGATTCAGGGCCCGCGACACCTCGTGACCCAGCGCGCGCTTGCGAACCTGTTCCACGAAGGCCTTCACCACGGGCAGCGCCACGTCCGCTTCCAGCAGGGCCTTGCGGACTTCCCGCAGCGTGTCCTGGATGTTCTTGTCGGTCAGGCGGGCCTTGCCCACCACCGATTTGAGGGATTTGGAGATGCGATCGGATAAGTTGTCAAACATATAAAAGCTTGTGGTCTCGTAGAATCTCGGCAGTGATTGGGCATCTGCGGAAAATGAGGGCGGAGTATACCTTAATCAGGGCCCCGGACATGAGGGCCGCAATGGCGCGAACGGTCGACTTCTCTTTCCCGGCACCTTATGCCACACTCTTCCGCCTGGAAAAGGACCGTTCAACAGCCCGCTTATGAGCTTTGCTACCATCATCAACGCACTGGCCATTATTGTCTACCTGGCCGGCAGTGCCTACCTGATCGCCGCCTATCTGCGTCAGCAGCCACCGCAAACCCGGTGGGTGACCGCCATTGCGACTGTTGCGGTGGCGCTGCATGGTATCGGTGCCTATAGCTCTGTTTTCGGGGCTAATGACTTCAGATTCGGCGTTTTTATCCTGCCGACCCTGTTTTTCTGGGTCATCAATCTGATGGTGCTGGTGAGCGGGTTGCGCAAACCGCTCTACAATCTTTTCGTATTCCTGTTTCCCCTCAGCGTTGTGGCCATTCTCTCCGCCCAGCTGAGCGAAAGCCCCAGCAGAGCCGTCGACCCGGCTTTGATGATGCACATCCTGCTCGCCCTGCTGGCCTACGGGCTGCTGACGATTGCGAGCTTTCAGGCCGTACTGCTCGCGTTTCAGAACTACCAGCTCAAGCACAAGCATGCCACCGGTGTTATCCAGCTCCTGCCTCCACTCCAGACCATGGAAGGCCTGATGTTCGAGATGGTCTGGGCCGGTGAGCTCCTGCTTACCGCACTTATCGTGTCGGGACTGGTGTACACGACGGATCTGGTGGAGCAGAACCAGGCGCATACCATGGCCTTCTCGGTGATTGCCTGGCTCATTTACGCCATCCTGCTCTGGGGCCGCCACCAGTTGGGCTGGCGCGGGAAAGTCGCCGTGCGCTGGACTCTGGGCGGCTTTGTGGCACTGGCTCTCGCCTACTTCGGCACCCAGCTGATCTACCAGGTGGTGCTCCAGTAAAAATGCGCTCCGGCCCGCATTTGCCAAAAGCACGGACAGCCTTCAAGATACTTCTCTTTCGGCTACACAGGTCCCCCTTTTGAGCGACATACCCCTCGAAGCGTTGTTCGCCACGCTCGTCATCCTGCTCCTGCTGTCAGGCTTCTTCTCCAGTTCGGAAACCGGGATGATGGCGTTGAACCGCTACCGCCTGAAGCATCTGGTAAAGAAGCAGAACAAAGGCGCCATTCGCGCCACCGAGCTTCTGGAGAGACCGGACCGGCTCATCGGTGTCATCCTGATCGGCAACAACCTGGTGAACATCCTCGCCTCGGCCATCGCCACCGTCATCGCCCTGCGACTTTTTGGGGATGCGGGGATTGCGGTCGCCACGGTCCTGCTCACGATTGTGATGCTGATCTTCTCGGAGGTGACCCCCAAGACCATCGCCGCACTGCGCCCGGAGAAAATTGCCTTTCCCGCCAGCCTTGTACTGCGCCCGCTGCTTACAGCCCTGTACCCGGCAGTATGGCTGATCAACCATGCGTCCAACGGCCTCGCGCGGCTGTTCGGGGTCAACCCGGAACACCAGCAGGGACACGAACACCTGCGCCCGGAGGAGTTGCGGACAGTGGTGGATGAGGCCGGGGATCTTATCCCGGACCAGCATCAGAAGATGCTGCTCAACATCCTCGACCTGGAAACGGCCACGGTCGAGGACATCATGATCCCGCGCAACGAAGTGGAAGGCCTGGACCTGCAGGACGACATCCCCACACTACTCAGGAAGATCCGCTGCAGCGAGTACACGCGCATGCCGGTATTCGAGGGCGACATCAACAAAATTGTAGGGATTCTGCACCTGCGCAACGCTGCGCGCTTTCTCTATGGTGAGGACCGGGAGGTCACTCACGACGCTATCAAGCGTTTTGCCCGCGAGCCCTACTTCGTGCCGCTCGGCACGCCGCTGCACACCCAGTTGCTCAACTTCCAGAAGCACAAGCACCGCATTGCGATCGTGGTGGACGAATACGGCGATGTCCAGGGCATTGCGACCATGGAGGATCTGCTGGAGGAAATCGTCGGGGAATTCACCACGAACCTGGCGGAAGACCAGAGCGACGAAATCGTGGCTCTGGAGGACGGCTGGTATCTGATTGAGGGGAGCACATCAGTGCGGGATGTGAACCGCGGCCTGCATTGGGAACTGCCCACGGACGGCCCCAAGACCCTCAACGGCGTCATGCTCGAATACCTGGAAAATATTCCGGACGGGAACAGTTGTTTCCAGATCGGCAGCTACCGCTTCGAAACGGTCAGCCTCAGTGAGAAAGTAATCGACAGCGCGCGCGTCAAGTCCGTAGTTGCCACAGCGGCCACCCGTCAGCAACCCGAGCTGTTTTAGCAGGCGCTGATATAGCGCCCCCGAAAACCGGTCAATCGAAACTGATCGCGCGCGGTTTTCGTCGTGACTCCGGTGCCGCGCTCTCCCGCTCAATGCCGGCATTCCACGCGTCGTTGAGAAACTGGACCAGTATGCGCGCGGTAAGCCCCCAGATCTTGTAGCCATCGTAATGGTACACCGGCGACCACCATTCCCTACCATTGTTGAAATAAACGTCAGTCCGGCTGCGCCGGTCTTCCAGGAAGTAACGAACCGGCACTCTGAACAGCGAATGCAACTCCGCAGGGTTGGCTTCCAGTTGCACGTTGTGAGGAACGATGCCCAGGTAGGGCGTTACCTTGATGCCCCACAGGGAATACAGAGGAGGGCCCACATTCAAAACCTCCACCAGAGCCGGAGACAGCCCGATCTCTTCCTCCGACTCCCGCAGCGCAGTGAAAACCAGCGACGGATCACCGGCTTCCCATTTGCCCCCGGGGAAGGAAACTTCACCGCCGTGAGAGGTCAGGTGGTCGGCGCGTTTGGTGAGAACAATTTCGGGCTCGCAATGGTCGGTCACCGGCACCAGTACGGCAGCTTCGTTGGGGTATTCCCCCTCCTGCTCGAGCCCCGAGCGGGGCACCCGATAATTGTCGCGCAGGTGTTGGATCACACTGAACCTCGGCAGACGGGAAACAAACACAGAACGGTGGAGAATATCACAGCTGACTCAAAGAAGACCTTGCGCGCGGCACGCACGAATCGCCTGGTCCGGACGATCCGTTTATAATGCTGACAACATCGCACATTCCAACCAGGCCACATGCCCCATGAAGTTTTGCAGCAGCTGCGGCTCGCAGCTTGAACAGCGGATTCCGGAAGGTGACGACCGGGAGCGGCACGTGTGCGCGAGCTGCGACACGATCCATTACACCAATCCCCGGATCATCACCGGCTGCCTTCCGATCCACGACGGCAAAGTCCTGCTCTGCAAGCGAGCCATCGAGCCCCGACACGGATTCTGGACCTTGCCCGCCGGTTTTATGGAGAACGGCGAAACCACCCAGGAGGGAGCGTTGCGCGAGTCCTGGGAGGAAGCAAGGGCACGCATTGATGTGCATGAGCTGTACACCCTGTTCAATCTCCCTTACATCAACCAGGTGTACATGTTCTATCGGGGCACGCTCCAGGACCTGGACTTCAGCCCCGGGCTGGAATCGTTGGAGGTGGATCTTTTCAGCGAGGCGCAGATCCCCTGGGGGGAACTCGCCTTTCCGGTGGTGGAGCGAACCTTGCGATACTACTTCCAGGATCGCCAGCAGGGCCATTACCCGCTCCGCACCGAGGACATTCTCTACCGGCCGCGCCCCATTCGGTAACGCAAGTCAGCGGTAACTCAATCCAGGCTGGCCGGGTCCACCAGGGCCACGATGTCATAGGCCGGTTCCTCGTAAGGGTGGGCACTCAACAAGGCCTGGACTGAAGCACTGACCCGGTCTTTCGCGCAAACCATTTCCACCTTGTACTCACGGGCCTGCTCAACCTGCCCCTGCTGCCCCAGGTAGGGCTGACTGCCTTCCAGCGGGCGGAACTGACCCAACCCCGGAGCCTGCCAACAACACTGATCGTAATCACCGATGCGGCCGGCTCCCGCCTCAAAAACCGCCGCCTTGACCTGCTCCAGATGACTCTCCGGAACAAAGAAACTGAGTTTGTACATGGAATGCGCACCTCGGCTTATAGCTCGTACCCCTAAAAACTTTGTTCCCAATACAAAAAAAGAAAGGGATTGGCATGTAATCCAAGCCAATATCTCGAGCTGTTCAATTTTTGTAAAGATTGGTAATAACCCTAACATCGGCAAAGCGTGGAGCGGTAGTCTCGTTTGACTTGAGCTCCCGCCCCAGTTCAGCCCCGGGCTGCATTGGCGCCCAAACGGATTTGGCCATAACCACTAATAAACATGCGTCGTACTGGAGACCCGCTATGAAGAGCGCTTCCACACTCACGGCATTTCTGGCTGCAACTTTGTTGGCGGCCGGCGTCAATGCCGAAACCAATCCCAGCCGAGTTGGCGATTTTGCTCTGCTGGACCACCAGGGCGAATTCCATCAGCTGAGCCGCTACGGCTTCAAGAAGGCTCTGGTGATCTTCTCGCAAGCCAACTCCTGTTCCGCGACCGACACAGCCATTGCGGATCTGCGCGAGTTGCGCAGCAAGTGGGAAGACAAGGACGTGGCTTTTCTAATGCTTAATGCCTCGGCAAAAGACAGTCTCAAGTCGATTCGCAAGACAGCCGAAAAGAAGGAGCTGGATTTTCCCATCCTGCTGGACGATTCCCAGCTTGTTGCGGAAACCCTGAATATCACCAAGGCCGGCGAAGTCATTGTGCTGGACCCCGCGACTCAGAACCTGGTGTATCGCGGGCCAGTACACGAGCACATCGGGATGGCACTGGACGGCATCCTGTCCGGCAAGCCTCAGACGGGCGCCCACGAAATGCCGGTCAAGGGATGCGATCTGTCCTTCCCCGCCAAAACCGCTCACACCAAGAAGGTGCCGGACTACGCCAGGGACGTCGCCCCCATCATTGAGAAACAGTGCGCTGACTGCCACCGCGAAGGCGGCATTGGCCCCTTCGCCATGAACAGCTACATGATGCTCAAGGGCTGGAGCCCGATGATCCGCGAAGTGCTGCTGACCAAGCGCATGCCTCCCATGCAGGTGGATCCGCACATTGGCCAGTTCAACAACGCCAACCACATTCCCGAGGACGAGTTGCAGACCCTGGTCCACTGGATCGACGCCGGCTCTCCCCGGGGCAAGAGCAAAAAAGATCCGCTGACCTCCATACCGCCCATCGACTTGCGCGCGTGGCAGCTGGGTGAGCCCGATTACATCGTCAAAGCTCCGGTTCACGAGGTTCCGGCCACTGGCGTTCTCGATTACATCAACGTGGACGTGGATCTGGAGTTCGACGAAGACAAATGGGTGCGCGCTGTTCAGTTCATCCCCGGTGACCCCGCGGTACTGCACCACCTGCTCACCTACGTTACAGCGCCTAAAGAGGATTTTGACGGCGGCGAAGGGGACACCCGCTCCATTGCGCGACGTTTCCTGGAGGGCTATGCCCCCGGTAAAGTGAAAGCCATGGAGTTCCCGGAAGAAGTGGGTGTATTCATTCCCAAGGGCCACAAACTCTCCATGCAGTTCCACTACACCACCAACGGCAAGGCGACCACTGACGGCACTTTGCTGGGCCTGTACTTTCACGACGAACCGCCCAAGTACGAACTCCTGACCCGCTCGGTGTCCGGCCGCTTCGAAATCCCTCCCTACGCGCACGATCACGCTGCGGCGGCCGAATACGTGTTCGAGGAAGATGTGGTGATTCGGGGTCTGCGCGCCCACATGCACTTCCGCGGCAAGGATATGAAGTTCTCTGCGGAACTGCCCGATGGCACCATGAAAGAGATCATGAGTGTGCCGAACTACAGTTACGCCTGGCAGCCCACCTTCCAGCTCGAGAAGCCCATGACTCTGCCGGCCGGAACCAAGGTGCACGTGACCGGCTCCTTCGACAACTCCGAGCACAACCCGGCCAACCCGGATCCCAGCAAGACTCTGACCTTCGGGCTTCAGACCTGGGATGAGATGTTCATCGGCTACTGGGCCTTCCATACCGCCACGCCGGCGAATTAGCAGACTCCCTGAAGCATCACCCTTTTGAAAGGCGCCCTCGGGCGTCTTTTTTTTGTTTACACCCTTCACATTTTCGCCACCGGGCCGAGTCTGGCCGCGCCGGACAGAAGGATCTGAGAACTGTGAACTGGCGGCACGGAGCCGGCGAGCGGAAACTCGGTGGTATGATATGCCCTGTTGTTGGGCAGCCTGGGGCTGATTTGAAAGAGTTTGACAGTTATGGGGAAAAAACAATCAGTGTTCAAGTCCGCGGCAGCCGCCGAGTCCGTGGAACGAAAGAATCGCGAACTACTCCGCCACTGGCCGGTGGAGAAAGAAGAGCGGCAGGTGGAAACCCGGCACGGCACCACCCAGGTGATTATCTCGGGAAGCCCGGAGAACCCTCCCCTCCTCCTGCTGCATCCGGCCTGCGCTACCTCTGTTTACTGGCTTCGCCAGGTCCAGACCTACATGAAAAGCCATCGGGTGTACGCGATTGACATCGTTGGCGAGGCGGGGGGCAGCGAACCCACTCGCTTGCCCGCCAAGGGACCGGCCTATGTGGAATGGATGGAGGACCTGCTCGCGCAGCTGAAGCTGGACCGGGTCTCAGTGGCCGGTGCTTCCCTGGGTGCCTGGATCGGGCTGAAGTTCGCCTGTGCCCAACCCGAGCGCGTTGACCGCCTGGCCCTGATCTCCCCGCCCGGGCTGGTGCCCGCGCGCCGCTCTGCTTCAATTGTGGTGTCCTTCCTTAGCCTGCTGCTGGGGCCGATCGGGCGCCGCATGATCTTTCGCTCGCAATTGAAAAAGAGCGACATGGACCCGCACCTCGCGGAGTTGATTGCACTGGTGCAGCGCTCCACGAAGCGCCGCTCCCTGCAACTACCCCGCTTTTCGGACAAGGAGTTGGGCCAGCTCTATTGCCCGCTGTTTCTGCTGGTGGGAGCAAAGGATGCCTGGTTCGATGCCGAAGCGCAGGTTCTCAGAATGGTGAAGGCGGTCCCGCAACTGGAGGTAAGCTACCGCCCCCGGGACGGTCACTACCTGAGCGAGTTTGCGCGCGAGCTGGATCGTTTTCTGGTGAGCAACTACGCCCCGGACTGAGGGCCGGCTGCCGCAAGCGCCCCCACGGCGATCTGCGCGTTGCGATACTCCCGGCACTTGCGCTCGCCCTCGGCCGGAAAAAGAATTTCGCACAACTCCGCAAATCCGGGATGTTCAACAATTTCTTCCGCGCGTAGGACCTGTGCGACCTTGCTGCGTCGCCGCAGGAAATCATCAACAGTGGTGATCATTTCCGTGCGCGCCATCAGGGCAAGCTCACATCGACTGTAGTCGATTGTGTCAATGGGCTTGTGAAGCGCCTCCTCGGGGTTCTCGGCTATTTCATCGAGCAGTTCAAAAGCCAGCTCACCATAACGGCGCCAGAGGCGCTGGGAAAGGCCCTCGCCGGACAGAGTTTGAAACTTGTGGTTGATGTCCAGAGCTGCGGCCCTGTCCATGAACCGATCCTGCTGTCTGGTATCCGGCTCGCCATACCATCCTCGCCATGGATGAGGCGGGTGCAACCCAAAGCCCTTTACCAGATCGACCACCTCCTCGCCCACGTTGAGGCAGTCCGTAAGCTTGCCGCCGAAGATACTGATGAAGTTTTTCACCTCATCGGTGTCGATGGCGTGGCGACGGGACAGTTTCAGCCAATCCCTGCTTTCGTCCTGATCAATTCTTTTCACCGCCAGTGGCCGCACCCCGCAGCGCTCGGCGATGATGTCCTTTGTCGTCAGCGGGCGCGGCAGGTTGAGAAGCATGTTGGCGTTGTCCAGAACGAACTGCCGGTCCTCCTCGGTCACCTGCACATAAGGATCTTCTACCGGTGTATCGGTGGTGCCGATGCAGGTTTTCAAGCCCATGGGTATCACAAAAAACAGGCGACCGTCGCTGGCAAAAAAAGTGAGTACCCGGTCGTGGGGGGTGATCTGGTCGACGATGAGGTGGATGCCCTTCGAGAAAAGATGGTGATGCGCGGTTTCCTGGGCGATGCGGCGATTGTACTCGTCCACGTACGGACCGCAGGCGTTAATCAGAACCCGCGAGCGAATCTCGAACGATTCGCCTTTCATCAGATCCCTCGCCCGGGTTCGCCAGCTGCCATCGGAAAACTCCGAGCCCATGGCCTCCACGTAATTGGCAGCGGCGCACCCCGAGGCCAGGCCGCTGCGCACAAAGCGAAAGACAAAGCGGGCATCGTTGTCGGGCAGGTAACAATCGGAATATTCAAAACCACCCACCACGTCCTTCATGGACACGACCGGCTCCTCCCGCACGATGGTGCGGCGGCGCAGATAACGAGGTGGCCGGGTGCGGAACGCGCCGATAAACCAATAGAACAGCGCGCCCAGATAGACCAGAAAAACCGGCAGGCGAAAGCCTTTGCGGATGGTGGTAAAGAAGCGGATTTCCCTGACGCTGGCCGGATAGTGGCGCATGAGGTGGTTGCGACTGCGACACAGTTTGCTGACCAGCAGCAACTCGCCGCTTTCGAGATACTTGATGCCACCCCAGGCCAGGTTGGAAGAGTTGGAACTGCAGGCTCCGGCGAAATCGCCGCGATCGATGAGTGCAACGCGCAAACCCTTGGCGGACAGGGCCGCGGCGGAGACCGCACCGTTGATGCCGCCCCCAAGGATGAGCACATCGAATTGCTCGTGCTGTAACCGTTCGAGATTCTCGCTGCGTAAGCTCATTCCACCTCTGAACGATGAAGGCGTACGAACCAGGGTTCCATCCTGTTGGGTTACGGCCTGCGGCCTAACCCAACCTACACGGAATGTGACATACGCGAAATAAATGCGACCGGGTAGGTTGGGTTAGCGAAGCGTAACCCAACAGGAACGTTCCGTTCGTCAGTCCAGCGCCCGAACGGTTATCACATGATCCACACCGCGGATCGCGTTCAGAACTGCCTCGGACGGCTCCTGCTCCACATCGATGATGTTGTAGGCCACTTCGCCGCGGCTTTTGTTCATCATGTCGATTACGTTCACATCGTTATCGGCGAGGACACCCAGCACGTGGCCCAGTACGCCGGAAACGTTTTCGTTGGCCAGGGTGATCCGATAGCCACCGGAACGCGCCATGTTGACCATGGGGAAGTTCACGGAGTTCAGGATGTTGCCGTTCTCCAGAAAATCCATCAGCTGGTTGGCGGCCATCACGGCGCAGTTTTCTTCCGCTTCCGCGGTGCTGGCGCCGATATGCGGCATGGCGATCACGTCCTTGCGTCCAATCAGGCAAGGCTCGGGGAAGTCGCACACATAGCGCGCCAGGTCTCCGCTCTCCAGGCTCCCTACAATCGCTTCCGCGTCGACGATGGCATCCCGGGCGAAGTTGAGAAGCACGGAGCCCTTCTTCACGGATTTGAGGGTCTCCGCGTTGATCAGGTTCCGGGTCGCTTCCAGGGCGGGCACGTGCAGGGTCACGTAATCGGCGTGGGACAACAGCGATTGCAGGTTTTCCTTGCGGATCACCTGGGAGGGCAGCCGCCAGGCCGCCTCCACTGACAGCGCCGGGTCGTAGCCCGCCACATCCATACCCAGGGCCAGGCCCATTTCGGCGACCATCGACCCGATGGCACCAAGGCCGACCACACCGAGCTTTTTGCCGTACAGCTCGTTGCCGGCAAAACGTTTTTTCTCCGCTTCCAGCAGCTTGCTCATTTCGCCCGCGTCGGTCATGTCACCGAGACCGGCGACGAAGTCGAGGCCCTCGAGAATCCCGCGTGAACTCAATAGCAGCCCCGCCAGCACCAGCTCCTTCACCGCGTTGGCATTTGCGCCGGGGGTATTGAAGACAACGATGCCCTTTTTGGTGTATTCCTCAACCGGGATGTTATTCACCCCCGCCCCAGCGCGGGCCACTGCTTTTACCGTTGCCGGCACTTCTTCCCCGTGCAGCTTGTGACTGCGCAGCATGTAGCCATCCGGGTGGCCGAGCTCACTGGCGACTTCGTACTTCTCGCGGCTGAAACGATCCAGCCCCTTGGTTGAAATTGCGTTGTAGGTCTTGATCTTGTACATAGCTGCCGTTCCCAAAAATTAAGAATTTTTTACCGATTCGTACGCCCAGGTCAGCCAGGGGCACAGCTTGCGCAGGTCTTCCGCCTCCACGGTTGCCCCGCACCAGATGCGCAGCCCGGGAGGGGCATCGCGGTAAGCGCCAATGTCGTACGCCACGCCTTCCTGATCCAGGAGCGAGGCCATCTTCTTGATCTGCTCGGGACTTGCGTCCACCTTCAGGCAAACGCTGGTATTGGACAGGGTCGCCGGATCTTCAGCGAGAAAGTCGACCCACTGATTCTGGGCAACGAAGTCCTTGAGTACAGCCAGGTTCTCTTCGGACTTCCTGATGCTGCCCGCGAGGCCGCCAAGGCTCTTCACCCAGGCCAGCGCATCGAGGTAGTCCACAACACAGAGCATGGAGGGCGTGTTGATGGTGGAGCCAACGAAAACATCTTCCATCAGCTTGCCGCCTTTGGTGAGGCGGAAAATCTTGGGCAAGGGCCATGCTGGGGTGTAGCTTTCAAGGCGCTCGACGGCGCGCGGGCTCAGGATGAGCATGCCGTGGGCGCCTTCACCACCCATCACCTTCTGCCAGGAGAAGGTCACCACGTCCAGTTTTTCCCAGGGCATGTCCATGGCGAAAACCGCCGAGGTGGCGTCGCAGATCGTCAGTCCCGCGCGGTCTGACTTGATCCAGTCCCCATTGGGAACCTTGACTCCCGAGGTGGTGCCATTCCAGGTAAAAACCACGTCGCGATCGAAATTCACAGCGTTCAGATCCGGCAATTTGCCGTAGTCCGCCTCCATCACCCGCGCGTCCAGTTTCAATTGTTTGGTGATGTCGGTGACCCAGCCCTTGCCGAATGACTCCCAGGCCAGCACGTCCACACCACGCTCCCCGAGAAGGGACCAGAGCGCCATCTCGACGGCACCGGTGTCGGAAGCCGGTACCACCCCGACCTTGTAGCCTTCGGGCAAGCCCAGGACTTCAGCGGTTTCCTCGCACACCTGACGCAGGAGCTTTTTCCCCAGGGAGGAGCGATGGGAGCGCCCCAGGCTGCTGGTATCCAGTTTGCTGAGGTCGTAGCCCGGACGCTTGGCGCAGGGGCCGGAGGAAAAATTGGGACAATTGGGCTTAACCGATGGTTGCATAGCTATCCTCAAAGGCTGAGTGACGGGTTGCGAAAGGCAGTTCAAACCCCAGGGAAGGCGCAGCTCGCGCGCGCCGTCAGAAGAGTGGCATTGGCAGCCAGCCGATTGCAGGGCTATTCGACCGCGCCGGTGGGACGAGTCGTTTGAGTTTCGGCAACTTTTGGTCACCTGGAACCAGGATGAGCCCGGATCGTGAAATATCTGCTCGCTTTCCCACCTTGCTCACTGCGGACACCCGGTCCGAAGGGGCTGCTGGGGCGCGCTATTATGCCAGCAAATTCGCCGCGAACCCAGCGAGCCCGGGAAATTTGTCAAGGTCGACGGTCACGCTCCAGCTGAGCAAATGACGCTGCTGGCGCAAAGTCGTATGATGGCCCGCTCCGATCTTTCACATCCACGGGTAGTCAATTGGCCCATTCTCAACCCTTGCCCGGCAACAACGGCGGCAATGATGGCGGCATCGATGACGGCGGCGGCCCTGTCCGCCAGTTCCTGGGCGTATTCCGCTACAGCCGCCGAGCCCTGGAGCTGGTCTGGAGCACGTCCCGCGGGCTGACGATCGGGCTGGCCGTATTCACCGTGGCGGCCGGCGCCCTTCCGGCTCTGGCCGCCTACCTGGGGCAACTCATTGTGGATGGGGTGGTCCAGGCCATCGCCGTTTACCAGGACACGCAACAGGTCGAAGCCGCCGGGGTAATGCGGTTCGTGGTGTACGAGGCTCTGGTCATCACTTTGCTGGCCGCAAGCCAGCGCGGGATTTCCGTCATACAGTCGCTGCTGCGGGCTCAACTGGGGCAGCGGGTCAACGTGATGATTCTGGAAAAGGCCCTGCAACTGCAGATGGCCCACTTCGAGGATTCGGAGTTCTACGACAAGCTCACCCGGGCCCGGCGCGAGGCCTCGTCACGGCCCCTCAGTCTCGTGAACCGTACCTTCGGGCTGATTCAAAACGGCATTTCCCTGTTCAGCTACGGGGTTCTGCTGGTTCAGTTCTCCCCCTGGGTCCTGCTGATCCTGGTGGTCGGCGCCCTTCCGGTATTTCTGGCGGAAACCAAATTCTCCGGCGACGCCTTCCGCCTGTTCCGCTGGCGCTCTCCCGAGCGTCGCATGCAGATCTATCTCGAAACCGTTCTGGCCCGGGAAGACAGCGCCAAAGAGGTGAAGCTGTTCCAGCTTGGTCCCCTCCTGCTGCAGCGTTACCGGGACATCTTCGCCCAGCTCTACAGCGCCGACCGGGATCTGACCCTGCGCCGGGATATCTGGGGTTTTGTTCTGGGGCTTCTGGGTACGGCGGCTTTTTATGCGGCCTATGGGTGGATCGTTCTGGCCACGATCTCCACCCGGATCACGCTCGGCCAGATGACCATGTATCTGGCGGTCTTCAAGCAGGCGCAGACAGCGGTCAGCGCCAGCCTCACTGCCATCAGCGGCATGTACGAGGACAATCTCTACCTCTCCAACCTCTACGAGTACCTGGAACAGGAAACGCCGCCCGATCTGGGAACGGCGACCAGGGGCCCCCTCCCCCAGGACGGAATCCGCTTCGAGGGCGTCTGGTTCATGTACCCCGGCGCGGACGAACCGGCACTGAAAAACATCAACCTGCATCTGCGCCCCGGCAGCAGCCTGGCTCTGGTGGGAGAAAACGGTTCCGGCAAGACCACACTCATCAAATTGCTGGCCCGGCTCTATGAGCCGAGCCGGGGCCGGGTTCTGCTGGACGGACTGGATCTGCGCGAGTGGGATGCCGAAGCTCTGCGCCGCCGTATCGGTGTCATATTTCAGGATTTCATGCGCTATCAGATGCTGCTGGGCGAAAACGTGGGGGCCGGCGACGTGGAACATTTCACCGACGAGGACCGATGGCGGCGTGCAGCGAGCAAGGGTATGGCCGACGGGTTTATCGAAACGCTGCCGGCCAATTACAACACGCAACTGGGACGCTGGTTCAAGGGTGGCCGGGAACTGTCGGGCGGGCAGTGGCAGAAGATCGCCCTTTCACGTGCCTTCATGCGTGAAAGCGCCGACATTCTCGTTCTGGATGAACCCACAGCAGCCATGGACGCTCAGGCGGAAGCTGACATTTTCGAACACTTTCGCCAGCACGCGTCCGACAAGATCAGCATCCTTATCTCCCACCGATTCTCCACGGTACGCATGGCCGACACCATTGTGGTGATGGAGAAAGGAGAAATCATCGAACAGGGCAGCCACGATCAACTGTTACGCCTGGCCGGGCGCTATGCCCATCTGTTTAATTTGCAGGCCATGGGGTATCGCTGAGCGGGCCAGTGACCGAAGTGAAGCGACGGAACTGAACGGGATGCCTGTCAGGTGACCAGTTCAAAGCAGGGCTGGTAGTCCTCTTCCTTCAACTTCATTCGGCCCTGCTGGACGAATTCTTTCAGCAGGCAATCCAGCTCTCCCATGATCCGGTGCTCACCGCGAAGCTGGTAGGGCCCCCGTTCCCGGACTTGCTGAATCCCAAAGGCCTTCACGTTGCCAGCCACAATGCCCGAGAACGCACGGCGCAGTTGCGCGGCCAATACGTGCGTGGGCAGGCTGGAATCCAGTTGCAGGGCCGCCATGTTCTCGTGGGTGGGATGGAAGGGGTACTGCATCTCCTCCGGCACGAAACAGTTCCAGTTGAACGCATAGGACTCCTGGGTTTGGCGCCGGTGGCGAACGACTCTTTCGATGCTCGCCCTGGCAAGCCGTGCAACCCGTTCAGGATCTCCGATGACGATCTGGTAGTAGTCTGCAGCACGTTCGCCAAGAGTGCTGCGAATGAACTGGTCGAGGGTCTGGAAGTATTCTTCGCGCCCTTCCGGAGCAGCAAAGATGACCGGCAGCGGAATGTCCTGATTGTCCGGATGCATCAGAATGCCGAGCAGGTACAGGACCTCCTCCGCCGTGCCCGCGCCACCGGGAAAAACAATGATGCAGTGGGCGAGTCGCACGAACGCTTCCAGACGCTTTTCGATGTCCGGCAGGATAACCAGCTCGTTCACAGTTGGATTGGGCGATTCTGACGCGATAATCCCCGGTTCCGTGAGGCCCACGTACCGACCGTCGCGAATCTGCTGCTTGGAATGGCCGATGAGCGCGCCCTTCATCGGCCCCTTCATGGCACCGATGCCACAGCCAGTCGCCACGTCCAGGGCGCGCAGCCCCAATTGATAACCTACTTCTTTTGAGTAGTCGTATTCCAGGCGATCAATGGAGTGGCCGCCCCAGCACACAACAAGATTGGGAGACCGATTGGCCTGGACCACACCGGCGTTGCGCAGAATACGAAAGACCGCATCCGTGAGACCGCCGCTGGTAGAGAAGTCGAAGCGCCCTCCCCGGTTGATCTTGTGCTCGGTGTACACAATGTCGCGCAAGGCGGCGAACAGGTGCTCCTGGATTCCGCGGATCATTCGGCCGTCGACAAAAGCGCTCGCCGGGGCATTGTAGACTTCGAGCTTGATGCCTCGGGACTCAGAAACCACACGGACTTCGAAGTCCGCATACTCTTCGAGGATCTGGGCCACCTCGTCGCTTTCGCTGCCCGTATTGAGAACCGCCAGCGCACAGTCGCGGAAGATTCGAAACACGGATTCGTCCGTTTCCATCACTCCCGCCACCTCTCGGTGCGACAGCAGATTCAGACTGCGGGTGGGACGAACGGTGGCTTTGGTGATCTTCTTCATAAATTCACGGAATCAGGAGCGGACGCAAAAAGATTTGCGCCACGTAATAAGGCAGGGAACGGCGGCGCACGAAAGAGATGACAGGAGCGAACCCAAATTGCCGACCTCAATACAGCAGCGTATAGACCTTGCGCTGATACTCCACCGCCAAGGGATCGCCCTTGCCGAGGCTGGCGATCATATCCATCATGGATTTCTTTGCGGCGCCGTCCTGAAAATTCAGGTTCTTTTGCAAAATGGCGTAGAGTAGTTCCAGGGCCTCCCTGTGGTGGCCGTCCTGATTGTAAAGCACAGCCAACTGATACGCCGCGTCCAGATTCTCGGGCTCCGCCTGGAGCTTTTTCTCCAGCGCTTCCAGTTCCGGACTTTTTGCAGCCTGACGCTTGAGCTCGAGTTGGGCTTTCACCTGCTCGTAGGCTGCATCCTGGTCGACCATGGGGATCTTCCCGATGATGGCCTCGGCCTCATTGGTGCGATTCAGCTCCAGATAGACCTGGGCGAGCAGGATGCCGATGTCGCTGCGCTCACCGGACTGCTGATGGGCCTGGCGCAGCACTCCCAACGCTTCGGTGTGATTCCCCTCGGCAAGCAGTGCGCGGCCCTGCTCCAGCATGGAGTCCCAGGGCTTGGGCAGGTGTTTTTCGAGGAATTCGCGCACGGCGGTTTCAGGTTGAGCGCCCATGAAGCCGTCGACGGGCTGTCCATCCTTCATGAGGACCACTGTAGGCAGGCTGCGCACGCCGAACTGGGAGGCGATCATCTGCTGCTCATCCGCATTCACACGCGCCAGAAGAAATTGACCGGCATACTCCTGGGCCAGTTTTTCGAGCACGGGCATCAGTGACTTGCAGGGGCCACACCAGTCCGCCCAGAAGTCCACCAGCACGGGGCGCTGCTGAGACTCCTCGATGAGCATCTGCTGGGCATTACTCTGATCAATGTCGACGATGCTGTCACTCATCCTGCTGCTCCCTTCCTGTATTTCAGTGCGGACCGCGAGTATACCGCCGCGGACTGCCAGTGCCCAGACAAGCGGGAGACCGGCTGCTCCGAAGGGGAAGCCATGCGCCATAGTGGCGGTACTGATTAGCCGGTATACTGAGCTGAACCCTGTTTGGCCGCCCGTTCACAACCTCATGATTCGACCGACCACCATCCCGCTGAAGCTCACAACCGGCTGTCATCACGCCGCCTGTCGATTCGACATCCAGCGCTTTGACGAAGACCAGTGGCAGGGCCTGGGCATTGCCCTGCCCGCGCGTCTGGCCACGGCCGTCACCAAGCGCAAGGCGGAGTTTCTGGCGGGGCGCTACTGTGCTCATATTGCGCTGCAGGAAATGGGCTGGAGGGAGCCCCCGGAGATCGATATCGGCGCGGACAGGGCCCCTGCGTGGCCCCCCGGTGTAGTCGGATCCATCACCCACTCAAAGGGGTTTGCCGCCGCCGCGCTGGCGACGGAGGATACCCTGCGTGGAATCGGAATCGACAGCGAAGCCTTGATCGCGGAGAAGACAGCTCGCAATGTTTATTCGCACATTCTGGTTCCGTCGGAACGGTTCGAGGACAATCGGGCCCAGGTGGACAGCCAACGCCAGTATCTCACCCTGGTGTTCTCAGCGAAGGAAAGTATCTTTAAATGCCTGCACCCCCAGGTGAAACAGTACTTCGATTTCAGGGATGCGGAGGTGAGCCTTGACCCCGGGGCGCCGGGGCGTTTTTACTACCGTTTACTGAAGGATCTGAACGACGAATTCCGCAGGGGTTATTCTGGAGCGGGCGAGTTCGTGATTGAAGGCGATTTCGTGCACACGGCAGTACTTCTGGGTGGAGCGACTGCACCCTGAGCTCACAATCCGAACCAACCCCCCGGTAATGGACCATCCCCCAACTTTGAGGTAAACATGCCCGTATACCGAAAAGCCCTGTTCTGGGTCAGCGCTGCGTGGCTTTGTGCGGCCCTGGTTTCTCCCGCTTACAGCGGCGACACACTCAACACTGCCGAGCCCGGCGCGGCCATGGCCGCGAGCAAAAAAGCCATGCAGGCCGAGGAGTACATCAAGGCGGCCAACATTCTCGAACAGGCGGTCCTTGCCAGCCCGCAGGAGCCGGCACTCCATCGACAACTGGGAATCGCGTATCACAAGACGGGGCGCAACAGGCAGGCCATTGCACGGCTGGAAAAAACCGTGGAGCTGAGCCCCAACGACGTGGAAGCCCACTATGCCCTGGGCGTAGTCCATCTGGCGCGGGCATCGGAATTGAGCCTGATGAAGGTGCGTGGCGCTCTCAAACGTTCGATCAACTACCTGCAAGCGACCATCGAGTTGGACCGGCAACACACCGCCGCTCACTATTATCTTATTCAGGTTCTGATCAATGCGCCCGCGATTGTCGGCGGCGACCTCGACAAGGCCCGCAGCCTGAGCGCACATCTGGCCGAATTGTCGCCCATGCACTACCAGGTGGTTCGCAGTGCGCTGGCCGCCAGGGAGGGTCGTCACGACGAAGCCGAAGAGTTGCTGCTCGAAAGCTACGCGGATTACGAGCAAACGCCATTGCTGAACTTTTCCCTGCTCGCACACTATCACGCGCGCGACCAGCATTCCGATGCGATCGAGTATGGCGAACGTTACCTGCGTCTGCCGAAGAGTTGGGATGATACGGACATCGCCAGCGCCCACTACCTGCTGGCCCAGTCCTACCGGGCACTGGGCCAGCAGCAGAAAAGTCTGCAGCACTATGGCTTGACCCTGGCCAGCACCGAGAACAAGAAACTGCAAAAAAAAGTTCGGGAGGAAATTGGGGAACTGCAACCCGAGCCAGCGGACTCCTGATTGCTCTCGCCGGCGGGCCGGCTAGCGGCCCGCGTATATCGCCGCCTGCTCCCTGGCCATTCGTGCGTTCACATCACGCCACTTGTCGAGTCGCTTCTGGCTCGGCACATCCAGCGCTTGGTCCGGATTTCCCGCGAGCCACAAGTTCTCTTCATTGAAACTGTAGACAGCTTCCAGGTCGGGGCGCTCGTTGCGGGGAAGGACCTGCGGATTCAGGTTGTCCAGCACCAGCGGCTCGCCACCCTGTTCAGGTAAATAGGTCAGCACCATGTGGGCCTCCTTCTCCGCGCCCTGCCAGTGCCACACATAGGTGAGGCGCAGGCGCTCCGGATCGATGCCGATGTCCCGCAAGGTGAAGTACTTGGCGATTGCGAAATCCTCGCAGTCTCCACCTTCGGTGGTCAAGGTCTCCATGGGGGTCGCCCAGTAGTCTTCCTGCTCCCAGTGATCCTCATCGGCACGATACGCAATGGTGTTAACGAAATCGTTGGTGCGGACGACCTTTTCCAATTCGGACAGAGCTTGCGCTTGCTCCATTTGCCGGCGGAAGAAGAACCATTCATCGACCCGCTGGTGAACCTGGGAAGCGACACCGGACAGCTCAGGCTCAGGCGATGAACTCAGATGACTGCAGCCGGCCGACATGGAAATCAACGCGACGACGATACAACTGACGCGCGAGACCACGCCAAACGACTTCTGCATACCAACCTCTTACTCGTTATTGGCAGCAAGTATAGTCAAGCTCCGGATAAGTGCCGGGAGATTGGGGGGATTTTTTCGGCTGCGGTGTTTTTCCGGTACAATGCGCGGCGGCAGCGCAGGCGATGCTCAACAGCAGGAGAGGACTTTGACAGAGCAGCAGTTCACGCCCGGACAGCGATGGATCAGCAATACCGAGCCCGAGCTGGGGCTTGGAATTATTTCCGACAACGAAAATCGCCGGGTCACCATCAGTTTTCCCGCTGCGGCAGAGCGTCGCACCTATGCGCTCGATAATGCCCCGATCAGCCGGGTGCAGTATCAGGTCGGGGACGAAGTCAAACACGTGGACGGCAAACATTTCACCGTCACGGCTGTGGATGAGTCCGGCAATTGTCTGATGTATACGGGGGTCGACAGCGAGGGCGCGGAAGTGACCTTCGCCGAACTGGAGCTGGACAGTTTCGTACAGTTCAGCCGCCCGCAGGATCGGCTCTTTTCCGGCCAGGTGGACAAGCTCAGCCATTATCGGCTGCGGTATCAGACTCTGCGCCACCGGGAAGCACAGAATCACAGCGCAGTACGCGGCTTGCTCGGTGCACGGGTTCAGCTCCTCCCCCATCAGTTGCACATCGCCAATGAGGTGGCCCGGCGCCATGCGCCAAGAGTTCTGCTCGCCGACGAGGTGGGGCTGGGCAAGACCATCGAGGCGGGCCTGATCATCCATCAGCAGCTTTTTACCGGCAAGGCGCAGCGGGTTCTGATTGCGCCACCGGAAAGCCTCGTCCACCAGTGGCTGGTGGAAATGCTGCGCCGCTTCAACCTGCAGTTCACTGTGCTGGACGAGGAACGCTGCCAGGCTCTGGAGGCCAGCGCCGACAATCCCTTTGAAAGCACTCAGCTGGTGCTCTGCAGTATCGATTTTCTCACGGGCAGCGAGCAACGTCTCGAGCAGGCCCGCAGTGCCGGCTGGGATCTGCTGGTGGTGGATGAAGCCCACCACCTGGAATGGACCTTCGACGCGGAATCCCTGGCGGGTCAGCGTTACCGAAGCGTGGAGGCCCTCGCCCGGCACACCCGCGGCCTCCTGCTGCTGACGGCCACTCCCGAGCAACTGGGCGTGGAAAGTCATTTCGCCCGTCTGCGTCTGCTGGACCCGGACCGCTATTTCGACCTCGACAAATATCGCGAGGAGGAACAGGGTTATCAGCCGGCCAACGATCTGGTTCAGGCCCTCCTGGCAGACGACGCCGCACAGCGGCTGAGCCAGGATCCGGCGATTGGGAAGCGCCTGAGCACCTACCTGCCGGCGGACAAGACCGACCATCTGCTGCGGGCTGCCAAAGCGGGCGACCAGGCCGCGCTCGAAGCGGCCATTGCCGAGGCCACCCAGCACCTGCTGGATCATCACGGTACCGGGCGGGTGCTGTTCCGCAACACCCGGGCCGCTGTGCGCGGCTTTCCTGCCCGGCATTTGCAGGCCCACCCCCTTCCCGCCCCCGAAAACTTCGGCGAGCTCATTCGCGACCGTTCTCTGGACGAACAGCTGAAGGTAGAAAACTGCCTGGGCAGTAACTGGCTGAACGAAGATCCGCGGGTGGCCTGGCTGGTGGACTGGTTGAAGCAGAACCGGCGCGAGAAAGTGCTGCTCATTTGCAATCAGCAGGACACCACCATCGCCCTGGAAGAATTCCTGCGCTTGCGCAAGGGCGTGCCCTCCACCGCCTTTCACGAGGAGATGACTCTGCTGGAGCGGGACCGGGCCGCAGCCTACTTCGCCGACGACATCGACGGAGCGCAGCTAATGGTGTGCTCGGAGATTGGCAGCGAGGGACGAAATTTTCAGTTTGCCCGCAACCTGGTGCTGTTTGACCTGCCCCTCAACCCGGACCTGCTTGAACAGCGAATTGGCCGGCTCGCCCGCATCGGGCAGCAGAGCGATGTACAGATTCACGTGCCGCACTACACCACCGGAAACGGCAAGACTGTGCAGGAAAAACTTCTGGAGTGGTACCACCAGGGCCTCAACGCGATTGAAATGTCCTGCTCGGCCGCGCCCCAGGTGTTCCGTGAATTCCGGGAGCGGCTGCATGATGAGCTGATGCGCCAGGACGAAACCGCCTGGAGCAAACTGCTGAGCGAAACCCGACAACGCACCGGCGAGCTGATCGAAGCACTGGCGCAGGGTCGCGACCGCTTGCTGGAACTGAATTCCTGCAACCCGGCCAAAGCCGAAGCACTCATCAGCGCCATCACGGAGCAGGACCAGAGCCCCGTGATCGCCAACTACATGCGCGAAGTGTTCGAAGTCTATGGGGTGGACGAGGACCATCACAGTACCGGCGCCATTGTGCTCCACCCGACCGACCACATGCCTCAGCACCACTTCCCCGGTCTGCCCGATAGCGGCCTGACCGCCACCTACAACCGCGACATCGCTCTCAGCCGGGAGGACATGGAGTTTTTCACCTGGGAGCATCCCCTGGTGCGTGGCGCCATGGACATGATCCTCAGTAATGAGAACGGCAACACGGCGCTGGGCACCATCAAGCTGCCTCCGTTGAAGCCGGGCACCCTGCTGCTGGAAGCCATTTTTGCGGTTCACTGTCCGGCGCCGCGCGAGCTGCAACTGGAAAGTTATTTCCCCGACAACATCAGTCGCATTCTGATCGACAGCAAGGGCACCGATCTGAGTGGCGCAGTGGGATTCGAGCAACTGAACAAGCTGCACACCCCGGTGCCCAACCGCAAAACCGCCAGCGGCCTGATCCGGCACGCGAAGGCGGACATCACGCGCCTGATCGGCGTCTGCCAGGACAAGGCAGAGGTGCGTCGCGACCAGCTCATCGAAAGTGCGCTGACGACCATGTCCGGGCAACTCGGCGCCGAACTCGAACGACTGCGCACCCTCGCCAAGGTCAATCCCAACATCCGTCAGGAAGAGATCGAACACCTGGAGCAAACCATCGACGAGCGCGAGCACCATATCCGCCTCGCTCAGATCGGTCTTGATGCGGTGCGCGTGATCGTCTGCACCTGACAGGCTCCGGCAAGTCCCTTCCCCGAGCGGCCCAACGCCTTTACAAAACTTACGGCCTGGCGGTTGACTCACTTTTGCAAGCTCGCTTGAATGCCTGAGCACCAGAGGACCTGCGAGTCGCGTCCGCCCTGCCCCGGCAAGGTCATACCGATTGCCTGAAGACTCCATCGAATCGTCGCATGGGAGTTCGATGGCACAGGTTTGCGGGCGCTCTCAAGAAAGAATTTCAGATCAGGAGTCACTCAATGTTCAAACGCCGCTTTACTCTCGCCATTGCCAGCGCCTGTCTGGCCGGCAGCGCCCTGGCTCAGGACGCCGGCAAGGCTGCCTACGATCAATTTTGCGCGGCTTGCCACAACAACCCTTCGGAAACCAGAGCGCCCTCAATCGACAACCTGAAACAGATGAGCGCCCAGAGTCTGCGCTTCGCATTGACCGAAGGGGTGATGCGGGCCCAGGGCAGCGCCGTGCCGGCGGAGAAGCTTAACGAGCTGATTGACTGGCTCGCGGTCCCTGTGTCCGAAGACGACTGGGTGGCCGGCATGATGTGCGGCCCTGACAACCGTGAGGTAAACCTGAACTCCGAGCCGTCCCTCACCCAGTTTGGGGTTGATCTGGAAAGCAGCCGGTTCATGAGTGCCGGGCGAGCGGGGCTCTCGAGCCCTGACCTGAAGAACCTCGAGCTGGCCTGGGCAGTGGCCTTCCCCAATGTGAGCTCACTGCGCGGCATTGCGCCCATCGTGGGCACCACCATGTTCTACGGCGCCAACGCCACCGGCAAACTGCTGGCCCTGGACACCCAAAGCGCCTGCGTGAAGTGGGCGTACGACGCCGGTACGGAAATCAGCAACTCCGTGGCCTATGGCGAGTTGGGAGACAGCGGCAAAAAAGCCTTGATCTTTGCCGTGGGGCGCGGCCTGGTGCAGGCGGTGGACGCGAAGACCGGTAAAAAACTGTGGGAGAGCCAGGCCGGCCACTCACCCCGGGCGGGAATTACCGGCGCTCCGGTTCTCTACAAGGACCGGGTCATTGTTCCGCTGTCTGCCTCCGGGGTGGGCACCGGTGCGAACCCCAAGTTCGAGTGCTGTGATGAACATGGAGCGGTGGCGGCACTGGACGCGGAGACCGGTGAGAAGCTGTGGACCTACCACACCATGAAGAATGCCGAGTACACCGGCCGGGTGAGCAGCACCGGCGTGAAGCAGCGCGGCCCTTCCGGTGCCCCCATCTGGTCCACGCCCTCCATCGACGTGGAGCGTGGGCTGGTGTATGCCACCACGGGGCAGAACACCTCCCTGCCCGCGACCAAGACCAGCGATGCGGTATTGGCGATCGATATCCGCACCGGCAAACTCAAATGGGGTTTCCAGGCGCTGGAAAACGATGTCTGGCATATCGGTTGCCGAGTGCCCTGGGAGAAATCCAACCCCAACTGCCCCTCGCCGGAAGAGAGCGTCCTGAAGGATTATGACTTCGGCGGCGCTGCCATTATCGCCAAGACGAAGGACGGCAAGGACATCATCCTGGCCGGCCAGAAATCCGGTGATGTGTGGGCTCTCGACCCGGAAAAGGATGGCAAGCTCGTGTGGCACAACCGCTTCGGCCAGGGCACAGCCCTGGGCGGGGTACATTGGGGCATGGCCATGGACGGAGAGCGTTTGTACGTTCCCATCAGCGACCCCCACATCAACACCAGTGAAGAGGGATGGGTGCCGGAGCCGGGCATGAATGCCGTGGACATTACCACCGGCAAGGTGCTCTGGCGCACCCCGGTGGAAGCCGACTGCGACAATGGGCGCAAGGAACGCTACCAGCTCTGCGAAGGCCGTTACGGGCTCTCCGCGACGCCTCTGGCCATCGATCAGTCCGTGGTGGCAGGCTCGCTCGACGGCAAGCTCTACGTCTTTGATGGCAAAAGCGGCGAGATCGTCTGGGAGTACGACACCCTGCGCGACTTTGAAACCCTGAACGGCATCGAAGGCAAGGGCGGCAGCATCGACAGCCACTCCATTTTTGCCGGAAACGGCATGGTCTTTGTCAGCTCAGGTTATGGGCGCTTCGGTCAGCCGGCCGGGAACGTGCTTCTGGCCTTCCGGCCCAGGAAGTGAAGAAGACCCGCGATTTGAAAGGGCCTTCGCGGGCCCTTTTTTGTGTCGCGCATTCACCCATCGCACTTTGAAACAGTGTGGCCCGTCCCAATATTCAGGTCGGCCGGATCGAGGCCTTTTCGCAGCATCGGACCGACCGCAAGACCGAGGGGCCAACCAGACATCGGGCTCCAGCCGGACCGTGATGACACGGCCCGAACAAGTGCTTTACGCTTCAGGAGAGGCACATGGCAAAGCTCTTCATCATTCTGGGAGCCACTTTGCTCGGGCTCGGCGTGCTCCTCTACTACTTCCCAAAAGCACTGAGCTGGTTCGGCCGCCTGCCGGGAGACATCCGCGTCGAGGGAGAGCATGGCGGCTTCTACTTCCCCATCACCAGCATGATCATTATCAGCATTATTCTGAGCTTGATCAGCTTCCTTTTTCGCCGCTGAAATTTTCAAAAAACCCCCAGTAAATCATCAACTTATGTGGCCTTATTACAGATACAAAGGAAAATAAAAATTAACCTAAATTAACAGCCTTAAAAACTAGACTAGCCGTTCCAAAGCGGGACCGGTCCCATGACCTCATGAAACGACGGCCCGTCTAGCCGACCCAGCCCGGTTCGTGTGTACTCACGTCGGGAAAGGTCCGCAGCGTCCGTTTGCGCGGCGCAATTCATCTGAGGGAGTTCACCCCTCGACCAAAGGAGATTGTATGAAGCACCTGAACACCTGGCTGCGCAGCGCCGTGCTCGGACTCGCCCTGATCGTCGCCGGCACGGGCGCAGCCGAGGCCAAGGACTATGAGCCTCCGAGAATGCCCGACGGCACGCCGGACCTGCAAGGCGTGTGGTCCAATGCCTCCCTGACCACCATGACCCGCTCCAACGAGTTCGAGGACCTGGTGATCCCCCAGGAAAAGATCGACGAGATTACCTACAACTCCTACTACAACCGCCGCCTGCGGGAAGACAACAAGCCCACGGACCCCAACGAGGGCGCACCCAGTGATGGCAACACCCAGAAGGGCTACAACAACTTCTGGATTGATCCCGGCAGCACCTACGCGAAAATCAAGGGCGAATACCGCTCCTCCTGGATCATCGAACCCTCGGATGGCCGCATTCCCTATACCAAGGAAGGTCGCATGGTTCGCGCCCGCGCCTTCCGTCAGGGGGGCGACGAAGCCAGCGGCCGCGCGGGCATGTACGACGGCCCGGAGGTGCGGCCTGTGGGTGATCGCTGCCTGATCAGCTTCGGAAGTTCCGCAGGGCCGCCCATGAACAACGTGATGTACAACAATCACTATCAGTTCGTGCAGACGCCTGCAAATGTGATGATCAATGTGGAAATGAACCACGATGTACGCATCATCGATATCAACGGCAAACACGACCATTCCAACATCCGCGAATGGTTCGGAAGCTCCATCGGTCACTGGGACGGCGACACGCTGGTGGTGGAAACCCGCAACGTGCATCCAATCCAGGAAAGCCGCGGCGCCTTCCCGCTGTCCACCCAGGGTCGCGTGATCGAGCGGTTCACCCGCGTGTCCGATGAGGAGATGCTTTACGAGTTCACGGTTGAAGATGAGCTCTACTACGAAGAGCCCTGGAAAGGAGAAATGCTCTTCACCAAGGACGACGAGCAGATTTTTGAATACGCATGCCACGAAGGCAACTATGCACTGCCCGGTATCCTGGCGGGAGCTCGCGCAGAGGAGCGTGAGAACGCCAAAACCAAAAACTGATCCGAAATCAGTATTCGTTTGAAGAAAAAGGGCGCTGCATAGGCAGCGCCCTTTTTGTTGGCGGAGATCACAGGCTCCTTTCGTTGTCTGACTGGCAAAGCTCAATTACGATACCAGACTCATTCACACGGCATTCACCCTGAGGGAACCCTGACAAAAGGAGGTCTTATGATTTCGATGAGCGAGTGGTTGGGCGGAGCCCTGCTCGCGCTGGGAGTGATCGTCAGCACTCCGGGCGTCGCCGCACAAGCGGACTACGAACCGCCCCGAAGGCCCGACGGCACGCCGGACCTGCAAGGAGTCTGGACCAACGCTTCCCTGACCCGAATGACCCGTCCGCCCGAATTCGATGATTTGATCATCCCCCAGGAGAAGATCGACGAGATAACCTACAACTCCTACTACAACCGCCGTCTTCGGGAAGACAACAAGCCCACGGATCCGACCGAAGGGGCACCCACGGACGGCAACACCCGCAAAGGCTACAACAACTTTTGGATTGACCCGGGTAGCGCCTACGGCAAGATCGATGGCGAGTACCGCTCCTCCTGGATCATCGAGCCGGAAGACGGACAAGTTCCACTGTCCTCAGAGGGTCGGCTGCTTCGCGCCCGGGCTTTCCGCCAGGGCGGTGGCGATGAAGGAAGTGGCGGCCGCGGCGGGATGTACGACCACGTGGAAATGCGTCCCCTGGGCGAGCGCTGCCTGATCAGCTTTGGCAGCTCGGCGGGGCCACCCATGAACAACGTGATGTACAACAATCACTACCAGTTCGTGCAGACTCCGGACCACGTCATGATCAATGTGGAGATGAATCACGATGTGCGTATCATTGACCTGAACGGCAAACACGATCACGACAACATTCGCGAATGGTTTGGCAGCTCGGTAGGACACTGGGAAGGCGACACGCTGGTGGTGGAAACCCGTAACGTACACCCCTTGCAGGAAACCCGGGGTCGCTTCCCTCTCTCACCCGAAGGGAAAGTGATCGAGCGCTTCACCCGTGTTTCCGATACGGAGATGCTCTACGAATTCACCGTAAACGACCCGCTCTATTACACCCAGACCTGGAAGGGCGAGATGATCTTTACCAGGGACGACGAACGCATCTTCGAATACGCCTGTCACGAAGGCAATTATGCGCTTCCCGGCATCCTCGCGGGAGCGCGCGCGGAAGAGCGGGAAAAGGGCAAATCCAGGTAATAGAGACCCTCGACGCTCAACCCCGGGGAGCCTTTCCCCGGGCGCCATGCGTGTGCAGTTCCCTCGCAGCTGATCAACCCGTCAGGCTATCGTCACCGGCGCCAGCTCTCGTCGCGGTCCGGAAAGGGAGCGACCGATACCAATGGCGGGGGCTTCAACACCTCGGTACACAAGCCAGGCCAGCGGAAACGTCAGTGCAGCACTCAGGGCAATGTAGACCCCGAGTGGCCGCCCTGCCAGAAACGTCCCCCAGCCATGCTCAATCAGCCACCCCAGAAAACCGATAACGACCGGATGAAACAGGTACAGGGAATAGCTGACTGTCCCCAGCAATATCAAAAAGGCCGGCGGCTGCCGTCCAATTCGTAAAACTGCAACGAATACAGCCAGTGCGATGATATGGGCAGCACCGAACCTAACGGGGTCGCTTCCGATGTCAATCGACACAACATGCAACACCAGAACGGTCAAAGGTAGAGAGAAGACGCCCCCAACCGCCAATAGGGCATACACAAAACCCCGATCTCTCTCGTAGCAATAACGAATGAGAGCACCGCAGAACATCACTGCTATGCAGTAGGGCATATAGCTGACAGTCGGCGACACGTCGCCCAGCGCCGGGAAAACTCTGCCAATCAACTGCCATCCCACAAAAGCGCCCAATCCCGACCAGGCGATCAGCAACAGGGCCAATGGTCGTTCCAGCATCCCGCACGAGAAGACCAGGGCGCACAGAACATAGAACACGAGTTCCACCGTCAGCGTCCAGTACAGCCCCTGGATGCTGGTAAACCCCAGCAGGTCCTGCACCATCGTGACATTGGCAGCCATGGTGCCGATCGAAAAATCGGGGCCACCGAATGCAATGGTTCCGAGCAGCGCTGCCAGCAGCGACACCCAGTAAGCGGGATAGAGGCGGAAGAATCTTCGAATCGCAAACCGCCTGATCCCCGCCCCGGTCCCGGACAAGCTGTACGGTATAACAAAGCCGGAAATCAGAAAAAAGCAGATGACCCCGATGCGCCCAAAGTCTACCGTGTTCGCCATGTCCGCCAGGAACGTCCCATGGCGGGCAATCTCCGGGTTGCGAACGAATATTTCCGAGCTGTGCTGCCAAACGACCAACAATGCTGCAACACCTCTGAGCGCGTCGAGGCTCCCCAGGCGTGTTGATGTACGGGCTCTCATTGGTTTTCCTTTTCCATGATCTTTGGTGAGTTCAGTGATATACGAGCTGCCTGCTAGATTCTGCCGCTTCGCTTCAGGGTCCAGTACTCCTTCACCAGTTGCGTGTGCAGGGACTGGGGCGTTGCATCGGTGACCAGAACACCCTGATTGCGCAAGGTTCGCAGCAGGCTTTGGCGAGCGGCCAGGATGGCGGTGGACCCGCAATAAACGAGGGCGCTTTCCAGATTCGGGAGCGGGTCGTCCAGCGCCTGATCCAGAAAGTTTTCCCTGAGGCTGGCAACCAGGACCAGATGCTTGTGAGCGAGCAGTTGAGTTGCGGCCAGGACCTCATCCCGGTCTTCGTCACGGAGGTTGCTCAGCAGGATCACCAGGGACCGTTTGCGGTGGCGACCCATGAGCTCGCTGGCGGCCTCGAGGAGATCGCTGGTTTCGGTGCTTGAATGCAGGTCGTAAACCGTATTCAGGACGGTGTTGATGTTGTTCTTGCCCTTGATCGGCGCAAGCCAGCGCTGCTCCCCCGCGAAGCTGAGCAGCCCCACCCGGTCGCCCTGCCGAAGCGCCACGTAGGAGAGCAGTAGCAGGCTGTTGAGGCAGTGGTCGAAGTGGCTGAGAGCATCGTCCCTGGTTCGCATGCGTCGGCCGCAATCCAGCAGAAAGATGATCTCCTGGTCCCGCTCGTCCTGATAGTCCCTGGAGATCAGTTTGTGGCGGCGCGAGCTGGCCTTCCAGTCGATCTGCCGGGAAACGTCGCCGTCCCGATACTCGCGAAGTTGCTGGAAGTCCATGCCCTGCCCACGCCGCTGCAGAACATGCAGACCCAGGTGCGACATCTGTTGTTCGTGGCCCAACTGATCAAAGTGAGCCACAGCCATGAAATTGGGATAGACCTTGACCACCGCCGGCTGAGCAAAACGATGGCGATACTGCCAGAGCCCCAGCGGGGAATTGACTCGAACATCCACGTCGCCGAAATGAGCATCGCCCCGTTTCACAGGCCGGGCCCGGTAGACCAGGTCAGCCGCTTCTCCCGCGGGAAGTGGCACAGCGAAGGGCAGGGATTGTGCTTCAATGCCGGTTGGGCAGTGGTCACTGACTACAAGCTGCAAGTCGCGAGGGCTGACGTTTTCGAGTCGAATCGCGACCTTGTTGTCCACTCCCACGGCGAAGCTGCCCGGCAGAGTTCGGCTAACAGTCAACACAGGGCGACGAAAGCCCACAGCATCACCCGCGCAGATCAGCAGGAACAGCCCCAGGGCACTCCACCAGCCGAGTTCGATGGCAGGGTCAAACGCGGTCACCCGGAGTCGCGCGAGCGCCAGCATCAGCGCCGCGAATCCGAAAACGCCGAGTATCTTCAGGGTTAGTGAGCTGGGCCTCATTGGCGGGGAGCTTCCACCGTTTCCAGGAGGTGACGAAGAACGGTGTCTGGCTTCTGGCCGTCGATCTCCACGTCTGCGGACAAAATGATGCGGTGGCGCATCACCGGAGTCGCCATGGTTTTCACATCGTCCGGCAGGACGTAATCCGCACCGCGCAGCAGCGCTTTTGCCCGCGCAGCACGTACCAGGGCAATACTCGCCCGGGGGCCGGCCCCTTTAAGAATGGCAGTGCTTTCCCGCGTCGCACGCACCAGACGAACCGCATAATCCAAAACCTGTTCGTCCACCGCGATGGAGCTGGCAATCTTCTGGAGTTTGAGCACGTCCTCGGCAGCAAGAATCGGTGAACTCTCATCGCCTGCCAGGAGATCGTCGCCCGGCGCTTTGCTCACGGCGCGCGTCAGACTCAACTCGTCTTCGTGACTCGGATAGTCGATCAGAACCTTGAGCATGAAGCGATCCAGCTCCGCCTCGGGCAAGGGATAAGTTCCTTCCTGCTCGATGGGGTTCTGGGTTGCAAGCACCATGAACGGCGCAGCCAGCTTCAGGGCCTCCCCTTCAATGGTGATCTGTTTTTCCTGCATGGCTTCCAGAAGGGCTGCCTGGGTTTTGGCGGGCGAGCGATTGATCTCATCGGCCAGCAGCAGGTTGGTAAAGACCGGTCCGCGACGAATGCGGAATTTTCCGTCCGCCATGTTGTACATGGCATGGC
Organism: Gilvimarinus sp. F26214L; assembly: GCF_054401055.1. Lineage (NCBI taxonomy): Bacteria > Pseudomonadati > Pseudomonadota > Gammaproteobacteria > Cellvibrionales > Cellvibrionaceae > Gilvimarinus > Gilvimarinus sp. F26214L. The sequence goes on along the minus strand of NZ_JBTIYG010000007.1, from coordinate 32,280 downwards.
CGGTGATGTCGGCAGGCATCAGGTCCGGTGTGAATTGAATGCGTTTGAACTGCCCGCCAAAGCAGTTGGCCAGTGCCCGGACCAGCAGCGTTTTACCCAGACCGGGAATACCCTCCAGGAGGACATGGCCGCTGGAGAGCAGAGCGACCAACACCTGTTCCACCACCTCTTCCTGCCCCACCAGCACACTGTTGATCCGCGAGCGGATCCGGGACAACTTTGCGCTGGCAACTGCCACGGCATCGGTCTGACCGCCAGCATCGCTCTGCGCGGTTCCGCTCTGTTCGTCAATATCGATCATAGGGCCTTCCTGATTCTTTGTAGTCGTTTTACGGTCTCGATGAACTGAATTTCGTCGGCCGGCGCCGGCGCCTGCATGAGTTGGCGAATCGTTGCCGGTTCCATGCCGGTCAACGACGCCAGCTTTTGGAGCCGTCCGTGGTCGCCGGGTCCGGCACCAGGCAGGTGACGCTGCAATGCCGCCCAAATCTGTTCGCGAAGGGGTTCCAGAAGCAACTCCCCCTCGCCCTGCCGCCAGAGAAAGCTGCCCGTTGCCTGAACGTGCTCCTGGAAGGACCGGCGGCTCGAATCTTCGCTGGCCACAAGCGGGCCGAAGCGACGCAGGCGATGCATCATCCAGGCTGCGCACAACAGCGCGATAATCACCACGAACTCTCGAAAATGACGCCAGACAATCTCCACGAGATTGGGAACCAGCGCACCGTATAAGAAGATTACCTTGTCCGATCCGGCGGTCAGCAGGTCCAGCAGGTAGGCATGATCGAAAAGGCTGATACGGTCGGACGTCCAGATGTCGATATCCGTCATCACCGTCAGCAACCCGTCGCCCACGTCGAATTGCATGAACTCCACCGCGTACTCATTGCCTGTCCAGTAGAATGGCTGGGGGCCGGAGTAGATTTCCTCTTCATCCAGATACAGGACCGGGTGACTGAGGCTTGCGTCACTGCCAAAGTGGACGCGCGGTGAGTGATCAACCGCTTCGAACTTCATCTGGACGACCTCATCCTGTTCTGCCCGGGCTTCACGGGCTCGGACCCGGGCGGGGATATCGGATTGCAATGGAGTCGAAGTCTGATTCTCAGCCCCCGATGGCTCGACAGGTGATGCATCAGCCTCGGTCGTATCGTCGACCTCATCCATGATCTCGCCGATAATCCCTCCCGCCTCTTCCTCGTCCTCGGATTCAAATTCGTCCAGAGGATGTTTGCTCACCTGGAAGCGGGACAGGAGAACATCCGGTCGGTCTTCATCATGGAGTTGCGCCCCCACGATCACGTGTCCGCCCTGTTCCAGCCAGGCCAGCAAATCGTTCGCCCGCTGCTCGTTAAGCACGTGGTTGGCGTTGCGGATAAGCAGCGTGCTGCCGACCGTGAGCTCGTCAAGTGCGTCCAGGCGATCGCTGCTTTCGCTGCCGCGACCCATCGCCGCGAGATATTGCTCAGCGGCCAGAAACGGGTTGCGCAACGCCTCGAGACTCCAGCCCTGGTTCACGACTTCTTCGTAACGCTCGAGTTGAGAGACCAGCAGGTAAATGAGAGCACAGGTCAGGAGCACCAGAGCGATGTGCCAGACCTGCACTCGCCCGGACATGGCGGCGGCGTTTTGCAGCGACCTATGCTTCATGACCCTGCTCCCCGAACAGTTGCGTCCATTCATCGCACAACCTGCGCACCTGGCGCCCATCGGGAACCCGATGGGCGTAGGCCAGTTGCTGCCAAAGCACGGTGAGTCGCCCGAGGTATGAGCTCAGAGTGTGGTCCTCTGTCCGGGCCACAATGGCGACGCACTCCTGCTCGGTATGGCCGGGCCGGAAGTTGCAGGAACACTGATGGATCAGGTGGGACAAGGTCGCGCGGTACAGCAGCCCGAGTGCCTCCCGATGGCGCCCCAGGTTCCAGTGTTCAAGCACCTGCTCGCAGACGTTCTTTGGCAGACTTTCCTTGCGCACGTCCAGTCCGAACAACACCTCCGGCATCTGCCGGTTTTTTGCAGAACTCCGGCCCCTCCCCAGCGCCGCCATCAGTCCTCGACGGTAACGATAGACCAACCACCCGACGATCGCCGCCAGGAGGACCCAAACGAGCCATTCAAAACCCGTCGCGAAAGTGTTGCGCGCGGTGGAGGAAACTTCCAGAAAATCTGCCAGTGCCTCGATCCAGTCCGGAGCTTCCGCCTGCTCTTCGGGTTCCCGATCTCTGAAGCGCCAGCCGCTCTCTGTTTCAAAGTTGTGAAAATCCCTGCCGCCATAGATCTCGAGAATCTGCTGCTTTGATTCCTGCGCCTGCGACGAGCTCTCAAGCTCGTCATAATAGACCTCCATGGGATCGGCAGAGGCGGCCGATGCATGCTGAATGTCGCCAACACTCATCAGACCGAAGACCAGTGGCAGTACCGCCGCAGCCTTGTACCCGCTGGAAGAAGGGGGCCTCCGGTAGCGTTCCGCCAGATGTCGGAAGCGGAGCTCAATGTCCCAACCTTCGAGCGCGACGCGACGGCAGATGTACAGCGCGAATCCGCCGATGGCATAGAACGGCGCCACCAGGGACATGGCAAAAATTGTGATGGCGTTCGACAAGTGCGTCGCCAGTGCGCCCTCCCCCAGCATCAATGCGAGCCAGTCCACCGCGAACTGTTCGGGGATCAGGAGGGCAAGGGCGGCCCAGAGCCCAAAGGCAAGAAAGAACTCCACATGCACCAGCAACAGCGTCAGCCAGAATGCCGCATTGCCGTAGCGCTGGTGGAGCACGGTCAGGCGCCTGGAGCGCGTCTCTCCCCTCAATCCCTCCAATACCGTGACGGGCAGATCGAAGGAACGACTGGGACTGAATCGTCGCCAGGTCAGTGCCGGCAGCCAGTCCGTCTTGAACAGGCCGAACAGGCGTCGCCAGGCACTCCGCGCCTGGGGCTCTTCGCCGAACAGGGCTCGACTCGCGATAAACAGCGGCAGACGATCCAGCAAAGGTTTGAGCCACCATACTGCGAAGATGCAGATCCAGGGGCGCTCCGGCACCACCGGAACGAGCAGTAGATAAAGGACCAGTGCGGGGAGCGCCCAACTGAGGAAGGCGGGCCACCACCAGCGTCGCGCCATGGCGAACCCCAGGTCGATCGCTTGCCAACCGTTGCGGGGGCGCGGCTCGAAGCTGAGCTTAGCGAGATCCACGGAGTTCCCCCTTTGCCGCCCGTCCGAGCGCTCTGGCAGGCAGCACCAGATAGAGCATCACCAGCAACCAGAGCAGCGCGCCAACGCCCACCTTTAAGGAAATGGGAAGACTCGCCTTCGACGACCAGAACGCTTCGATGAAGGCGGCAATCAACAGCATTGCGCCGGCGCCCATGACAATTTGAATGGCTTCCCGGCTCGCATTGCGCAGTGCCTTGATTCGGGGAAGCTGACCCGGGTCGATCAGCGCCATACCGATCTTCAGTCCGGCCGCGCCGCTCAGCACGATGGCGGTCAGCTCAAAAGCACCGTGGCCGATTACGAACGGATAGAAAGTGGATCCGTAACCGAGCTGAGTGAGATGGCCCGATACAGCCCCCAAGATAACGCCATTGAAAACCAGCACGACGACCGTCATCACACCGAAGAAAATACCGCCTGCAAACTCCCGGAACGCAATGCCGATATTGTTGCGAATGTAGTAACCGAACATGAACAGGTCCGTGTCCGCTTCCCGCTCACGGCCCAGCACGCGGGCGGCGGGATCGTACATGGACTCCATCTCCCGCACCTGCTCCCAACTCATCACTGCATAAATGAATTCGGGGTCGAAATAGCACAACAGCGCCAACGCGAAAAACGGAAGCACGAACAGCAAGGTGGCCGTTCCGATAAAGCCGCGATTGTCGTAGAGCACACGGGGATAATCGAGAAACAGAAACCGGAGCCACTGATAGCGAAAGCGTGCCCGCTGGGCGTAAATCAGGTTGTGACAGGCGAGGACCAGCGCGTTGAGCCGGTCGATTAGATACGGGCTGTAACGCCGGTGTTTAGCCAGCGCCAGGTGGTGACAGAGGCGTCGGTAACTGGCCGGAAGATCGGACCAGCCATCGACCTCAGCGCGCTTGCGGTTGTCGGCAGACAAGGCTGCTTCCATCCGCGCCCAGAAGGGCTGGTGAAATTGTTCAAAGTCCTGTTGCTTCACTGCACTGTCTCGATAAGGTTCGTCCCTGTGCTGCTATCGCGGTCATGCTAGCGATCGCCGAGGAGCCAGCGCCCTACCCCTTGCAGATAGCCGACGCGCTGGCCAGCTTCCACAGGCAGAACGGGCGCGAGAATGTCCGCTAGCTCCCGGCGTCGGTCGGGGCTCAATTGCCTTTGCGCGTAGCCAATAACGGCGATCTGGTCTTCCCGCTCCAGAGGTACGGGAGGGGGCCGGGAGGGAGCCTCGACCGCATGGGTCCCTTCCGGTGGCGCCTCCTGGTAGATCACCAGGGTCCCGGCCGCAAGGTCGCCCAGACGCTGAAACCGCGCACTCGCTGCCATGCTCACCATTCCGGCGGTGTACAGGAAGGGGAAAAAATCGGCCCAGCGCAGCAGGTTGCGTATCATCGAAGTCCCCCAACCGATGGGTGTTAGATCTTCGTTGACAACGGCAATACCCATGCGCCGCTTGCCCGGAGTCTGACCCCGCCCGTAGATTTCGAATAGAACCGGGTAGAACCACTCCAGCAGGAACCAGAGGATCAGCAGCAGGCCGGCGCCCGCGGCGCCGCTGAAAAAGAGGAAAAAACCGAGTACCAGGAGGACCACGGCACGGATCAGGAAATCGATGGCGAAGGCAAGGCCGCGAACAACAAGCCCTGCAGGCTCCGCTTGCAGGTCAATGCTCTCGGGAGTTTCCACCAGAATGTCAGTTGAGATTCTTCCCGCAGACAAAAATCACGATCCCCATGGTGCCCGGAGCCGCTTCCGTCTGGAGCGGCTTCATTCTTGTTGTGCTTGCCCGTCCCCGGACCCGAATTCAGAAAGGAATGTCGTCGTCGAAGCTGTCCATGCCCTGCTGGGGCTGGGGCGCGCTCTGGGGTGCGGGCTGGCTTTGCTGGCGAGGAGCCTGCCCCTGGCTCTGATTGTAGTTGCTGTTCTGATTGTAATTTCCGCCCTGGTTGGACATCGAGGAATCACCGCGGCTGTCGAGCATTTGCATCTCATTGGCAACAATTTCCGTGGTGTAGCGGTCCTGGCCGCTCTGGTCCTGCCATTTGCGGGTGCGCAGGGAGCCTTCCACGTACACCTTGCTGCCCTTGCGCAGGTACTCCCCGGCGATTTCAGCCAGGCGGTTGAAGAACACCACCCGGTGCCATTCAGTGCGCTCCTGTTGCTCGCCAGTCTGCTTGTCCTTCCAGCTCTCGCTGGTGGCCAGGCTGACGTTGGTCACGGCATTGCCACTCGGCATGTACTTGGTTTCCGGGTCCACACCCAGATTGCCGATTAGGATTACTTTGTTGATACCCCGGGCCATAGTGATCTCCTGAATCTTCTCTGTCTGGGAGGGCTTGGCAGTCCAACTGCCCCTCAAAGTGATTTAGCTTAACACGCTTGTCGCGGTTTTGCGGGCAAGCAGTTCTTTTGTACAGAAGCCGTTGATGCGCTGGTTTCCAGGCCCAGTGGGACGCGCGGAGAACCAGAATTCAACAGGCCGGCAACCTTACTCCAGCCCCAGTTCCGCAATGCGCTCCCGGCGGAACACCCGGCGGTCCACAGTCAGGCGCGCGGCGCTTTCCTGCTCGAGCCAATCCACCTGATCCACGCCCGGAAGGGCCAGCAGCTGACCGAGCACCCGATCGCGGTCGGGCTCCCGAAGGGGAACCAGAATGCTGGATACCGGCCGCGGCACCGTCATGAACAGCGCCACGAGCCACCACAGCGCGGCGGCCAGCGCGCACAACCAGAATACGGCCTGCACCCCGCCCCAGCTCAGAACGGCGCCGCCCATGGCGCCGCCCAGGAAGGCGCCGGCAAACTGGCTGGTGGAGTAGATGCCATTGGCGGTGCCGCGCATGTCTCCCGGCACGGTCTTGCTGACCAGAGACGGCAGGTTTGCCTCCAGCAGATTGAAGGCCATGAAGAACAGAAACAGCCACGCCAGCAGGAAGGGCCCGCTCTGGTGGCCCAACGCCAGCGCAACCTGCATCGCCGCCAGCAGGCCCACAGCGCCCAGGAAGACTCCTTTGACCCGGCCTTTCTTCTCGGCCAGCACCATGAACGGCAGCATCGCCACAAAGGCACCCCCAAGCAGGGGCAGATAGATGGTCCAGTGACGTGTGCCATCGAGCAGCAACACATCACTGAGCACCCGTGGCAGCACGACGAAGTTGGCCATCAGCACGAAATGCAGAACCAGAATACCCCAGTCCAGGCGAAGCAGGTCCCGGTTGCCCAGCACGGTCCTGATCAGGGCGGCCTTGGGCGTTGCCTCGCCGCTTGAGCGTGCCTGGGGGCTGGGCAATACGAAGACCAGGATGGCGAGGCCAACCAGCGCAAAGCCGGCGGTGAGCCAGAAAATGCCATCCAGACCGGCGAAACGGCTGACCACGGGCCCCAGGACCAGCGCCACTGAGAACGACAGGCCGATGGCGGCTCCGATGGCGGCCATGGCTTTGGTACGGTTCTCGTCACGGGTGAGGTCCGCCACCATGGCCATCAGGGCGCTGGCAATAGCGCCGGCTCCCTGCAGGAAACGGCCAAGAATGAGCCCTTCAATAGACTCTGACACGGCCGCGATCACGCTTCCCGCAGCAAAGATCAGCAGACCTGCCGCAATGACCGGTTTGCGCCCCCAGCGATCGGACCACATCCCGAACGGAATCTGCAGCAGGGCCTGACTGAAACCATAGGCTCCCAGCGCCAACCCCATCAGGAAGGGGCTGCTGCCCCGGTAGTCGTCCGCATAGAGGACCAGCACGGGAAGCACCATGAACAGGCCGAGCATGCGGAACGCATACAGCAGAGCCAGCGCGGAAACGTTGCGGCCCTGGTGGGCAAAGACGGGATCAGTCACTCAGTTGCTCTTCGTTATAGCTTCATAGCTTCAAGGCGTGCCCGCGCGTGAGCGCGCCCCATCGGCGAGTCGCGCGGGAAACATGGCATTTTAGCGCACCCGGCGAAGCAATAACCACTTGCTTCCGCCGCGGAATCGCGGGTCCGGCTCCAGCGGGAACTCCGAACCGCGTGGGCGCACGGGGGTGTGGTCGCGCTCGCCGACCTGTTGCAGCGCTGTTCCGGGTGCCGTGGAGCGGTGTTCACTCGCCACATTCGGGTAAAAATGGGAGCAGAGTAGCGTAGCGCGCCAATGCTGGTTGCAGTCGTGCTGCAGTGCATTTATTCTCGCAACCTCCAGCCCATCCATTAGGCTGGATTCCACGGATCAGGCAGTTGACTGTTTACAGGTCACGATCCGACGGTTTTCCGCACTACGGAATGTTAGCAGCCCCGCTCCGGGGCGGGTCGGTGCAACCCAAGCCGCGCTAATTCTGCAAAGGACTGAACAACGATGACTGTCGAAAGCTCTAGCATTGCTTCCCATCTGAAGCCCATCGCAATTTTCTCTAGCCAGGCTCCGAACCGGCTTGCAGAATCCCTGACCCGATCACTTGCCCGCCCTTGCGTGACCCGCTCGTTGGGTGACGATGAAGTCGTCGAGCACAGACCCCTCATTCTTATTGATTGTGCCTGCTATACGCCGAACCGGATTCAGACCTGGCTCAATGTGAAAAATGCCGCTTCGGTTCCCCCGGTCGCACTCTACAACACGCAGCCCGCGAGTCTGCATGAATCGCTATTGGAGTGGCCCTGTGTGCGCGGCTTCTTTTACTGCAACATGAATCAGTCCCAGTTTGTTGAAGGGCTGAAAATGCTGCTGGATGGTGACTACTGGGTGCCCCGCCGACTTCTCCACGGCTTCCTGGAGCGCAACCGCCGCCCCCCGAAGCACAACATCAAAGCGCCTGAACTGCTGACACGAAGAGAGCGGGAAATCCTTGCCTTGCTGGAAAACGGCGCCACCAACGCAGCCATGGCCCGGGCCATGTCGGTCAGCGAACATACGATCAAGACCCACCTTTACAATATCTACAAGAAAATCGACGTGGGGAACCGGGTGGAAGCCATCAACTGGTCTCGTCAGAATCTCACCGCGAATCTGTCGATCTAGCAGGCGTTGTTCTGGAGGCGTTGTTCTGGAGGCGTTGCTCTGGAGGCTCGCCGCATGCGGCGCTTGCTCCCGGCCGGGAGGAACCTGAGCCGCAGGCTGGTGAAGTAATGGCTCAGCGCTCTGGCTGAGTTCCGCTTTCATCCGCGGGAAGGGAGATGACCGGCTGCCCGCCAGTATCTTTCTGGAACCTGTTCTCGTCGTTCTTCAATTTTGCATCTGAACTCGCGACGGTGATGGGCACGGTCGCAAACTCGGTAAAGCTCCCTGAGTCGGTTTCCACTTCCACCAGAACGTTGACCAGATGGCGTCCGCCCCGGTGAGGAATCACCCGGAAGCGGTCCTGTCCCGCGCGCCCTCGTCCTGAAGGCCGGAGGGCAATGCCGTGCATTGCGCCGGAGCCATCGGCAAAACTGAGCGCGGAGGAGTCCACCGGACGATAGGTGGCTTGAATGCCGCGGACCGGCTCGGAACTGGTGAACTCCAGTTCCACCTCAACGGTCTTCCCCACGGCGGGTCCTTCCGCGACCCGGTAATCCACACGCACCGGTGCCGACGGTTTGCCACTGTGCTCCGAAACCGGTAGAGCTGGGCCGCGTGCGGGCACCGCGCTGGAGTCCGGCACCCGAGGATCCAGCGGCCGGTTGCGATCGGGGTCACAGGCCGAGACAACCATACAGGCAGTCAGTGCTGTCAGCAGCGAAAGAATAGAACCTGGTGATGCAGAGCTCATAAAATTCCGTCCCGGTTAGGGTGAAGGACTGATTGTTACATCGAAGCAACTCCGGTCGGGAAAGTCGTCCGCAGTATTCCCATCCGCGAAGCGGAATTCCGACAGGTCGATCAGGTACTCGCCCGCGGCGAGCTGAACAAGGCGCTGCTCCCGGTTCGTTGTACAGGATTTTGCGACCGTTATGATTCGACCTCGCTCCACCAGGTAAAAATCCGGATCACTTTGGCGGTAGCGCTCTGGATCTCCCTCGTTGCAACCAAAGTAGGCGGGAGGCGCTGAATCCGGGTTCGCGGTGGTAACGGTGATATCGTAGGTGCCTGACGCGTCGACACTCAGGCGCAGGTAGCGATGTTCGGACAGCTTGTTACCGGTACGCCCCCTGTCGAACTGACTGTTGCTGCACACACTCACCGGCGCTGCGTTGGCAAGTATATCCGCGTAGACCGGCAGCACATCCGGCCTGCTGCCCGCGGCATTCTGTTCGCCGGTGCCGTAGGGGTCCAGGACAGTGATGTTATGGCGGCCGAGAAGACTGTCGATGTACCCGGCCTGGCCGGGGTTGCGCGCCTTGAGAGCTGACATGAAACTGAACACACTGGTAAAGGCCGGGCTCGTCCGCTGCTCGCCGGCGAACACCTCATAGAGGCTGGAAAACCCGAGGCTCCCCCCATCGTCATCCGCCGGGCGCTCATCCCAAAGGTCATACATGATGGACACAATCGACAGTTCGTTAAACCAGCCCGACCGGTACACCGAGGGGTGCTCCAGATCGATGCCGAACCCGGTGCCCTGACCGATCCCGCCGGTGTCGCAATAGTGCGGGCTGTCCAGGGCCATTCCCGCCAGCGCCGTCGCCCACCCCTCGCTGAAGGCCAACCGCATGTCCAGCGCTTCCCCGATGCTGTGAGGTCCCCCGGGGCTGTCGGAGCGGGAGAACCGGGTTTCGAAGTAGTGCCCCCATTCATGAGCGATTACGTGGCTGTCAAACTCTTCCGTATCATCGTCTTCCTTGCCCAGCAGGAATAGATGTGCCTTGCTCGGAAGATAGAAGGATGTTCCCACCTCCCCGCGGGCAATCTGCTCCTCCCGTGTGCCGCCAGTCCGTGCTGTGGTGTTGTGGGTGCTCCAGAACACCTCGAGGGGCGGAAAGGAGGCTGATGGATCGGCAGAACGCACCAGGTCCATGGCCGAGTAGATGGTATCCAGAATTGCGAATGGCGCAGCGGCGCGCGGCTTGGTATAGGCTGTTCCGTCCCAACCACTGCGCGCCGTCAGGTGGAGTTCGCGATCCTCCTGCCCGCTATCGAACGGACGGCTGTCCAGAACATACAGGGGGCGCCAGGAAAGAGCTTGCTCCGTGTTGCTGGTATTGTCCCGAACCTCCACATCCCAAGACGGGGGCTCGACCTGTTTGAGCTCAGCCCTTGCCCGGACAAACACCTGCCGCTGTTCAGGGACATGGACGCCGTAATAACCGTCCGGGTCGGATACGCCCCGGGTCAGGACCTCTCCACTTTCCGCATCGACGACTTCCACCGTCACTCCGCGAATGGGGCGCAGCCGGACATTGCTGTAGTCGAGCCCCTCGCAGTTGGCTCGAGGAGGAACCGACTCGTAGAGCAGGCGACCGCTGATCAGAACGCGGGGGCCATCGGCGGAGCTGGCAGGCGGCTCATCGCTGCCACTGCCGCCGCCACTGCTCCCGCAGCCCAGCAAGGCGAAGCTCAAAGACAGCCAACAGACAACATAATGCATTCGCACAGCACGCCATCTGGGACGCAACCCGACACTTGCCATTTTGGGCATCGTTGAGACCTGGTTAGAGTTCGGACATTGAAGGCCAGTCTAGCAGGGTGCCCACAGAGCGCTCCCCGGACGGTGACCGCGTACGCGCCACCGACGTGAACTGTACGGCGGATCGCACCCCAAGTGTGGAATTATCCACAGAAACACAAGCGGAACCCACAGGATGTGGCCATTGTGCAGCCTGGCTGTTACTGGTCAGTTTCCAAAGTCGCGTAGAAGTTCAGCGCATCTTCAACGCTTGTGACTTCCACCCCAATCTCTGCCACAACCGCATTGACCCACGGCGCCCGCTCACTGGCGCACACGGTAATGGGACGGGAACAGTTGGAGAATTCGGCGGCAAGGCGGACGAACTCGCTGATGTAATCGGGAGGGCGGACATCGGTGGCGAGTTCCACGATCGCGAAAGGGTCGGGCGGAGTAATCTGGGTGGGCTCGGGAAAGCCGATATAAGGCGAGGACCCGGGAGCTCCACCCGCCAGACCGGGACCGTCCCGGAGAATGGCCCCTCGCACCAGTTCCGGCCGGCCGCCGGCAATGAGCACCGCAACATAAGCGCCCAGCCCGCGGCCCACGATAGTGGCCGGCCCGCAATGGGCCAGGGCGACGTCCACGTCCGCCTGCAGCAATTCCGCCGTATACCCACCGCCACGGGGCACCGTGGAATGGCCGTGACCGGTGAAATCCAGAGCCTGAATCGGACCGGGCCAGCGTTCGTATTCCCGGGGCAGGACCGATGGTGAGTGTTCACCCAGCCCGTGCAGCAGCAGAAGCCGGGGGCCCTCACCGGACCGCAGGGTATGCAGGGCAAGGTTGATGCGGCCGTGTGTCAGGTAAACGGTCTCATTCATTTTTCAGGAACTCCAGAACCAGCTCAGCCGTTTGCCGGGGCTGTTCGATATGGATGAAATGCCCCACTCCCTTGAACACCTCGGTACGGGCCGTTCGCGGCAGGTAGCGGCTGATTTCCTCCGGGTTGACCCCCCAATCCAGCGGTTCCCGCTCTGTGCCGAACATGGCCAGCATGGGTATGGGAAAACCCGGCAGCCGATCGGTGACCCACCGGGAGCGCCAGGGACCAAAGCCGCCCATCCGCAAGGATGGGTCCAGCTTCCAGCGCCAGCCATCCTCCGCTTCGCGGGCGCCGGCATAGACGATGTACTCGAGCCATTCGCGGCTCAATCGCGGGTTCATCTTTGAACGGCGCGCCGCCAGTTCTTCGGGTGTTCCGGGGCGCCGCGCCATCCCATGCGCGCGGCGCCGCTCGTCCAGCCATTTCACCACCTCGGTCCGCAATTTGGCGGTTTGCTCGCGGTTTGCCACGTCCGGCGGGTTGACCCTGAACGGCAGACCATCAACGGACACGTAGCGGCTGAATCGGTGCGGAAGGGCCTGGATGATGTGGGCCAGCAATGAACCGCCCTTGGAGTGCCCAATGGCCGGGAAAGGGCCCGGGCTCACGGAATTCGCCACCGCCAGCAGATCCCGCTCGTCCGCATCCCAGCTGTACAGTTCGGCATGCTCGGAGTTGCCGTGGCCGCGCTGATCCCAGCTCACCACGCGGAACCCGGCATCAGCAATCAGCGGGGCAAATACGTCGAAAGTCCGGGCGAAATCAAAACCACCGTGGGCCAGAAGTACCGGCGGGGCGTCCGCCGCTCCCCATTCGTAGACCGCCAGGCGAATACCCTGGGACTCTACGCTGCGCTGGCGGTCGGGGGGGCGGGCACCTGGGAAGGGAACGGGTGCTTTGTCGATAACGCTCACAATGAGTTCCTGCAAAACGGGGCGCCGGAGGCGCGAATTCATGGCAGCGCGAAGCTGAGTCAGAGCGCATAAGGATAAACGATCCCGGGACCGGAATCGTGATATCCAAATATTTCCGTCGCGTGGTATATTGACCGGTTTCCTTCCCGCCCTTCCGCGACCGGATTGCCCTCACTCGAGGCGACACGGCCGAGAACCGGGCGCATCAGGCAAGAGGTTATTTCACGCGGTGGATACCATTCTCGTCCGGGGTGCACGCACCCACAACCTCAAGAACATCAATCTCGATATTCCGCGCGACAAACTGGTGGTTGTCACTGGCCTGTCTGGCTCAGGGAAGTCGTCCCTGGCCTTCGACACCCTGTACGCAGAAGGCCAGCGACGCTATGTGGAATCCCTGTCCACCTATGCGCGGCAGTTCCTGTCCATGATGGACAAGCCGGACGTGGACCATGTGGAAGGCCTGAGTCCGGCCATTTCCATCGAGCAGAAATCCACGTCCCACAACCCCCGGTCCACCGTGGGCACCATCACGGAGATCTACGACTATCTGCGCCTGCTGTTTGCCCGGGTCGGTGAACCGCGTTGTCCCACCCACGGCCAGCCGCTGTCAGCCCAGACCGTGAGCGAAATGGTGGACCAGGTGCTCGCACTGCCGGAGGGCACCAAGCTGATGCTGCTGGCCCCCGTGGTCCGGGAACGCAAAGGTGAACACTTGCACACCTTCGATCAACTGCGGCGGGACGGGTTTATCCGTGCGCGCATTGATGGGATCGTGGTCGATCTGGACGATGCACCCAGGTTGGACAAGAAAAAAAAACATACCATCGAAGTTGTGGTGGACCGGTTCAAGGTGCGCGAGGACATTCAGCTGCGGTTGGCGGAATCCTTCGAGACTGCCCTGCAATTGACCGACGGCCTGGTGGCCGTCAGCTTCATGGATGGCGAGGAGGACGACCGCCTGTTCTCCGCCAAACATGCCTGCCCCTTGTGCGATTACAGCCTTGGCGATCTTGAGCCGCGACTGTTTTCGTTCAACAACCCGGCCGGCGCCTGCCCCAGTTGCGACGGCCTGGGGGTCAAACAGTTTTTCGATGTGGACCTCATCATCCAGGACCCGGACGCATCCCTGGCCGAAGGTGCGATCCGGGGCTGGGACCGCCGCAACATTTACTACTTCCACATGCTGTCCTCGCTCGCCGACCATTACGGCTTCGACATCGACACCCCCTGGAAAAACCTGCGCAAGAAGGACCGGCAGGTGGTGCTCCACGGCTCCGGCGACGTGCAGATCAACTTCAGCTACGTGAACGATCGCGGGGACGTTTATAGCCGTACCCACCGATTCGAGGGCGTCATTCCCAATATGGAGCGACGCTACCGCGACACGGAGTCCATGACCGTACGGGAAGAGCTTGCCCGCTTTCTCTCCTCCCAGAGCTGTCCCGAATGTCACGGAGCGCGATTGAAGGAAGCGGCACGACATGTGTTCGTGGACAACCGCACTCTGCCGGAAATCACCGCCCTCCCGGTGGGTGATGCATTCAGTTACTTCAACGATCTGAGCTTTGTGGGTGCCCGAGCCAGCATCGCCGACAAGGTGCTCAAGGAGCTGCGCGAGCGGCTCCGCTTCCTGGTGGATGTAGGGCTCAACTATCTGACCCTCAGCCGGAGCGCGGACACCTTGTCAGGTGGTGAAGCCCAGCGCATTCGCCTGGCCAGCCAGATCGGCGCCGGACTCGTGGGCGTCATGTACATCCTGGACGAACCCTCGATCGGCCTTCACCAGCGGGACAACGATCGACTGTTGCGAACACTCACTCACTTGCGCGACCTGGGCAACACGGTGATCGTGGTGGAGCATGATGAAGATGCGATCCGCACTGCCGACCATGTCATCGACATCGGCCCGGGGGCCGGCGTGCACGGGGGCGAAGTTGTGGCCCAGGGTACGGTGCAGGACATCATGACGACCGCAGGGTCCATAACCGGCGAGTACCTGTCCGGCGCTCGGGAGATCGCCGTGCCCGCCACCCGGAAGGCTTTCGATCCCAAAAAGCAGCTGATGATCGAAGGAGCCACCGGAAACAACCTGAAGGACGTCAATCTGTGGATCCCCGTGGGCCTGATGACCTGCGTTACGGGGGTGAGCGGCTCGGGCAAATCCACCCTGATCAACAACACGCTCTACCCGGTAGCGGCGACAGTGCTGAACAAGGCCTCGACACTGAAACCCGCGCCCTACCGCAGCGTCCATGGCCTCGATCACTTTGACAAGTGTGTCGACATTGACCAGAGCCCCATCGGCCGTACGCCCCGCTCCAATCCGGCGACCTACGCCGGCATTTTCACCCCGGTGCGGGAGTTGTTCGCGGGCACTCAGGAAGCGCGCTCACGGGGCTATAAACCGGGACGCTTCAGTTTCAATGTGAAGGGCGGTCGCTGCGAGGCCTGCCAGGGCGACGGGGTAGTGAAGGTGGAGATGCACTTTCTGCCGGACGTCTATGTGCCCTGCGACATCTGCAAGGGCAAGCGTTACAACCGGGAAACCCTGGAGATCAGGTACAAGGGCAAAAACATCCATGAAGTACTGGAACTCACCGTGGAAGACGCCCGTGAGTTTTTCGATCCCATTCCGTCAGTTGCCAACAAGCTGCAGACGCTCATGGATGTGGGTCTCAGCTACATTCGTCTCGGCCAGGCTGCGACCACCCTCTCCGGCGGCGAGGCCCAACGCGTCAAGCTGGCTCGCGAGCTCTCAAAGCGCGACACCGGCAACACACTTTACATCCTGGACGAACCGACCACGGGGCTGCACTTCTACGACATTCAGCAATTACTTAACGTGTTGCATCGCCTCCGTGATCACGGCAACACCATCGTGGTCATCGAGCATAACCTGGACGTCATCAAGACCGCGGACTGGCTCGTGGACCTCGGACCGGAAGGGGGTAGCGGCGGTGGGGAAATCATTGCCACCGGCACGCCTGAAGATGTGGCCAAGTTGAAGCATTCTCATACGGGGCGCTTTTTGAAACCCTTGCTGGCCCGACACAAGTCGGCCACCAAGGCGAAACGGAACGGGAAAAAAGCGGCAACAGGCTGAAGCACGACAGCATCCCTGGTTAGGCGCAGTCCTCGCCTCATCCTCGCGACGGTTCGGAGTTGCCGGGCCGGCATCTTCTGTGCCCATAGCGGAATGGACGCAACACTGAACCGCCGGGCGCCATCACAAACCGATTACAATGGGTACGCCCACCATCAGACCTGAACGCGAGATCTCGTTCCATATGCCCTTTGATGTCCAAACCAGCGAAACCCCCAAGCAGCATCGAGCCTCCGCACGCCTGTTCGACGCGCTGTTCACGACTATGTCCTGGCTGCCGCTGCCGGTGGCCCGGAGCATTGGCCGGCGCCTGGGCATGATCTACTACAAACTGGGCAAGAAGCGGGTCCACATCGCCCGGGTGAACATGGACATCTGCTTCCCCGAGCTGTCGCCAAGGGAAAAGGAAGAACGGGTCAAAGAAAGCTTCCGGCAAATCGGTTCATGGTTCATGGAGACGGGCGCAATCTGGACCTGGCCGACGGAAAAGATTCTGGGCTACGTCGAGGTGAAAAATCCGGAGCTGTACGAGCAGGCCGTGGCCGATGAGCGCGGGGTAATTCTCGCTATACCGCACCTGGGCAACTGGGAAGTGATGGGGCCGTTCGTCACCCGGGACCGGGAGTTTGCCTGCTTTTACAAACCCGACGAAAAGAACCCGGGCTTCAGCGAGTTTCTCCGGCGTCAGCGCTCGCGCAATGGCACAGTCATGGCCTCCACGGACGCGCGGGGCATTCGTCTTCTGTACAAGCAACTCAAAGCGGGCAAGGTCGTGGGCCTCTTGCCGGATCACAATCCCACCGAGGAGATGGGTGTGTTCGCACCGTTCTTCGGCAGACCGGCCCTCACAGGCACCTTGATTTCTTCGCTGGCGCGAAAGAACCGGGCGCGTGTTCTGACGGCTGCTGTCATACGCACCCGAACAGGCTTTGAAGTTCACTTCGGCAACGTCGAGAACCAGCACGGCGGCGACCCCGAACTCGCAGCACGCTCGCTGAACGAGGCCATTGAAGCCTGCATTGCCCTGGCTCCCGCCCAGTTCCACTGGGTTTATCCCCGTTTCAGAAAACGTCCCGATCCCTCCCAGCCATCCCCATACCGCTAACGGCTTTCTGGATTCTCACGCCCGCCAAACCGCAGGCAAAAAAATACCGGCACAAAGGCCGGTATTCTCATTTCGATCGCAGCAGTGTGGGCTTACTCGGAAGCTTCCTGATCCGCTGCCAGTTCTTCCGCAGTGCCCCGCTCGGTGCGTCCGACCAGTTCCACGTAGGCCATGGGCGCTTTGTCGCCGGGCCGCAGGCCGCATTTCAGTACCCGCAGATAGCCTCCGGGGCGACCCTCGAACCGGGGACCGAGGTCTGCGAACAACTTGCCCACAGCGTCCTTGTTACGCAGGCGGGAGAACGCCAGCCGGCGGTTGGCCACGCTGTCTTCCTTCGCCAGAGTAATCAAGGGCTCCGCGTAGCGACGCAGTTCCTTGGCTTTCGGCAAGGTGGTTTTAATCAGCTCGTGTTCTACCAGAGACGCAGTCATGTTGCGGAACATGGCCTTGCGATGGGAGCTGTTGCGATTCAGTTTTCGTCCGCTGTGACGATGTCGCATGATCTTTTACCTTCTAATACCTTCTAAACCACGGCGCCGAGCCGCGACGGCTGTTATTACGAAGCTGACTTAATGGGCCAGCTTCTCGTCATTTTTCAGGCTGGCCGGTGGCCAGTTTTCCAGGCGCATTCCCAGGGACAGGCCGCGGGACGCCAGGATGTCCTTGATCTCGGTCAGAGACTTCTTGCCAAGGTTCGGGGTCTTGAGCAACTCTACTTCAGTACGCTGGATCAGGTCACCGATGTAGTAGATATTCTCCGCCTTCAGGCAGTTGGCGGAGCGAACCGTAAGCTCCAGATCGTCGACCGGACGCAGCAGGACCGGATCGATCTCCTCTTCCTTCTGCTCGGGTTCGGATTCCTTTTCGCCTTCCAGGTCCACAAACACAGCCAGCTGCTGCTGCAGGATGGTGGCAGCGCGACGAATTGCCTCCTCGGGATCAATCGTACCGTTGGTCTCCAGATCGAGGACGAGCTTGTCGAGGTCGGTGCGCTGTTCAACACGCGCGCTCTCCACGTTGTAGGCGAGACGCTTGACCGGGCTGTAGGACGCGTCGAGCTGCAGACGTCCCACAGCGCGGGTCTCATCTTCTTCGCTGCGACGAGCATCGGCCGGCTGATAGCCACGTCCGCGCGCAACGGTAAGAGTCATGTTCAGCTCAACATTACCCGTGATGTTGGCGATGACGTGTTCCGGGTTTTTCACTTCCACATCGTTGTCCAGCTGAATGTCGGCAGCGGTTACAACACCCGGGCCTTTTTTCTTCAGGGAAAGCGTTGCGCGATCTTTGCCATGGAGGACAATGGCAACACCCTTCAGATTGAGCAGGATCTCGATTACGTCTTCCTGTACGCCCTCGATACTTGCGTACTCGTGCAAAACGCCCTCGATCTCCGCCTCGATAATGGCGCAGCCAGGCATGGAAGAAAGCAGGATGCGTCGCAGTGCATTGCCCAGTGTGTGTCCAAAACCGCGCTCCAGCGGCTCCAACACGACCTTCGCACGGGTCGGGCTGGTCTCGGTCACATCAATATGACGAGGAGTAAGAAATTCGTTTACAGCAGTCTGCATAGCCACACCTGTTAGCGATTTATCCCTTTGTTGAGCATGTTCTCGTTGGTAAGGTCCCAGTCAGGGCTTACTTCGAGTAAAGCTCAACGATGAGGTTCTCATTGATTTCTGCAGGCAAATCACTGCGATCAGGTACCCGCTTGAACGTGCCCTCGAGCTTGCTCGTGTCCACGTCAATCCACTCGACCTCGCCACGCTGGGAGGCAACAGCTATGGAATTCTGAATGCGCAGCTGCTTCTTTGCTTTTTCACGAACGGTGATCACATCGCCGGTCTGAACCTGGTAGGACGGGATGTTGACAGCCCGACCATTGACCAGCAGTGCTTTATGGTTAACCAACTGCCGCGCTTCGGCCCGAGTGGCGCCAAAGCCCATGCGATAGGCAACGTTATCCAGACGGGATTCCAGCAGTTTCAACAGGTTCTCACCCGTGGCGCCCTTGAGGCGTACCGCTTGCTTATAATAGCTGCGGAACTGCTTTTCCAGAATGCCGTACAGACGTCGCACCTTCTGCTTCTCGCGCAGCTGAACGCCGTAATCGGACAATCGTCCCCGGCGCTGGCCGTGCTGGCCGGGCGCGGCTTCGATCTTGCATTTGGAGTCGATGGGACGCACACCACTGGTCAGGTACAAATCAGTCCCTTCCCGGCGGGAAAGCTTACATCTCGGTCCTCTGTATCGTGCCATTACTCGATGTCCTCTTATACGCGACGTTTTTTCGGCGGACGACAACCGTTGTGCGGAATAGGCGTCACGTCAACGATGTTGGTTATCTTGTAACCAACGTTATTCAGAGCGCGCACTGCAGATTCACGACCCGGTCCGGGCCCCTTCACCTCTACGTCGAGGTTCTTCAGTCCGTAATCCTTGGCAGCCTCCCCGGCGCGTTCTGCTGCCACCTGGGCCGCAAACGGAGTACTCTTTCGCGAGCCCCGGAACCCTGAACCGCCAGAGGTCGCCCAGCTGAGGGTATTACCTTGACGGTCAGTGATGGTGACGATGGTATTGTTGAACGAGGCGTGGATGTGCGCCACACCGTCGACAACCGTCTTCTTCACCTTTTTTCGGGGTGCTTGTTTACTCGGCTTTGCCATTGCAATACGTTCCTAAATCGGGCGCTCAACAATCGGCCACCCATAGCGGCCGACATTCGAATGGAAATTTACTTCTTGATCGGCTTGCGCGGACCTTTTCGGGTGCGTGCATTAGTCTTGGTGCGCTGACCGCGAACCGGCAGGTTGCGGCGATGCCGAATGCCTCGGAAGCAGCCCAGATCCATCAAACGCTTGATGTTCATGGACACTTCACGGCGCAGATCACCTTCTACGGTAATCTTGGCAATCTCGCCCCGGATCGCTTCCAAATCGGCTTCGGAAAGATCGGCGATTTTGGCGGTTTCGCTCACGCCGCTGCCGGCACAGATCTTTTTGGCCGTAGGGCGACCGATGCCATAGACATACGTCAAGGCGATTACGGCGTGTTTGTTATCGGGTACATTGACACCGGCGATACGGGCCATTCAACTTCTCCAGACTCTATTCAAATAGGTTGCTTTTTGATCAAACCCAGCCAATCTGCGTTACCGGGCAGCCCAGAACCGGGCCCCGGTGGAAAAGGCGCGAAAGGATAGCGATATTGGCATGATAAATCAAGCACGGGCCGCAGGGGCCCAGCGCTTTGCGTTTCGCACCCGCTTCAGCGGCTCGGGTCAACAAGGCTTATCCCTGGCGCTGCTTGTGCCGGGGCTCGGCGCTGCAAATTACACGCAGAACGCCCTTGCGACGAACCATCTTGCAGTTGCGACACATTTTTTTGACAGAAGCTCGGACTTTCATTTCTTACATCCCAAAAATATTCAACAAAGTCATTAACCAGTCGCGGCGTCAATCAGCGCGCAACACCACTGCCGTAGTTCTTGAGGTTCGCCTTCTTCATGAGTGACTCGTACTGCGACGACATCATGTGCGATTGTACTTGCGAGAACGTGTCCATCACGACCACAACCACGATCAGCAGCGAGGTACCTCCCAGGTAAAACGGGAGGTTCATGCCTGTTATCAGAAACTGAGGCAACAAACAGATGGCCGCAATGTAAATGGAGCCGACCACGGTCAGGCGCGTCAGCACGCCATCAATGTAGCGAGCGGTCTGCTCCCCTGGCCGGATGCCCGGCACGTAAGCGCCGGATTTCTTCAGGTTGTCCGCCACTTCCTTGGGGTTAAACATCAAGGCCGTATAGAAGAAGCAGAAGAAAATAATGAAACCCGAGAACAACAGCAGGTACAGCGGAGATCCGGGCGACATAGCCAGGGATATGTCCTGCAACAGGTTACTCACGAAACCTTCCCCGCCCTGCCCGAACCATTGGGTCAAGGTAGCAGGAAACAGTACGATACTGCTGGCGAAAATCGCCGGAATAACCCCGGCCATGTTGACCTTGAGCGGCAAATGGCTGCTCTGGGCCGCCGCGAACTGCTGCCGGCCTTGCTGGCGCTTCGCATAGTTCACAGTGATTCTGCGCTGACCGCGCTCTACCCTGACCACGAACCAGACAATGGCGATGGCCAGGATCGCAATGCCGAGAACAAGCAGGATGTGCGTGTCACCGTCCCGGGCGCTCTGAAACATCTGGCCCACCGCGACCGGGAAGCCGGCCACGATGCCTGCGAAGATAAGCAGGGATATCCCGTTTCCTACCCCGCGTTCGGTGATTTGTTCCCCGAGCCACATCATGAAGACCGCGCCGGTCACCAGGGATACAGTGGCTACGAAATAGAAGGCGAAGGTTGGCGTTCCGCCAAAGGCCTGCCCCGAGAACGCCACCGACATGGCGAAACCCTGTACGGTCGCCAGTAGCACCGTAAAGTAACGGGTGTACTGGGTGATCTTGCGCCGCCCCTGCTCGCCTTCCTTTTTCAATTGCTCCAGCGAAGGCGTCACCGCCGTCATGATCTGCATGATGATGGAGGCAGAGATATACGGCATGATCCCGAGCGCCAGGATACTCATGCGCTCAGCCGCACCACCCGAGAACATGTTGAACATGCCCAGAATGGTGCCCTGATTCTGATTGAACAGCGCCGCAATCTGTTCCGGATCGATGCCAGGAACCGGAATGTGAGTGCCAATGCGATAAACCAGAATGGCCAGAAACACAAAACGCAGGCGAGCCCAGAGCTCGCTCAAGCCTTTCGGAGTGCTGCCCGGCAGTTTGCCCGGTTTTGCCATGTCGACCTCTTACTGAGCACCGCCGCAGCGGACGCTCTTACTCTTCGCTTGCGATAACTTTGCCACCAGCAGCTTCGATCGCTGCTTTCGCACCCTTCGTTACACCCAGACCCTGGATAGTCACGGCCTTGGTGATCTCCCCGGAGAGGAAGACCTTCGCACGGGTGGCGCTCTCGCGGATGATGTCGGCCGCCTTCAGGGCCGCCAGATCGATCACTTCCGCGTCAACCTTATTGAGCTCCGCCAGGCGAACCTCTTCCATTGTACGGCCAACACGTGAGCTGAAGCCGTACTTGGGAAGACGTTTGCGCAGGGGCATCTGGCCGCCTTCGAAACCGGGCTTAACCGTACCGCCGGATCGGCTCTTCAGACCCTTGTGGCCGCGGCCACCGGTCTTGCCCAGACCGCTACCAATGCCACGGCCAACGCGCTTCTTGCTGTGCTTGTGACCGGGCGCCGGGCTGATTGTATTGAGTTCCATTGCTGTGTGTCCTCAATCGAGAATTTGTTACGCTCTGCACCAACGCAGAGTATGAGCAGCGGGTGCCGACTGGGCTGCCCTGGCTGCTGTTAGGCGTCCACCTTCACCATGTAGGTGATCTTGTTGATCATTCCCCTGACCGAAGGAGTGTCTTCCACTTCCACGGTGTGGCCAATGCGGCGCAGGCCAAGGCCTGCAACGCAGGCACGGTGGGATTTCAGGCGACCTGCCGTGCTTTTTACTTGAGTCACTGTGATGGTTTTCTTAGCCATAGCGCATTCTTTGTACAGTAGATTAAGACCACGCGGGCCGGTTCGCGGACCGCCCCCGACGATTTATGCGGCCGGGCCAAACCCGTACGCTGTCAGTTTCTAGCCTACGATATCCTCCACGGCCTTGCCGCGTTTGGCGGCCACGGATTCCGGAGAAGCCATCTCGGTGAGTGCGTTGAATGTCGCACGCACCACGTTCACTGGGTTCGTTGAGCCATAGCATTTGGCCAGTACGTTCTGAACGCCGGCAATTTCGAGCACAGCACGCATGGCACCCCCCGCAATGACCCCGGTACCTGGCAGTGCTGGCTGCATGAAGATCTTCGATGCTCCGTGGCGTCCTTTGGTTGGATACTGAATGGTGTCGCCCTTCAGTTCCACCTGGATCATATTCCGGCGCGCAGCTTCCATGGCCTTCTGGATCGCCAGCGGCACTTCGCGCGCCTTGCCACGTCCAAAGCCGACCTTGCCATTGCCGTCGCCGACAACGGTCAAAGCGGTGAAGGCGAAAATGCGACCGCCCTTCACTGTCTTCGCCACGCGGTTGACCTCAACCAGCTTCTCCTGGAGGCCCTCGGTGTTCGAGTCTTCTTTCTTAAATGCCATAGCGTCTATTCAACCTTTAGAATTCCAAACCTGCTTCGCGTGCAGCGTCTGCAAGCGCCTTAACCCGACCGTGGTAGCGGAATCCGCTGCGGTCGAAAGAAACCTGGCTTACACCCGCCGCTTTCGCGCGCTCTGCAATGAGAGTACCGACGGCCTTGGCCGCGTCGGAGTTGCCGGTTTTACCTTCCCGCAAGGACTTGTCCAGGGTGGAGGCGCTGGTCAGAACTTTGCCGCCATCTGCGGAGATGATCTGAGCGTAAATGTGGCGCGGAGTGCGATGGACTGTCAGCCGAGTCGCACCCAGCTCACGAATCTTCGCACGGGCTCTGCGCGCGCGGCGTAAACGAGACTGTTTTTTATCGATCATTTCGCGACCCTACCTACTTCTTCTTGGCTTCTTTGCGGCGTACTTGCTCATCAGCGTACCGCACACCCTTGCCCTTGTACGGCTCCGGCGGCCTGAACGCACGCACTTCCGCAGCCACCTGTCCCAACAATTGTTTGTTGGCGCTCTTCAATACGATTTCAGTCTGGCTGGGCGTTTCAACGCTCACACCTTCCGGGATCTCGTAATCAATGGGGTGCGAGAAGCCCAGTGTCAGGTTCAGCGTACGCCCTGCAGCCTTGGCCCGATAGCCCACACCGTTCAGTTGCAGCTTTCGCTCGAAGCCTTCCGAAACACCTGTCACCAGATTGCTCAGCAATGCACGCATGGTGCCCGCCATCGCTGTTGACTTCTGAGCGTTGTCGCGGCCGGAACAGCGAAGCTCGCCATCTTCCTGCACGACCTGCACGCTTTCGTGGACGGTCATGCTCAAGGCGCCGTTTTTACCCTTGGCAGCAACTTCCTGCCCGTTCAGAGTAATTTCCACGCCCGACGGCAAGCGGACTGGACTGTTTGCAATACGTGACATGATTTGATTCCCAAAAACCCAATTACGAGAGCCTATCGAGAGCCACCTTGACGGCCCATGGATGATTGATCCCGCTCAAACCTTAGAAAACTGTGCAGAGCACCTCGCCACCTACGCCTGCGGCACGCGCAGCGCGGTCGGTCATGACGCCCTTACTGGTGGTCACAATGGCCACACCCAGGCCGCCGCGAACTGAGGGCAGTCCATTTTTCCCAGCATAAGCACGAAGTCCGGGGCGGCTGGCACGTGACAGTTCCGCGATAACCGGCTTGCCCTGGAAATACTTCAGCTCAACCGAAAGCTCGGGTTTGGCGGCTTCACTGACGCTGAAATCAACAACGTAACCTTCTTCTTTCAAAACGCGCGCGATGTTCACCTTCAGGGTTGAAGACGGCATTGTTACGGTCGCTTTGCCTACTTGCTGCGCATTGCGAATGCGGGTAAGCATGTCGGCTACTGGATCTTGCATACTCATTTTCTTTGCTCTCCTTCAGGGCCGATGGCTTACCAGCTGGATTTCACGAGGCCCGGCACATCACCACGCATCGCCGCTTCGCGCAGCTTGTTGCGCGCCAGACCAAACTTGCGATAGACAGCGTGGGGCCGGCCAGTCAGGCGGCAGCGACGCTGGCGCCGCGAAGGGCTTGAGTCCCGAGGCAACTTCTGCAACTGCATGTTGGCTTCCCAAACCTGCTCGTCATTGGATTCGGGATTCGCAATGATAGCTTTCAGCTCAGCCCGCTTGGCCGCGTACCGCGTTACCAGTTTTGCGCGTTTAACTTCGCGGGCAATCATTGATTTTTTAGCCATATCTTTACCTTGATCTCTTATGTGCTGCGATTAGGTGCGAAGCGGAAAGTTAAACGCCCGCAGTAGAGCCCGGCCTTCGTCGTCATTGCGAGCTGTCGTCGAAATACAGATATCCATGCCGCGGAGCTTGTCGATTTTGTCGTACTCAATTTCCGGGAAGATGATCTGCTCGTTGACACCCATGGTGAAATTGCCACGTCCGTCGAACTGCTTCGGGCTGATGCCGCGAAAGTCCCGGACCCGGGGGATGGCGATGCTGACCAGGCGATCCAGAAATTCATACATCCGTTCACTGCGAAGCGTCACCTTGGCTCCGATCGGCCATCCGTCACGGATTTTGAAGCCCGCGATGGATTTGCGCGCCTTTGTGATGATCGGCTTCTGGCCAGAGATCTTCTGCAGATCGCCGACGGCGTTCTCCAGGATCTTTTTATCACCCACCGCTTCGCCGACACCCATGTTCAAGGTGATTTTGGTGATGCGGGGCACTTCCATCACGTTCTTGATGTTCAGCTCTTCTTGGAGCTTCGGCATCAACTCTTTGAAATACAATTCTTTTAACCTAGCCATGAGTTCTCATCCGACCACTGCGTTTGTCCAACGATATCGCTTCAATTGCACCTATTACTAGGCGAGCTGTTCGCCTGTGGACTTGTAGATGCGCACCTTCTTTCCGTCTTCGACCTTGAAACCAACGCGATCAGCTTTCTTGGTGCTCGGATTGAAAATCGCAACGTTGGAAACCTGAATCGGGGCCTCCTTCTCGATAATGCCGCCAGGCACGCCGAGTTGGGGGTTCGGTCGCTGGTGCTTTTTGACAATGTTGATGCCGCCAACAATCACACGATTATCTGCGAGCACCTTGGTTACCTTACCGCGCTTGCCCTTGTCACGGCCGGCGATAACGATCACTTCATCTTCACGTTTAATCTTGCGCATATCCCACTTATTCCTCGAAGAGCTTCTTCTTCGTCGCAGGCCCTTCTTCGGTTGCTACAGAACTTCAGGGGCCAATGAAATGATTTTCATGAACTTGTCGCCACGCAGTTCGCGAGTGACAGGTCCAAAAATTCGAGTACCAACCGGCGCTTCCTGTTGATTCAGCAGCACTGCCGCGTTGTCGTCGAACTTGATCAGGGATCCGTCCTTGCGGCGAATACCCTTGCGCGTGCGAACCACGACCGCCTTCATCACCTGACCTTTCTTAACCTTGCCGCGCGGAATCGCTTCCTTCACGGTGACCTTGATAACGTCACCCACGGAGGCATAGCGGCGATGAGAACCGCCCAATACCTTGATACACATAACGCGGCGGGCCCCGCTGTTATCTGCAACATCTAGGTAACTCTCTGTCTGAATCATCGTCGCTCTCCGAAAACTCCAGCACGTGCCCGACGGGCACTTTCAATTCTTCTAAAACCTATACCCGAGCAGGCCGCTCTTCGATCCGCACCAGCCGCCAGGTTTTGCTCTTGGAGATCGGGCGGGATTCGGAAATGGTCACCAGGTCGCCGGTGCGGCATTCGTTCTCGGCGTCGTGCGCCTTGACCTTGGATGACTTGCTCACGTACTTGCCGTAGAGCGGGTGCTTCACTCGACGCTCGATCAGGACCGTAACAGTCTTGTCCATCTTGTCGCTAACTACGCGGCCGGTCAGTGTGCGGGCCTTTGCGCCATTATCAAGCGGTGTTTCAACGGGTGCATCAGCCATTATTTACCTGCCTTTTCTCTCAATACGGTTTTGATGCGCGCAATGTCCCGACGCGTCTCTTTCAATAAATGCGACTGATTGAGCTGGCCCGTGTTTTTCTGCATACGCAGCTTGAACTGGGACTCCAACTGCGCCAGCAAGTCCTTGTTGAGATCCTCAACTGATTTTTCGCGAAGCTCTGTAGCTTTCATTACATCACCGACCGTTTCACGAAAGTTGTAGTCAATGGCAGCTTCGCCGCTGCCAGCTCAAATGCCTCCCGTGCCAGCTCTTCCGACACGCCTTCCATCTCGTAAAGGACGCGTCCGGGCTGAATCTGGGCAACCCAATACTCCACGTTACCCTTACCCTTACCCTGACGAACTTCCAGAGGCTTACTGGTAATTGGCTTGTCCGGAAAAATACGAATCCAGATTTTGCCACCGCGCTTAACGTGGCGGGTCATTGCTCGTCGAGCCGCCTCGATCTGCCGGGCGGTGATTCGGCCACGCCCCGTTGCTTTCAGAGCGAATTCGCCGAAGCTAACCTTGGAACCGCGTTCGGCCAGACCGCGATTCCGACCCTTCATTTGCTTACGGAATTTGGTACGTTTAGGTTGCAGCATTGTTTAGCCTTTAATACCCGTGCCCTTCCAGGGGAACTCCACCTGGAAAAGTGTTATCAATGAATGCTATTCGGCGGCAGCTCGCTTGCTTCCACGCTTTTTGGGCGCGGCCTCGACGGGCTCGATTCCGCCAATGATCTCGCCTTTGAAGATCCAGACCTTCACGCCGATGATGCCGTAGGTAGTAGACGCTTCGGCAGTTGCGTAGTCGATGTCGGCCCGCAAGGTATGCAGCGGAACCCGCCCTTCACGATACCATTCGGTCCGCGCGATTTCCGCGCCACCAAGGCGGCCACTTACCTGGATCTTGATACCCTCGGCGCCCTGCCGGATCGCGTTCTGAACCGCGCGTTTCATGGCACGACGGAACATCACGCGGCGCTCCAACTGCGATGCAACACTTTGCGCCACGAGCGACGCATCCAGATCCGGCTTGCGAATCTCTTCGATGTTGATGTGAACCGGTACACCCATCTGCCGGCTCACTTCACCGCGAAGCGCTTCGACGTCCTCGCCTCGCTTTCCAATCACAATACCGGGGCGGGCAGTGTGGATGGTGATGCGCGCAGTGTTAGCGGGCCGTTCAATCTCAACGCGGCTTACTGAGGCATGAGCCAGCTTCTTCTGAATGTATTCGCGGACCTTGAGATCGGTGTACAGCTTGTCTGCGTATTCGTCGCGATCGGCATACCAGGTTGAGGTATGCTTCTTGACGATGCCTAGTCGAATACCGGTTGGATGAACTTTTTGACCCATAATGCCCGCTCTCTTACTGGTCGGCTACTTTAACTGTAATGTGACAGGAGCGTTTCAGAATACGATCCGCTCGACCTTTTGCTCGCGGCCTGATCCGCTTCATTGTCAGGCCTTCATCCACGAAAATGGTGGATACTTTCAATTCGTCCACGTCGGCACCTTCGTTGTGCTCGGCGTTGGCGATGGCGGATTCCAGCACCTTCTTCACGATCGCTGCACCCTTCTTGGCGCTGAAGGTCAGCAGATCCAGCGCTTCTTCAACGCTTTTACCGCGGATCTGATCGGCAACCAACCGCGCCTTCTGGGCGGAGATCTGTGCACCACGTAATCTTGCTGCTACTTCCATCTTGATTTCACCTTTTTGGGCCCATTGAAGAACGGCACCCGATTACACTCTGTTAGCGCTTCGCTTTCTTGTCAGCCGCGTGTCCGCGATAAGTGCGGGTTGCAGCGAATTCGCCGAGCTTGTGCCCAACCATTTCCTCATTGATCAGAACCGGTACGTGCTGGCGACCGTTATGAACGGCAATGGTCAGACCTACCATTTCCGGCATCACCATGGAACGACGCGACCAGGTCTTGATCGGACGACGATCATTTGCAGCTGCTGCGGCTTCCACCTTTTTGAACAGATGCAGGTCGATAAACGGACCTTTCTTTAACGATCTTGGCACTGAGCTATCCTCTCAAATCAGTTCTTGGGCTTACTTCTTGCCTCGACGACGAACGATCATGTTGTTGGTACGTTTGTTTTTGCGAGTCTTGTGGCCTTTGGTCGGAGTACCCCAGGGGCTGACCGGATGACGACCACCCGAGGTACGCCCTTCACCACCACCATGCGGGTGGTCAACCGGGTTCATCGCAACACCGCGAACCGTGGGACGAACGCCTCTCCAGCGCGCTGCACCCGCTTTACCGAGGGATCGCAGGCTGTGCTCACTGTTGGACACCTCACCAATGGTTGCACGGCACTCGGACAGAACCTTGCGCATTTCGCCGCTGCGCAGACGCAGCGTTACGTAGGCGCCTTCCCGCGCCACCAACTGTGCGGAGGTGCCGGCGGATCGTGCCATCTGCGCACCTTTGCCCGGCTTCATTTCGATGCAGTGAACGGTGCTACCCACCGGGATGTTGCGCATGGGCAGCGTGTTGCCGACCTTGATCGCCGACTGCTCGCCGGACTCGATCTTGTCGCCAGCGCTCAAACCTTTCGGCGCGATGATGTAGCGGCGCTCGCCGTCGCTGTAACACACCAGTGCGATGTTTGCGCTTCGGTTCGGGTCGTACTCAAGACGCTCGACCTTTGCGGGAATACCATCTTTGTTGCGCTTGAAATCGATCAGTCGGTAGTGCTGCTTGTGGCCGCCACCAACGTGTCGGGTGGTAATTCGGCCCGCATTGTTGCGGCCGCCGGTTTTGCTTTTCTTCTCCACCAGGGGGGCGTGAGGCGCACCCTTGTGCAAGTCAGGGTTGACGACACTGACTACGAAACGTCGGCCTGCCGAGGTGGGTTTACGTTTTACGATTGCCATTGCAACAATACCTATCGCACTAATTCGGTGAATTCATGAGCCGGAAAGCGGCGGACGCCCTATGCGCCCAGGGACTCAAAATTGATATCCTGCCCTTCCGCCAAGCGCACGTATGCTTTCTTCGTGGCGTTCTGCCGGCCGAGACCGTACCGGGTTCGCTTGGTCTTACCCTTTTTGTTCAGCACCCGCACTTGCTCAACGGATACTTTGAACAGGGTCTCAACCGCCGCCTTGATCTCACGCTTGTCTGCGTCCCGGGCAACTCGAAAAACCACCTGGTTGCCTTGCTCGGCGGCAATCGAAGCCTTCTCGGATACGACCGGCCCAATCAATACTTTGTAAAGCTTTTCCTGGTTCATCCCAACAACTCCTCAACCTTCTTGAGGGCAGACACAGTGATCAGCACCTTGTCAAAGCGAACCAGACTGACTGGATCGATGCCATGTACGTCGCGCACATCAACCTTGGGCAGGTTGCGCGCGGCCAGGTACAAATTCTTGCTGACCTCTTCTGTCAGGATCAGCACATCGGACAGATCAAACTGCGCGAGCTTCTGCATCAGACCTTTGGTTTTGGGCTCATCGACCGCAAAGTCTTCGACCACCACCAGGCGCTCCAAACGGTTCAGCTCGGAAAGAATGCAGCGCAGCGCGGCGCGATACATCTTCTTGTTCAGCTTCTGGGTGTGATCCCGCGGAGTCGCGGCAAAGGTCACACCGCCCCCACGCCAGATCGGGCTGCGGATGGTACCAGCGCGCGCACGGCCGGTCCCTTTCTGACGCCAGGGCTTCTTGCCGCCGCCGGACACCTCAGAACGGGTCTTCTGCTTTTTTGTACCCTGGCGCTGACCAGCCAAGTAGGCCGTGATCGCCTGGTGCACCAGATCTTGATTGAATTCTCTGCCGAACGCAGCCTCGGAAACACTAACGGTTCCCTTCGTGCCCTCAGGCGTCGCTATATTCAGTTCCATAGTCGATTCCCCTCGGATACTTAGGCTTGAGCTGCTGTGGCTTTGTTGCGAGCTTTCACAGCCGGACGGACAATCACATGCCCACCGGGAGCTCCGGGAACCGCGCCTTTGACGAGCAGCAGATTACGCTCGGCGTCGACTCGAACCACTTCCAGATTCTGAACCGTGACTCGCTCGGCACCCAGATGACCAGCCATCTTCTTGCCTTTGAAAACCCGACCAGGGGTCTGACACTGACCAATAGATCCGGGAGCGCGATGAGACAGCGAGTTACCGTGGGTGGCGTCCTGAGTGCGGAAATTCCAACGCTTCACGGCGCCAGCAAAACCCTTACCTTTGGAGGAACCCGTGATGTCCACCATCTGACCAGCGGAAAAACCGTCTACCGTCAGCTCGGCGCCAACACTGAACTCATCGCCGGCGTCGTTACGCAGCTCATACAGCTTGGCGCCAGCTTCGGTGTTCGCTTTTGCAAAATGACCAGCAGCGGGCTTGACCACCCGGGAGGCGCGACGGCCACCCACTGTAATCTGCACAGCGTTGTAGCCATCGGTTTCAGTATTCTTGACCTGGGTGATGCGATTGGGAGAAACCTCAATCACAGTTACAGGAATGGAGTCACCGTCGTCGGTGAAAACGCGGGTCATGCCGCTCTTACGACCGACTATACCAATCGTCATTGTTGTTAACCTCTCAGTGTACGGGGCTCTTACCCGCTATGGCCGCCCATTTCAGAGCGTTACACAATCACCTCAAAATCGCTTGAGGCACTTGTTCGACTCCCGCCAACCGGCGGGAAAATCGATTAACCCAAACTGATCTGGACTTCGACGCCTGCCGCCAGATCCAGCTTCATCAGTGCGTCTACCGTTTTTTCCGTGGGCTCGATAATGTCCATCATTCGCTTGTGAGTGCGAATCTCGTACTGGTCGCGCGCATCCTTGTTAACGTGGGGCGAGATCAATACGGTAAAGCGTTCTTTTCGCGTGGGGAGCGGAATGGGGCCGCGAACCTGGGCACCAGTGCGCTTGGCAGTCTCAACGATCTCCTCAGTCGACGCATCAATGAGTTTGTGATCGAAGGCCTTTAGCCGGATCCTGATTCGCTGACTCTGCATTTATACCCAACTCCACACTAAATTTTTAATAAATTCGGGATCATAGCCACCCGTTCCGCCTGGGGGGCCGGCGAAAGGAGGCGAGATTTTATAGACCCACCCTGGGACTGTCAAGCGTCGCCTGGATATTATTTAGCGACTCATGCAGCCTGAAAACGGTTTATTTTCAAACTTTTGCGGTTGCGCCGACCCTGCTTACGCAGACTCGTCGTCGACAGGCGACTCCGCCTTCGCGGAACCCTCTCCCTTCGAGGACGACCCCGAAGACGATGAGCTGGCCGCGGCTCGAGCCACCCCCTGGACCACAATATCCCTGGGCGGCGGTGCAAACGGGAAGGGCTTTTCGTCGGTCCGGTAGGTCACGTAGGAGAAAGCCTGCGCCACGTAGGCAACCAATGTGTCAGCGAACGCACTCAGGTTGTCATTGGTTCGACCAGCAAAAACGGAAAACAGAAACTGCCCAGCCGCCACCAGCCAAATCAACCACGTTGCTACGGTTGCGAAGAAACCAAAAACGAGGATAAACAGCAACCTCAGCCAGGTCTCCCCGGAAGAAAGTCTGCCCTTGATCTCGTCGTCCATTAGTCTCTCCTTATTCTACCCGCAGCAGCCGCTTCGAAAGCCGCCAGAGCGAAACGCTGCTGGCGGCCCCCAATGGCTCGGACTGTGTCTTACTCGATTACTTTGGATACCACGCCGGCGCCGACGGTGCGACCACCTTCGCGGATTGCGAAGCGCAGGCCTTCTTCCATCGCAATCGGGGCGATCAGGGTGACAGTCATGGCCACGTTGTCGCCGGGCATTACCATCTCGGTACCTTCCGGCAGTTCACACGCACCGGTCACATCCGTGGTACGGAAGTAGAACTGGGGACGATAGCCCTTGAAGAACGGGGTGTGACGACCACCTTCTTCCTTGGACAGAACGTACACTTCACACTCGAACTTGGTGTGCGGGGTGATTGAGCCCGGTACGGCCAGGACCTGACCACGCTCGACGTCTTCGCGCTTGGT